>CALCCG010000108.1 GCA_937899785.1 uncultured Erythrobacter sp. | reverse complement strand
GGTGTTCTGTGACGAACGACTGGCCCTCTCCCACGGAGGAATGCGATGGGGGGTTGCCGTTGCTAGGCCCCCACGCCTTTGTTTTTTCCGGGCGAGGACCGGTGTTCTGTGACGAACGACTGGCCCTCTCCCACGGAGGAATGCGATGGGGGGTTGCCGTTGCTAGGCCCCCACGCCTTTGTTTTTTCCGGGCGAGGACCGGTGTTCTGTGACGAACGACTGGCCCTCTCCCACGGAGGAATGCGATGGGGGGTTCTGTTGCTAGGCCCCCCCGGGCCCCCGGAATCCGCTTCTGTTGCCCGGTGGGTCCAACCGCGCTTTAGCTTTGTAAATTCAGGTCGTTAGACCGTAAAATTACGCAGCGAGAGCGAGTGCTTCATTATCATTGGCACTTATGAGATTGAGCCTATTACGGGTTACTCAGCCCGGGTAAAAACAACGCTTTTCAGCCCACGTCGATCCTAGTTCGGCCCCGTCAAAAGCCCCTGCTCTCAGAGGGTTATGGTGGAGCCGCCGGGTACTGCCCCCGGGTCCGTTGTGCCTATTGCACGCTGCACTTTATCGCCATAGTCGGCAAGCCGACGCGCTCTATATAGCGCCAAAATGCTGAATAGGAAGTGAGCAAGGGTGAGAGCGTCGCCCCCACCTTCTCTCCAATCACTTCGCCAAACTGTCCCGAATCTCGGTCAGCAGTTCGATCTCGGTCGGGCCTGCGGGCTCCTCAGCCGCAGGCTCTTCGTCCTTCTTCTCCATCTGCTCCATCACTTTCATGGTGTAGCGAACCATCAGGAAAATGATGAAAGCGAGGATCACAAAATTGATCACCGCGGTCAGGAACGCGCCATAGCCGATCATTGCCGCGCCCGCTTCCTTAAGAGCGGCGTAGTCCGTTAGCGCGCCTTCATAGCCTTCGGGCACCGAGAGCAGGATAAAATAGGATGAAAAGTCCGCCCCGCCAAAGACCGCGCCCACGACAGGCATGATCACTTCGTCGGTCAGCGATTTGACAATGGTTGCGAACGCCCCGCCGATAATGACCGCGACGGCCAGTTGCATGACATTGCCTTTGGCGATGAATTCTTTGAAGTCTGACAGCATGGACGATCCCCCTTCGAAAGGCTGCGCTCAACGCGTTGTGGCACTCTCACATCGCCTTGCCAAGCGGGCCAAAGGCCCCTTCCCCCGGTTGAAACCGGTTAGGGGTGTGCTATATTAGCAATACAGACACTTGCGCGCGGGGCCCCGCTGTCCGCTGCGCGTCTATTGGAGGGAATTCTCGTGAAAATCGCACACAGTCTTCGCACCGCTCTGGTGGGCCTGGCCGCGCTCAGCCTTGCTGCTTGCGGGATAAACTCGGTCCCGGCAGCAGAAGAAGAGGCCAAGGCCAAGTGGGCCGATGTTCAAAGCGCCTATCAGCGCCGCGCTGACCTGATCCCGAACCTTGTATCCACCGCTGAGGCCGCTGCCATCAGCGAGCGCGATATCCTCACCAATGTCACCAATGCCCGCGCCCGCGCCATGGGCATCACGGTGACCACCGAGGATCTTTACGACGCCGAGGAATTCGCGGAGTTTCAGGAGGGTCAAAACCAGCTCACCGCGGCTCTGGGCAGCTTCCGCACCGTCGTGGAGCAATATCCCGAGCTCAAGAGCAATCAACAATTTGCCGATCTTATGGTCGCGCTCGAAGGGACCGAGAACCGCATCGACAATGCGCGCACCAAGTACAACGAAGCGGTGCGCCAGTATAACACCACGATCCGCACCTTCCCCGACACGATCGGCGCGAACATCGTCCACGGTGCAGAACCGATGGAGCCCTTCAGCGCCCAGCCCGGCAGCGAGGTCGCGCCCGAGGCCGAGTTCGACATCAGCGACAATTGAGTACCCGTTCGAACCCGATAATGACCCGTTGGCGTTCGGCTCTGGCGTTGCTGGCGCTGCTGGCGCTGCTCTTTGCAGCGCTGGTGGCTCCCGCTCACGCGCAGGATTACCCACCCCGCCCCGATGGTCCCGTCTATGACGCGGTCGATCTGATCCCGGCGGCAGAGGAGGCGCAGCTCGATGCCAAGCTGCGCGCTTACAATCGCGAGACGGGCCGAGCAATTATTGTTGCCACAATCAGCTCGACCGAAGGCGAGGACATAGACCTCTACTCTGTCGATTTGGCGGAAGAATGGGGTATCGGCGGGAGCGAGACCGATGAGGGTGTACTGCTCTTGATCGCCGTCAACGACCGACAAATGGCAATCAAAACCGGGCCGGCCGCGCAAGACCGCCTGACGGATATCAACTCGGGCAGACTTATTCGCAACACCTTGCGCCCTGCTTTTCGTAGCGGACAATTTGCGGCGGGAATTGATAGCGCCGTCGATCAGATGATTGAGCGGCTCAACCTAGAGCCCGCCGATGCAAAAGCTATCGCGCAAGCGGAGATCGAGGCCGAAAAAGGCCAGAGGAACAAGGGCGGTTTCCCCATCGGAACGCTCATTTGGCTGTTTTTGATGTTCGCCTTTTTCGTCTTCCCGCTGATCCGTGGCCGCTCTCGCCGGCGACGCTACAAAAAGCGCAAAAAAGGCCCTTGGGGCAAACGCCACGGCAGACGCAGGGATGATGAAGACTGGGATGATGACGATTGGGATGATGACGATTGGGATGATGGCTGGGGCCGCACCGCTCGCGATATCATCCTGTGGGAAGTTGGCTCAGCCGTGGTTCGCGGCGCGCTCAGCGGTGGTCGTTCGAGTGGCGGCTGGAGCGGCGGTGGAAGCTTTGGCGGCGGCAGTTTTGGAGGAGGCGGTGGCTTTGGAGGCTTTGGAGGCGGAAGCTTCAACGGCGGCGGCGCCTCGGGAGGCTGGTAGATGAGCTATCTCACCAAAGAACAGCACGCAATTGTCTCGAAAGCGGTCGAACAGGCCGAACTGAGCACGTCTGGCGAAATCCTCACCGTACTCGCCGATCGCAGCGACGGGTACACCGATGTCGCTCTGCTGTGGTCGATTGCGCTTGCCTTCACGATGATGAGCTTTTTCGCGGCCTTCCCCGCGCCCTTCCTCAATTTGTGGGACTGGGTCGTGGTCGAGGGGCTGATGGGCGGCTGGGGGCACGAATGGTCGACCGGCGCGCTCGCCAGCATGACGATTGGCCTTGGCGTGCTGACCTTCGCGCTTGTCCTATGGGCGCAGCAATGGGAGCCGCTCAAGTTCGCGCTCATCCCCTCGCCTGTGCGCGAGGCGCGCGTACACGACGCCGCTGTCCGCCACTTCAAGGTCGGCGCAGAGGCGCGCACCCATGGTCGCACTGGTATCCTCATCTATCTCTCCATGCGCGAGCACCGTGCGGAAATCGTGGCCGACCAATCCATCGCCGAAAAAGTCGAGCCTGAGGTCTGGGGCGAAGCCATGGTCGATATGCTGAGAGAGATTAAGGCCGGGCGCGTTGCCGAAGGACTCGCCGAAGGCGTGCGCGACGTCGGCTTTGTTCTCGCCCAACACTTCCCCCGTTCCGATGACGACGAAAACGAGCTTCCCGACCGGCTGATCGAAGTCTAAGCCCGCGGGCGATATGACTGATACCGGATTCATTCGCGCCATGGATTTTGTTCGCGACCGCGACGCCGATCTGCCCGAAGAGATTCAATGGGACGGCCGCTTCATCACCGCCAAGACGCTCGGACGCTGGGATTATGTCGGGCGCGCGCGCGGCATCCGCGCCGCCGCGATCATCGCTCTGGACGAAGACGCAGACGGCACCCGCTATGTCATCCTGGTGAGCCAGTACCGCGTGCCTTTGGGCCGGTTTTGCCTTGAGATTCCCGCGGGCCTTGTCGGCGATGACGACGGCAGCGAAGGCGAAGCGGCCATCGAGGCCGCCGCGCGCGAGCTGGAAGAAGAGACCGGCTACCGCGCCGCGCAGCTCGAGGTGCTGGGCGAATTTTACTCTTCCCCCGGCATGGTCTCGGAAATGTTCACCCTGCTCAAAGCGACCAAGCTGACCAAAGTCGCTGAGGGTGGCGGATTGGCGGATGAGAACATTACCGTCCACCGCGTGCCGCTAGATGCGCTTGCCGATTTTGTTGCGCAATGGCGCGAGGCAGGCCACGGGGTCGATGTGCGCATCGCCATGTTAATGACGCCCGGATTTCTGGGATGAGAATTCAAACACGTGAGAGAGGGATATAAGGAATGACCAAACGCTGCGAAGGCAAACTCGCGCTGGTAACGGGCGGGGCCCAAGGGCTTGGCCGGGCGCATTGCATCCGCCTGGCGCAAGAGGGCGCGCGCGTGCTGGCGACCGACATTAACGGCGAAGGCGCGGCGGAAACCGCAGCGATCGTCAACGCCGAGATGGGCGAAGGCACCGCCTTTTCGATCGGGCATGACGTGACCAAGCCCGATCAATGGGAAACCGCCGTCGAGGCTGCGCGCGAGCAGATGGGCGGGCTCAACGTGCTGGTCAACAACGCCGGGATCGGCGTTGGAGGCAATATCGAGACGGTCAAAATTGAGGACTGGCAGCGCTGCTTTGACATCAACGTCACCTCGATCGTGCATGGCTGCCAGAAAGCGCTCCCGCTGATGCGCGAGCACGCTCCGGGATCGATCATCAACATCTCGAGCATTGCCGGGCTCATCGCGAGCGACACCATGCCCGCCTATAACGCGTCGAAAGCGGCGGTGTGGATGATGTCGAAGTCGATCGCGCTCCACTGCGCAAAGAAGAACATGCAGATCCGCTGTAATTCGGTTCACCCCACCTTTGTCGACACGCCCATCCTCGATGGCACAGCGCGCAACGCGCAGCTTGATAAGGATGTGCTCTTAGAAAAGCTGGCGCGGCAGATTCCGCTCAAATTCGTCGGTGAGCCCAACGATATCGCCAACGCCGTGGTTTACCTCGCGAGCGACGAAAGCCGCTTCATGACCGGGGCTGAAGTGAAGCTGGACGGCGGCATCTCAGCGATGTGATTGGTTGTGTTTGGGGGTGTTCGCCCGTCCGAGTGGACACGAACAAAAAAGAAGGGGCCCTGCACCCAATGGTGTGGCCCCTCCCGGTTTTTCATCGATGTCAGGCTGTGTGAGACCCTTTTGCAAAAACCGGGTCCGCAAGGTGATCTCACACAGTCAGTCGGCGATCAAAGCGATGATCAGATAGATCAGGATCGGGCTGCCGAAGCCCACAAGCGTTGCGATGACAAAAGCCAGACGCACAATCAGAGCGTCCACTCCGAAGTAATTGGCGATACCGCCGCACACTCCGGCAAGCTTGGCATCACCTTTATCCAGACGGAACTTCTTCGGAGGCATACCGCCTGATCCTTTCGTTACATTGTTCATGCCAGAACTCCTATGGCAATAGGGCTGGTAGCGATCGCCGGGCTTGCCGGGATGATCACGGTGGCAAGCAGGACGCCGGTGACCACAAGGGCCGCGGCAACCGCAAGCAACCGGTCGCTAACATGCTGGGGAAAATCGGTTGGGACAAGCATTCTTATTGTCTTCCTTTCGGTTGGGTTGAAGAGGATCAGGCGAGCGAAGGGGTCGCCGGGACGATCGCGTAGGCGAAAGTGCCGATCGTAAGCATTACCGAAAAAGCGGCGGCGAACAGACGGCCGGTGGTGTCGTTGGTAAACATGGCGGGGGTGTTCCTTTGGGGGCTTAGAGAGGGTTAGAACCGGGCTCAGACCATCACGGTCGGGCTGGCGGGGATGATCGCGTAAGCGAAGAGGCTGGCCGAAATCAGAACCGCAAAGGCGGCGGCGGCGAAGTTGTTGGCGGCTACAGACATTACAAAAGGTCTCCTTGGTCAGATTTGGTGTCCGTTCGGGCTCATGCCTTGGGACACTGAACACCATGCAGGAGGTGTGCCAAACTCGAAAAATGTTGGAATTCTGCGGTTTTCGCATGAATGGTGAAACACCCTCTCGTTCATCAATCCGAAAGATTGGTGATTTTTCCCACCTATTAGGATTGGGTATTTCGAGGCCAGTCTCACTGGCTATCGGCGCGCCGCGTGCTAACCCCGAAAACGCCCATGTCGCTCGCCAAGATCACCCTTCAGAACTTCCGCAACCACCGGGAAAGCGCGCTCACTGAGACCGCGCATTTCAACCTGCTTGTGGGCGAGAATGGAGCGGGCAAGACCAATGTTCTGGAAGCGATCAGCCTGCTGAGCCCGGGACGTGGTCTGCGCCGCGCCGCGCTGATCGACCTTGCCCGCCACCCCGCGCCAGGTGAACAGGCGCCCGGATTTGCGATCGGCGCCAGCCTGCTCGAACAAGGCCAGGTCTCCGCGCGTCTGGGCACCTACACCGAGCCCGAGCGCCCCACCCGCCGGCTCGTGCGCGTCAACGGAGCCGAGGCGACCGCCGCGGCTTTGTCCGAATGGCACGCGGTGAGTTGGCTGACGCCCGCCATGGATGGCCTGTTCACCGACAGCGCGGGCGCGCGGCGACGCTTTGTGGACCGCATGACGCTTGCGATCGAGCCGGGCCATGCGCGGTCGGTCTCGCAATACGAAACGGCGCTGCGCGAACGCAACCGGCTGCTCGAAGAGCGCACAGATGCCCGCTGGCTCGACGCCATCGAAGCGCAGGCCGCTCAGCACGGCAGCCAGATCGCCGCTGCGCGCAGCGCGCTGATTGCGAGGCTGACCGACGAACTCTCCGCTTTGCCGCCCGAACCCTTTGCCAAGCCCGCTCTCACCTATCGCCCCGGCGGCCCGACCAACGCGTCCGACCTCATGGCCAGCTTCGCGCGCGAACGCCCCCGCGACGCGGCGGCGGGCCGCGCTCTTACGGGTCCACATCGCGACGAGCTGGCCGTCGAAATGGCATCCAGCGGCATCGCCGCCGCATTGTGCTCAACCGGCGAACAAAAGGCGATGCTGATTGCCATCACCTTGGCCCATGGTGCGCTCGCTGCGGAGGGGCGACCAAGCGTGCTCTTGCTCGACGAGGTCGCGGCGCATCTGGACCCGGTGCGACGCACCGAATTGTTCCGCCGACTGCGAGCCGGCCGCGCGCAAGTGTGGATGACGGGGACCGAGCTCGCGCCGTTTGACGAAATCGCCGAGGAAGCCGCTGTGTGGCGGGTCAGCGGTGGAGCTCTGGCGGGCCTTTAGGCCTTGTCAGGCTCCGGGATAGCCGCGGCGACCTGGTCAACCGTAGCGCCCACCAGTTCTTCGATGCCTTCCACCGTCGGGTGGATGCGATCCTGTTGGAACAGCTGGGGGTCCTGATAGATTTCCTCGAGCCAGAACGGGATCAGCGCGGTGTCGTATTCCCGCGCCAGATCGCCATACAGCGCGTCAAAAGCGGCAACGTATTCGGGGCCATAATTGGGCGGCGCCCGCATACCCATGATCAACACGGGAATCGCGCGCGCCTTCAGCTCATCAAGCATAGCGACAAAATTCGCGCGGGTTTCCTCAGGCGAGAGCCCGCGCAGTAAATCGTTTCCGCCCAATTCAAGGATAAAGAGATGCGGCGTCTGATCCTGCTCATCGAGCACAAATTGAAGCCGCTGGCGCCCCGCCGCGCTGGTGTCGCCAGGCACCGCGGCGTTGGCGATCCGCGCGTTGACACCGCGCCCGCGCAGCGCCGCTTCGAGCTTCGCCGGGTAGCTGTCGCCCTGCGCGTCTTCCAGGCCATAGCCGGCAAAAAGACTGTCGCCGAAGGTCAAGATCCGCACTTCCTCACCCATAACGGGAATGGGTTCGAGACCATCGGGACCCTCACTGACAGCGTTGACCGGCACGGCCTCGGCCTCACCGCCGGTTTCGCTGCACGCCGCGAGCGGGAAAAGCGCCGCAAAAATCACCGCACACGCAACTTTAACGCGCCTGATTCGTATTGGCATGTATCAGCCTTTCATTAGGTCCTTGCCTCGCCCCTGCCCCTATCCCATTTGGTCTGTGTGACAAGTCAAACAAGCCCCTTCGCTCCCGGCTCCCTTGGTTCCGCTTCTGACACCATGGTTGAGCCCTCCTCCACCTCCGCTACCGCAGCGGCCGCTCCCGGAGCGTCCGGACCCGCGATCAGCGCGCGCAGCCTGACGCTGACGCTTGGCAGCGCGGCCGCGCCGGTGGATATTCTCAAGGGTATCGATCTCGATATCGCTCCTGGAGAGGTCGTCGCGCTGCTTGGGCCATCGGGCTCGGGGAAGAGCTCGCTGATGGCGGTGCTCTCGGGTCTGGAACGCGCCAGCGGCGGAGACCTGAGCGTCGCGGGGCAGAACTTTGCGGATTTGGACGAAGATGGCCTGGCGCAGGCGCGCCGTGGGCGGATCGGGATCGTCCTGCAGGCCTTCCACCTGCTGCCCACCATGACCGCGACCGAAAACGTCGCCACTCCGATGGAACTGGCCGGCAGCGAAGACGCCAGCGCGCGCGCGCGGGCCGAGCTCGAAGCGGTGGGCCTGGGACACCGGACCGATCATTACCCCACACAGCTTTCGGGTGGAGAGCAGCAGCGCGTCGCCATCGCCCGCGCCATTGCCCCGCGCCCCGATCTGATCTTTGCGGACGAGCCGACCGGCAATCTCGACGTGACAACCGGCGAAGAAATCGTCGATCTGCTCTTTGCCCGCCGCGCTGAGACCGGCGCCACCTTGCTGATCATCACTCATGACCGCGCGCTGGCGGAACGCTGCGAGCGGGTGTTGACCATGGCCGACGGCAAGATTGTCTCTGACCGCGCCGGGGAAAACCCTTGAGCGCACGCGCAGCGGGTCTGAGCTGGGGCGACGCGTGGAAGCTGGCCCGGCGCGATCTCAACGCGCGATTCAAAGGGTTGCGGCTGCTGGTCGTGTGCATCTTCCTTGGCACCGCCGCACTGGCGGCGATTGGCACGCTGACAGCCTCGATCGAGCGCGAACTGCAATCGAGCGGGCAGCAAATCCTTGGCGGCGATCTCGAGGTTGAGATCTGGCAGCGTGGCTTGGACGAGGAAGAGCTGACCGCGATCAGCGCGCTGGGAACGGTATCAGGGGGCACGCGCCTGCAAGCCATGGCGATCAGCGACGCGGCCACGGGCGCCGATGGTGAAGGCAACGCGGCCCCGATTGAGCTTAAAGCGGTCGACGGCAAATGGCCGCTCTACGGTGTCCTCACGCTCGCCGATGGCCGCGAGGTTGCGGCCCCTACCGGCGACAACGCCTGGCTCTCCCAAGGCGCGATAGACCGGCTCGACATCGAAGTGGGCGACCGCTTTCGGATCGGGACGGTTACCCTAACGGCCGGCGGAATTATCGACGATGAACCCGACCGTCTGTCAGAGGGGTTTGCGCTTGGCCCGGTGATCATTGTGGCTGAAGATCTGCCCGTGCGCGCGGGGCTGCTGGCTCCTGGTGCGCTGTATCAAAGCAAGTACCGCATCGCCTTTGACGACCAGGGTTTGGACCCCAGCGATCAGGCTGCTGCGCTCGAAGAGGCGTTTCCCAAGGCGGGCTTTGACTTCCGCACACGCGACCGCGCTTCGCCCGGAGCCGATCGGTTCGTGGCGCAGATGAGCGACTTTTTGACGCTGGTTGGTCTTGCCGCTCTGGTGATCGCAGGGATCGGCATTGCGGGCGGTGTTTCGTCCTATCTCGACCAGCGCCGCGCGAGCATCGCCACACTCAAAGTGCTGGGCGCCTCGTCGCGAGACATCGTGCGCGTTTACGCTTTGCAGATCGCAGCGGCGGCTGTTGTCGGCAGCCTTGCCGGGCTTGCCACTGGTGTGATGGTCACCCCCATTTTCGGCGCAGCGCTGGATGGTCTGCTGCCCGTCCAAACCGGCTTTGTGATCGAACCTGCGCCGTTGGTGCTGGCGGGCGTCTATGGCTTGCTTGTGGCTTTTGCCTTTGCCGCCGCGCCCCTGCTGCGCGCGCGCGCCTTCCCGGCGATGGCGCTGATGCGCAGCCGGATCGCCCCGCTCTCGCGCGATCGGCGTGCGTTGGTGGCAACCGCCCTTGGTCTGGCGCTGATATGCCTCGTGGCTCTGATCACGACCGACCGGGTTGAGCTTTCGGCCAGCTTCCTTGCCGGCGCCGGTCTCGCGCTCGCCTTACTGGCGGCGCTGGGCCTCGCAATCCAGCGGATCGCGCGCCGCCTGCCACGCCCGACCAACCCGATCCTGCGCTCCGCGCTTGCCAACATCCACCGCCCCGGAGCGCCCACCGGCGCTTTGGTGACCGCGCTTGGATTTGGCCTGGCCGCGTTTGTGCTGCTGGCTTCGGTTCAGACCGCAATTGACGGCAATATCCAAAGCCGCGTTCCTCAGGAAGCGCCGGACTATTTCGTGATCGACGTGCCACGCGAGGGCGAAAACGCTTTCAAGGGCCTGGTTCGGCAGAGCTTTCCCGACGCGGACATCCGCACCGTGCCGACGCTTCGCGGCTCGGTTCTTGCCTTTGGCCCAAAAGACAACATGCAGCGGGTCGCCGATCTGGAGCGCATTCCCGAAGGCGGCTGGTTCCTGAACGGGGAGCGCGGCCTGACCTATTCCGACGAAACGCCGGTCGGCAACACGCTGATCGAAGGCGAATGGTGGGAGCCGGGTCAGACCGAGGAAATGCTGGTGTCGGTCAACGTCGACGGAGCGCGAGCGCTGGGCCTTGAGGTGGGCGATTACCTCACCATCGGTGTGCTTGGGAGCGAACGCGATGTGCGCATCGCCAATCTGCGCCAAATCGACTGGGAAAGCCTGGGCTTCAACTTCACGCTGGTGTTCTCGCCCAACACGCTGAACGATGTGCCGCACAACCTCGCCGCCTCAATCGAGCTCAATGAGAGCGGCAACGCAGCGCAGATCATCGAACGGCGCGGTGAGTTGCTGCGCGCGATGGTGCGGCGTTTCCCGTCCAGTTCGGTGGTCGATATCGGCGAAGTGCTGGTCGAAGCGCGCACGCTGTTGGAGCAAGTGGCGTTGGCCACTCTTGCGGCGGCGGCGGTGGCGGTGCTGGCGGGTCTTGCGGTGTTGATGGGCGCGATCGCGGCGGCGCGCGCGGCGCGAATGTACGACACGGTTGTGCTGCGCGTCTTGGGGGCAAGCCGACGCCAGGTTCTGATGATGCAGCTCGCTGAGTACGGGCTGATCGCGCTGGCTTTGGCGCTGGTGGCGCTGGGCATGGGCGCGGGGCTTGGCTGGGTGATTATCACACAGCTGTTCGAATTTGACTGGCTGCCCGATTGGCCTCGCGTGCTGGCGGTGCTGGGTCTTGGCCTTGCGATGGTCGTCGCCTTTGCGCTGGGGGGCTCGCTCCCGCTTTTGCGAGCGAAACCCGCCCAGGCGCTGAGGGAATTGTAGACCGCCGAAGCGGTCCCCCTCAATCAGGCGAAGACGTCTTCCTCATATGGATTCTTCGGATCGGGCCCAAAGCGGTTTGCTCCGTCGGTTCCGGGCAGGAACAAGATCACGAGAAACGCGATGCTGGCAATGAATCCCACGAAGGGGATCGCACCGCCAATGGCAAAACCAAGATACCACCACCCAGACATGTCGCGATCATGCAAGCGGCGCACCGTCACCGCTATCCCCGGGATGAGCGCGACCAGCGCATAAAGGCCGTAAAGCCCCGTGAGGAGCAGAGTGAAAGTCCCAAGCGCTTCGAAAGGATCGGGAGATCCGCCCAACTCAGCCGCCGCCGAGGCCGTAATGACCGCAACAACAAAGGGACCGGCAAGCACCGAAGCGACGATCACATTGAGCAGCTGGAACATCCAGAATTCCATACGCCGCGAACGACCTTCAAAGTCGGCGTACCGTTTAAACGGCAAAATCATCCATTGCATAGTCAGATCCCCTGTTGACTGAACGGGCCGACTTCATCGGCCTTTCGTTCATGCACATCAAAGCAAAACCGGCCAGTTTCTCAAGCTTTATCTGTTGCCCAAAAACAAAGCACCCCGCGCGATCACCTCGCGCGGGGTTCTTTTTGTTATCCGTTCGACGTGCGATCAGAACTTGAAGCGCACCGTGCCGCCATAGGTGCGTGGCTGGTTCGGATAGCCCGAAACCGTGTCCGATTGCGCCACACCGTCGAAGACCGTGAGGATCCACTCTTCATCGAACAGGTTGCGACCCCACACGCCCACTTCGAGACCGTTATCGAGCGCCAAAGTGATCGAGCCGTTGACGAGGTTCACTTCGCGGCGGAAGATCTCCGTGTTGCCATTGGCTGCGTTAAAGGTCGGCAGGCCGTTATTGATGTCGACATTGCTCTCATGGTTGTAGTCGACACGGCTGATCAGGCGGGTGCCGCTGTCCCATTCGTGCGTGTAGGTCGCCGACGTCGCGATTGTCCACTCGGGCACACCGGCCGGCGTTTCACCCGTCAGGTCGCCCAGAACGCTTCCGGTAAAGTCGTCAAACAGCGGGTCGAGATAGGTTGTGGCAAAGGTTAGGACGAGACCATCAGTCGGCTGAATCGTCGTATCAAACTCAAAGCCCTTGACCGATTGTGTACCCGCATTGCGCAGTTCAAAACCGGTGCCGGTGAAGGCAAAGCTCTGAAATCCGTCAATCGTCTGGTCAAAGATCGCGAGGTTGAAGCCAATGCCTTCCCACTGTCCCTTGATGCCGAGTTCATAAACCTCGGCTTCTTCCGGACCGGCAAAGCGGGTACCGCTGCGCAGGTTGGGTACGGCGAGACCAGCGTTGATGATATTGGAATCCGGCGCGCCAAAGGTCGACAGGCCAGGCCCCGGGGTAAAGTCGCTTGGCGCCGGGCGGCTGTCGCGCGACAGGTTGACCGAGCTCGCCTTAAACCCGGTGGCGTAGCTGAAATAGAAGTTCAGCTCGGGTGTCACCTGATACGCCGCGCGCAACAGATAGGTGAACTCATCATCGTTGGTCTCACCCGGCTCAACCGAGTTGGGAACATCGAGGAATGGTGGCTGGAACTGGAACGCGGAAAGACCCAGCAGCGCGTTTTGCGCCGGATCGGTGGCCGCCGCCAGAAGGCCTGCCTGCACCGCTTCGGGAAGCGCCAGGAATTCATCGCGGGTTGTCACCGTCGGCAGAGCCGGATCCGCAGCGGTAGCCCCGGTGATGAACGCATCAACCAGGTTGACATTGCCCAGCGGATCGAAGCTTTGTTGAGCGACTGTAAAGTCTTTGCTGTCGTCGGTGTAGTTGAACCCACCGGTCAGGATCAGGCCATCGATCGGCTCAAAATCCACCGTACCAAAGATCGACCACGCGGTGTTGTCCACCGTGAATTGCTCAGCGGTCAGGAGCGGCGTTGTAAAGATGCTCTCCTGCGGCAGGCCCAGTGCGGCCTCGGTTCCGTTGAACACACTCGGCTGGCCGGTGAGGACGTCGGTGATGTCGCCGCCCGCCAGAATCTCGAAAAAGTCACGGATCTGCGAGCCGTTCTCAATGAAGCTGTCCTGCGAGATACTTTCATCGAAGAAGAAACCGCCCAGCAGGAAGTTAACCGGGCCGTCAAAGTCAGACGTGATCCGGAATTCCTGCGTAAACGTCTCCACCTTCTGTTCGCGCTGTTCGTTGGCGATATCCGCGGCGGTGTAATCGATGTCCGAGCGGAAGAAGTTGTCGAGCTCACGATACGCGGTAATCGAGGTGAACGAGAGCCCGAAATCGGTCTCGTAATCCATCTGGATCGAGCCGCCATAATTGTCGACCGTGTTTTCCGGCACGATGTTGAGGTTGGTTGTGCGATCAAAGAACGTGCTGAAGTCTTGGGTCTGACCGCCCAGCAGATCGAGCGCGTCCGCAGTCGGGCCGCGCACAACGGTGCCGACCTGGCAGCACACTTCGTCAATGTTCGAATAGTCAACAATCGCGCGGATGCGGAAGTCCGGCGTCGGCTCGATCAGCAGCTGACCACGAGCCGACCAGCGGTTGCGGTCGTTCTGGTCGACGCCAAGGTTCTCAATCTCGGCCGTGCCATCGCGGTTCTGATACGAACCATCGATCGAGAAGGCGATGTTCTCGGTGATCGGACCGGTGATGTCACCCTTCAGGAAGAGGTTGTTGAAGTTGCCGTAGGACGCCTCGAGGCTGCCGCCGAAGTCGAACTGCGGTTCCCGTGTAATGATCGAGATAACGCCAGCCGACGCGTTCTTACCAAACAGCGTGGATTGCGGGCCGTTCAGAACTTCGATGCGCTGAACATTGGGAAGGTCGGACAAAGCCCCGGCGGAACGCGAACGGAAGACGCCGTCGATGAACACGCCAACCGAAGGCTCAACGCCGAAGTTGTTGTCGCCGTTACCAAAGCCGCGGATGATGAATGTGGACGCCGACGAGGTCTGAAGCTGGCTGACCCGGAGCGAAGGCGTCACGGTTTGCAGATCGAGCACGTCGCGGATCTGCGCCTGCTCAATCACTTCACCGCTGGTCACGGAAACCGCAATCGGCGTCTCCTGAAGCGTCTGTTCACGCTTCGAAGCGGTGACGATGATGCGGTTGCTGTTTTCCGGCGCTTCGAGGCCGAAATCATCATCCGATTCAGTGTCCTGAGCCGCAACAACGCCAGGCGTGGCGATGGCAAACGCGGTAGCGCCTGCGAGCAGGGTGAATCGATACTTGCCGGCCGAGCCGGTGATTTTTGAACGCATGGAAATCCTCTCCTCAATCCATCGAAAGAAAGAGAGACTTAGGATCAAGCTGCGGCTTTAGCTCTTTTTGTGATCCCGTAGGGCACCCCAATATGCCCACGCTCCCCTTCCCGATTGCCTATTGTGATAGGCGAGTGTCTGGAATCCGACAAGCGAGAAAGGCGAGTTAGGCGCAGTTATTCGAGCGGTAATTGCACGAATTGTTGCAGCCGAGTCACATTTTTGGCCGATCCAGCCGGTCTTGGGCGGGGTTTGGATGCGTTTAGTAAAGTAAGCTTCCCTATTTGCGCCGCGAGATCACTTCGAGAGACCGTCCATCTTCGAGCTCGTCGCGAACCACCATAACGCCGCCGGAAAAGCGGATAATCTCGATATCCGAGGGCTCATCCGGCTGAGCCAGCGTTTGCGCAAAGTCCCGCATAGCGCGCGCTTTGGCCGAAGACGCGTTGGCCGGGATGACGGGTGTGACATTTTTTGTGCCGGTCGAGTAGTAAATGCGCCCGCCCCTCACCTCGTAACCGCCTTGCGAACGAACGCGATAGCTGCCTTCCAGGTCGAGCGGTTGATCGGTGTCGATCGTAAGCAGGAACCTCCCGCTGGACCGACCGCCTCGCGAATAGACCGTGGTGCCATCGCTGAAGCGCATGACGCCATCGGGGAAAAGCTCGCTTTGCGGGTCCTCAGCCCACGTGCCGATAAGATCGTCGCTGGTGAGACTAAGGATCGCTGCCTTGGCACCCTCGCCAATGTTGGCTTCGGCTCCGGTCGCGCGATCCGCTGCAAGCCGGTCTTGCAGAGCATCGCCCTGACTCTTGGCCTCCGAGAGCGTTTCGCGCGCTTCTTTTTCGGCGACAATCTGGTCCACCTTGGCGTCAACCGCCCGTTGCTGAGAGGCTTCAAAATATTTGAAGGCACCCCCCACGCCGACGATGACGACAAACGACACCAGCCCGCGTTGCCACCAGGGCCAATTGGCGATCGGCGAAGTCGCTTTGGTTTTGCCCCTTTTGCTCATCGCTTACCCCCTAATCGGTATCACCAAATGGTTGACCACAAACGGCGTTTATCGCCCCGCTTGTATGGTGCCGCGCCCCACACGCTTTGCCCTTAAAGCATCGTGCGCAAATTGCCTTTGCGCAAGAGGCGCTTCTATTCGTTTGCTCTTGGCGAGCGGGGCCCCTAATGCGCCGACCATCTTGAACGGCAACCGAACGAAACCCCGGTCGCCAACGCCTCAATTTCTGACGTCGAAAGCCTCTTCTCCATGCCTCAGGCCCCCACATCCTTGCGTAACGTGGCGATCATCGCGCACGTTGATCACGGCAAGACCACGCTGGTCGACCAGCTCTTCCGCCAGTCGGGCACGTTCCGCGACAACCAGCGCGTCGAGGAACGCGCGATGGATTCCGGCGACCTTGAGAAGGAGCGCGGGATTACCATTCTGGCGAAATGCACCAGCGTCGAATACGAGGGTGCGAACGGCGAGACCACGCGCATCAACATCGTCGATACGCCCGGTCACGCCGACTTTGGCGCCGAGGTGGAGCGCATTCTCTCCATGGTCGATGGCGTCATCCTGCTGGTCGACAGCGCCGAAGGCGCGATGCCGCAGACCAAGTTTGTGACCGGCAAGGCGCTGGCGCTGGGTCTGCGCCCGATCGTCGTCGTCAACAAGATCGACCGCCCCGATGGCCGCCCGCAAGAAGTGCTCGACGAGGTGTTTGACCTGTTCGCTTCGCTTGATGCAACCGACGAGCAATTGGACTTCCCCTCACTGTGGGCGAGCGGGCGCGATGGCTATGCGAGCGATGATGAGACCGCGCGCGACGGCACGCTCAATCCGCTGTTCGAGCTGATCGTCAACCACGTGCCCGAGCCCGGCCTTGAGACCGAGGCGCCTTTCAGCTTCCTCGCCACCCTGCTCGATCGCGACAATTTCATGGGCCGCGTGCTCACCGGACGGGTCCAGTCGGGCACGCTCACCGTCAACGATCCGATCCACGCTATCGACGCCGACGGCAAGGTCGTGGAAGCGGGCCGCGCGACCAAGCTGCTTTCCTTTAGGGGGCTTGAGCGCGTGCCCGTCGACAGCGCCAAAGCGGGCGACATCATCGCGCTGGCGGGTCTCGAAAAGGCCACCGTCGCCAACACGATCTGCGACCCGGCTGTCACGACCCCTATCGAAGCGCAACCGATTGATCCGCCCACGCTCGCTATGCGCTTTGCCGTCAATGACAGCCCGCTGGCGGGCCGCGAAGGCGACAAAGTCACCAGCCGCATGATCCGCGACCGTCTGCTGCGCGAGGCGGAGACCAACGTCGCCATCCGCATCACCGAAAGCGATGACAAGGACAGCTTTGAAGTTGCGGGGCGCGGCGAGCTCCAACTGGGCGTCCTGATTGAGACCATGCGCCGCGAAGGCTTTGAGCTTGGCATCAGCCGCCCCAAAGTGCTGCTGCGCGAGGAAGACGGCCCCAATGGAAAAGAGCGCCAGGAGCCCTACGAAACCGTCGTCATCGACGTGGACGATGAACATTCGGGCACGGTTGTTGAGAAGATGCAGCGCCGCAAGGCCGACCTCACCGAAATGCGCCCGTCGGGCCAGGGCAAAACCCGCATCACCTTCTCCGCCCCGTCGCGCGGGCTCATCGGCTATCACGGCGAGTTCCTCTCCGACACGCGCGGCACCGGCATCATGAACCGCCTGTTCGAGAAATACGACGCCTATAAAGGCGCGATCGAAGGCCGCATCAACGGCGTGCTCCTCTCCAACAGCGATGGCGAGGCGGTGGCCTACGCGCTCAACGCGCTGGAGGATCGCGGCGAGCTGTTCATTGCCCCCCAGATGAAGCTCTATTCGGGCATGATCATCGGCGAGAACGCCAAGCCCGATGACCTTGAGGTCAACCCGATGAAGGCCAAGCAGCTGACCAATATCCGCAGCTCAGGCAAGGATGAAAGCATCCGCTTGACGCCGCCGCGCCGGATGACGCTCGAACAGGCGATCGCGTATATTGACGACGACGAAATGGTCGAAGTCACCCCGCAAACGATCCGCCTGCGCAAGGCGCTGCTGGACCCGCATGAGCGCAAGAGAGCGAAGCGCAAGAAGGAGGGGTGAGTCTCGGGCCCGCCTTTGGGAGTGAAAGGGGACGAGGCGGGACGGCTCAGCTCACTAGCAGAGCTGTGTCTCGCTCCGAGTTCGGACCAGTTTTTCGAGGCGGTGCCCGACCGCTCAAATAGAAAACCTCCCTTCGGTCAGTTCTTCGCTGACTTCCCAAAGACGGACCGCATTTTCCGGGTGCGTTGAATGCTCCGCTCTATGATGATCAGCCCGAATTGGGTGGCCATGGTATTCTTTCTCTGGACCATAATAAGCGCCTGCTTCAATCTCGTCGGTGGCTGCATAAGTCTGCGGTAGCGCGCCCATTCCAGGAGTTTGAAGTTGTGGTCCGACGCGTATCATTTTCATAAATTTCAAAAGCCATACCCACTTGCTAAACGTGCTCCCAACCGAGAGATTGGTGTCAGCCATGCCAGGATGCGCTGCGACTGCCCTTATTTGGCTGCCAGCAGTCGCCAGACGCTGTGTCAGCTCATACGTGAATAAGAGGTTCGCCGTTTTGGATTGACCGTAGGCCTTTTGGGGATTGTAGTTGGCTTCCCATTGCAGATCGTCGAAGTTGATACCGAAGACGCGGTCTGCTCCGGATGCAACATTCACGATCCTTGCATCTGATGAGAACATTTCAAAAAGCGAGCGGGTCAGAGCAAAGTGACCCAGATGGTTGATACCGAATTGCGCTTCGAAGCCTTGTTTGGTGGTCTGGCGTTTAGGCGGCATCATGATGCCTGCATTGTTGACGAGCACGTCTAACCTTGAAATGCCAGCTTCGCGCAATGCGCCAGGGATCTTCGCAACGCTCTCCAAATCGCCCAAATCCAGCGAAAACAGATTGAGCCTTGCTTGGCTATGTTTCTCTCGAATGGCGTTAAGGGCTTCGCTCCCGCGCGACTCGTTGCGACATGCCATGATTACGTGCGCGCCTTTGCCTGCCAGCATGCGCGCTGTCTCGTATCCGAGACCGATATTGGCTCCGGTGACCAGAACCGTTTTTCCGGTCTGATCCGGGATATCAGTTTCGTCCCAGTTTTTACTAATCGTCTGCTTCATTTGTGGCTCGCTTACGCCACTTCATCGCTTGTGCATCCTAGCCAGACAACCTCTGACTTTTGCCAAGGCGGTCAAAAGATCCGCTGCGCTGGAATGCTCGGACCACTTATGGGTCGGGAGCGGAAGCCGGCCCGGCGTCGCGGAGCAGGGGCGCGGCCCTCTGGATCAGGAAGCCCCTGTAACCAAACGCGCCTTTGCCCCGAACCTCCTCAGGAAACCGCCGGCATTCCGCTGGCTCGACCTGTTGGAGGTGCCCGCTATGTATCGCCTGTTCGCTCTCATCGCCGCCATCGGAGCCCTGTTCGTAGGCGCGATGCAACTCTCCGCCGCCGCCGACACCGCCGGCTGGACCACCTATGACGAAGCCGAGTTCATGATGGCGCAGAAAAAGGGCAAGACGATCGTCGTCGACGTCTACGCCGACTGGTGCCCCACATGCCGCGCGCAGGCTCCGATCCTTGAAGAGCTGCGCACCGAGAAGCAATCGGGCAACGTGCTGTTTGTGAAGGTCAACTTCGATAAGGAGAAAGCCTTCCTGCGCGCGCACCGCATTCCGCGCCAGTCCACCGTGCTGGTGTTCAAGGGTATGGACGAGGCGGCCCGCACCATCGCGCAGACCAACCGCACCGCGCTGCGCGGCGCGGTGCTGGGCGCGCTGTAGGACGCTGGCCCGCCACCAGCCTCCATGTTGACCAGCGTTGCTCTTGCCTTCGTCGCCGGGCTGGTGACGATCCTCAATCCGTGCGTGTTGCCGCTGGTGCCGATCCTGATCGGCTCGGCGCTGGGCAAAGCGCGCGGTGGCCCGCTCGCGCTGGCGGCCGGGCTGGTGACGAGCTTTACGCTGTTCGGCTTCACTGTGATCGCGTTCGGCTATTCGCTGGGCGTTGACGAGCAATTGGTGCGGCTCCTGGCGGGCGCGCTGCTGGCGGTGGCGGGCTTGGTGTTGATCGTGCCCCAGGCGCAAGCGGCGTTGAGCGCCGCAGCCGCGCCGTTGACGAGCGCAGGCCATCAGGGGCTGGAGCGGATCAACGCCGATGGTGTCGCGGGGCAATACGCTGTTGGCCTGTTGCTGGGCCTTGTCTGGGCGCCTTGCGTTGGCCCCACCCTTGGCGTCGCAATCGCGGCCGCGAGCCGAGGCGAGGATCTTGCCAGCGCTTTCCTTATCTTCCTCACCTTTGGGCTGGGAGTTGCGACCTCAATCCTTGCCTTCGCCTACGGCTCGCGCCGCGCGCTGGGCGAGCGTGGCCGAACACTGCGTGCCTTCGCCCAATACGCCAAGCCTGTCTTTGGAGCGACCTTGCTGGCGGTTGGTCTGATGGTGCTCACCGGGTTGGACAAGGTGGTCGAGATCGCGGTGCTCGACGCGTTGCCGCAAGAGCTGATCGCCTTCACGACCGCGTTCTAGGGCCCGGCCGTCTCACAAACCGCTTTCCTAGCCGCCAGCCAGGGTTCACAATAAGCGGCGGGATCGCGGAAATATGGGAGGCAAGACGATGAGCGCAGACAACACCCCGCGCGTGACCGGTTTGGGCGGCGTTTTCTACGTGGTGAAAGACCCCGAGGCGACCCGGGCCTGGTATCGCGAGACACTGGGAATTGACGGGACGTACGGCCCGCAGATGGCGTGGGCTGACGAGCCCAAGGCCAACCCCTATTCGCTGATCAGCCATTTCACCGATGACGAGTACATAAAACCGGGCGAAGGTGGGTTTATGATCAATCTCAGGGTCTACGATCTTGATGGGTTTGTGGCAGGCTTGCGCGCGAAGGGCGTCACTGTCCTCGACACCGCGGACGAGGGCTTTGGTAAATTTGCCTGGCTGCTCGACCCGAACGGCGTGAAGATCGAGCTGTGGGAGCAGGTCGCGGAAGACTTGCCAGAGTGACGTAAATTCAAGGGCTTGCAAAGCGTCTTATAGTCTTGCTGCAGTCCGTTAACACATCGGCAAGGGTTAACACGTAGAAGGCTGGTAAGGATTGGTTAAGGCTGATCCTTGCCGCTTCGTCAACCTAACCTGGGCAAAGGTCCTTAGGTATGAACCGCGTGTTGAACCCTTGGTCTGCAAACCGAATGGCTGCGCTTGGCGCCGCCGCGCTGACGCTTTCGGCGTGCGGCGGGATCATCCCAGCGAGCAAAGCTCCTCCCCCCGCCTCCACAATGCCCAGCGAGAATGTGCAGATCGGAACGGGGCGCGACTACCCGGCCGCGTATCGTCCCGGAAGCGCAAGCGCCCCCTCCTCAAGCCGACAGAACACGGGTCTTGCTTCGGCGCCGATGCGCTACACTCAGCATCCCAGCGATCGATCCTGCCTCGCGGATCTTGATGCAACCGGGGCGCGTTTCAGTCCGATCCCTGACACCTATTCGGCGCCCGGCTGCAACAAGCTTGGTACGGTGCAATTGTCGGCGCTGTCCGGCGACAGCTCACAATTCGGGATCAGCAATCTGGGCCCGGTCAAATGCGGCACCGCCAAAGCCTTCAGCGCCTGGGCGCGCTACGGAGTCGATCGCGCCGCTCGCCAGATCCTCGGCAGTCCACTCGCCCGGATCGAAACCATGGGCAGCTATGCGTGTCGCAACATTGCTGGCTCAACGCGGCGCTCGGCGCACGCGACCGGCAACGCGATCGATGTGTCTGGCTTTGTCCTCGCCGATGGCCGACGGATCGATCTCAAGTCGGATTGGGACGGCGGCAGCGCTGCGGAACGCGAGTTCCTGCGGATCGTGCACAAAAGCGCCTGCAAGCGTTTTGGTACGGTCCTGGGGCCGGAATACAACGCTGCGCACCGCGATCACTTCCACCTGGAAGGCACCGGCGCCACGTTCTGCCGCTAACCCGGCTCCACAAAAGTCGGCCCCGCAAAAGCAAAGCGGGGGAAGGAGCTTTGCGATGCGGGGCCTAGGGTAACCCTAAGACCGTCTCAAAGCGAGGCGGCGTTGGGCAATCGGAGCAAGGGCGCTAGGGGGACGTCAATCAATCATTCGTAGCCACAAGGATCCTATCAGGCGCGCAATTGGGGTTCGAGCTTGGCCTCAAGCTTGAGGCGCACCGCTTCAGCGGCGTGGCGCGCGCCAAGCTTGCTCATCATATTGGCGCGGTGGATTTCGACCGTGCGCGGACTGATATCCAGCTCGCGGGCGATGACCTTGTTGCTGCTGCCTTCGGCAAGCCAATCGAGCACTTCGCGTTCGCGGGTGGAGAGGCTGGATATCCGGTCGCGCGCTTCGATCATCCGGCGACGGGCCTGGCCGAAGAGTTCGGCCTCCTTTTCGATCCGGGCAAGGCAGCGGGCGAACCTTTCAGGGTCCAACGGAAGCGAGAGATAATCGAGCGCGCCCGCTTTGATCGCATCAACTATTCGCCCCGGTCGCGGCTGCGCATCAAAAGCGATCAGCGGCAACCATATGCCCAATCGACTAAGCCGTTCGAGGATGACGGACACTCCGCCTTCTTCGACGGTGTCTCGAGCCACGATGATGCCTTCGCGAGGAGGGTGGATCGAAAGCTCTGAGAGGTCACCGTAAACCTCTGAGTGATGCCCTAGGGAAAACCCGATCCGAGCCAGTTCGGCACGGTGCCGGCTGGATGAGTCGATGAAGTGGAGGGAGGCTTTGCGTGACATGGCCAGTGTGTTGCGCCAGCCGCACCGTTAATTCACGCGAGACCCCTTCCAATCCGGATGAATGCGGAGGCAAACCCAACCTTTTGGCTTGTAAAGCAACGCCTTACCACCCTCCAAAATGAACCTTAAATCGACGGCGTTAGTCCGTGTTGTCCCTCACGCATTCCTTACTAAGGGCAACACCTTAGGGCGACTCGAAGGAGTAATCGGGCAAAGAGTGAAACGCAGACTTAAGCGCGTCGCCCCAGCTCGATGAGATCTCGCCGAAATAGGCATCATCCCCGGTGACGCGGCGTTCATGGGTTGGCGCAAAGTCGTCTTTGGCGATCACCATCAGATCAAGCGGGAGACCAACGGACAGGTTCGCCTTGAGTGTGGAATCGAATGACACCATCAACAATTTGACCGCGTCCTCGAAGCTCAAATCGCGATCGTAGCCGCGGATCAAGATCGGGCGTCCGTACTTGGTCTCACCGATCTGGAAGAACGGCGTGTCCCAGCTTGCCTCGATAAAGTTGCCTTCGGGATAGATCATGAACAGGCGCGGCTCCATCCCGGCGATCTGGCCCGCCAGAATAATCGTCGCGGTGAACCGCCCCGTCCCGCCGCTGTTCGCCTGCTGACGCTCCGAGATCACGGTGCGCAAAAGCCGCCCAACCTCGGTTGCCACGCCGAACATGGTCGGCCCCTTGAGCAGCGCGTTCCCGCGTTCGTCGGGACTCTTGGTGCGCTCTTCCAATTGGCTGACGACGGCCTGAGTCGTCGCCAGATTGCCAGCCGTCATGATCGCGATCATGCGTTCGCCCGGAACCTGCCAGGAAAACATCTTGCGAAAGGTCGAAATGTTGTCGACGCCGGAATTGGTGCGGGTGTCGCTCATCAGGACAAGGCCCTTGTCGAGCACCATGCCAACGCAATAGGTCATCTAAGGTCTCTCCCCGAGTTCGCCGCGTGGCCTAGACCAAGTGGATGCGTTGGCAAAGCGCCTATTGCTGGTGCTGGCTCTGGCCGTTGTCGCTCTGCTCTTCCACCTCAACATTGACGGTCAGCATTTGCTCGGCCTGGCCAAAGCTGATCCCGGTCACGGGCGCCGCGTCGCGGTAGTCGCGTCCCGTCGCCACGCGGACGTAACGCGGATCGGGCGAAATCCCATTGGCGATGTCGAACCCCACCCAGCCCAGTCCATCGATATGCGCTTCAGCCCAAGCGTGGGTGGCTTCCTGTTCAATCCTGTCATTCATCATCAGATAGCCGCTGATATAGCGCGCAGGAATATCGGCCGCGCGCGCCGCGCCAAGGAAGATATGCGCTTGATCC
This sequence comes from uncultured Erythrobacter sp., assembly GCA_937899785.1. GTDB lineage: Bacteria > Pseudomonadota > Alphaproteobacteria > Sphingomonadales > Sphingomonadaceae > Erythrobacter. The sequence continues at coordinate 5,840 of CALCCG010000108.1, read as the reverse complement.
TGGCAGACACCGCGGCCGTTCACGAGAGCCTCCTCCGCAGTCGTGTTAACGCCGCTGCACCCCTTCTCGTACTCAACCACGTCGCGAATGCGCGCCGAAAGGGCATGGAGGTAATCAAGCCGACCGTCTTCATCGGGTCGTGGCACTTCGCGCATCAGCGCGCGCAGCCTGGCACCCGGCTTCGTCAAGGCGGTTTGCCCCAGAAAGCTCCACAAGGGCAGATGCCCGGAATGCTGTCCGATCACGCCTGCGTTATCGAGCGTTTCGACCGTTCCATTGCTGGTGACGATCACTTCGTCAGCCCCAGGTTCAACCGCGATCAGCGTGACGGTGTTGAAGTGCTGGTCGTCATATTCAAGCTCGGGATGGGCGTTCTCATACTGCATGTCCCAGTGGATGACGCTTTGCCCCTGCGTGGCCTTGGGTGTCAGCCGCAAACGCTGGAGCGCGTGGATTACCGGCTCGGAGAAGGCGTAACGCGTGGTGTGTCGAATCGAGAGGCGCATCAGCCAGCCACCTTTACGCCAAGAACCGGTAATCGTCGGCAATCGCGTCGGCGATAGCCGCGTTGCGCGACATGAAGTCGATCAGAAATTCGTGCAGGCCCCGCTCCAGGATTTCATCCACCGACAGGCTGCTGATATGCGCGTCCGCGTCGCTCATCAGTTCGTGGCAGCTGCCGCGGTCGCCATGCATCCGCGCCAAAGCCGCGAGGTTTTCGCGCAGCGCGTTGCGGCAAAAGGCAAGGCTGCGCGGAAAGCGATCATCGAGGATGAGAAATTCGACAATCCCGCGCGCTTCGATCTGGCCTGCATTGAGCCAGCTGTAGGCGCTCGCCCCTGCGACGGATCGCAACACCTGGTCCCATTGCCCGCTATCAAGGCTTGATCCCACGTAAGAGAGCGAGGGGAGCAGCAGAAAGTACTTCATATCCAGAATGCGCGCGGTGCTCTCGGCGCGCTCAATAAACGTGCCCGCGCGGGCGAAGTGGAACCCTTCGTTGCGCAGCATCGATCCGTCGAGCGCCCCGTGCACCCGCGTGCCGGACCGACGAATGGTGGAGACAACTTCGCCCACCGCGCTCTGGCTGATGGGCCGCACGAGCATCGGGTCAAGCTTGAGATAGCTTTCGTTGACCGAGGTCCACACTTCTGAAGAGATGTTGGTTCGGGCCACGCGCGCGTTGCTGCGCACGGCGGCAAACATCTCGCGTACACTGGCGGGGTTGGCCTTATCGCGCAGCACGAAGTTCCAGGCAGCCTGACCGTCAAAGTCTTCGTGGTGCTCTTGATAAAGCTGGCGGATGCCGAGCGTTGAGACCACCGAGCGCCATTCTTCCTGCGCCGTTGTCACATCGCGGGTAAGCGCCATGCGCAAAGCCGCTTCGAGCAAGCGCGCGGTGTTCTCAGAACGCTCAAGATAGCGGAACATCCAGAACAGGCTGTTGGCTGTGCGTCCGAGCATCGCGCCATCTAGTCCTTCAACACCCAGGTGTCTTTGGTGCCGCCGCCCTGGCTCGAATTGACCACGAGCGAGCCTTTCTTGAGCGCGACACGGGTCAGCCCGCCCGGCGTGATATCGATGCCCGTCGGCGAGACCAACACGAAGGGCCGCAGGTCGACATGGCGCGGGGCGAGGCCCTTCTTGGTGTAGATCGGACAGGTCGACAGCGACAAAGTGGGCTGCGCGATGTAGTTTTCAGGATGCGCTTCGAGCTTGGCGCGAAACTCGCGGATTTCCTTTTTGGTCGCGGTCGGTCCGATCAGCATGCCGTACCCGCCCGAGCCGTGCACTTCCTTGACGACCAGTTCGGCGAGATTGTCGAGAACGTAAGCCAGACTGTCCGCATCGGCGCAGCGCCAGGTCTGAACGTTGGGCAGAAGCGGTTTTTCGCCGGTGTAGAATTCGACGATCTCGGGCATGAAGGAATAGATCGCCTTGTCGTCGCAAATCCCGGTGCCCGGCGCGTTCGCGATCGTGACGCCGCCGGCGCGGTAGACATCCATGATGCCCGGCACGCCCAGAACACTGTCCGGATGGAAGGTCAGCGGATCAAGAAACTCATCGTCCACCCGGCGATAAATCACATCGATCGGCTTGTAGCCGCGCGTCGTGCGCATCTGGACCCGGCCGTTGACGACGCGCAGGTCGCTGCCTTCGACCAGTTCGGCGCCCATCTGGTCCGCGAGGAAGGCGTGCTCGAAATAGGCTGCGTTGTAGATGCCCGGCGTCAGCACCGCGACGGTCGGCTTGCCCGAACAGGCGGGCGGGGCGCAGGCCGCAAGGCTGCGCGCCAGGCGGCGCGGATAGTTCGAAACCTGCTCCACCGGCACCCGGCTGAACAGGTCGGGGAACATCGCCATCATCGTTTCGCGGTTCTCCAGCATGTAGGAGACACCCGAAGGCGTTCGCGCGTTGTCTTCGAGCACGAACCACTCATCAGGGCCGGTGCGCACCAGATCAATGCCAACAATATGCGTGTAGATGCCGCCGGGAGGGGTAAAGCCCACCATGTGCGGCAACCACGCTTCGTTCTGGCGGAACAGCCGCTCGGGCACGCGGCCCGCCCGGATGATCTCTTGCCGATGATAAAGATCGTAGAGGAAAGAGTTGAGCGCTCTCACGCGCTGTTCAATCCCGCGCGTCAGCCTGCGCCATTCGGCCGCCGTGATGATGCGCGGCACCATGTCGAACGGGATCAGGCGTTCTTCCGCCTCATCCTCGCCATAGACGTTGAATGTGATGCCGGTGCGACGAAAGCTATCATCGGCTTCTGCGCTCTTGCGTTTGAGAGCGGCGGCGTCCTGCTCCCCCAGCCAGCCATCGTAATCCGCGTAAGCGGGGCGCACCGATCCGCCGACATCCGTCATCTCATCAAAGTTGACGGACGCTCCGGCGCCACCGGCGGCTTGGCTCTCGTTTTCGGGGCCCGCGCCCGATCCCTGCTGCGCTTGCTGCATATGCGAAGACACTAACAGCGCTTTAGCAAAAGAAAAGGCTCGAAAAGGCCGGTTTTCAGGGCGCTGCGATCAAAGATGAGAGCGCGCATCTTGAAAGAACAAACGCGCCCGGGATCCGAGCGCTTTAAAGCCGACCATGGCCAGCCGGTCCACGCATCTCAGCAATCGCCCAGGCGCTTTTGGACAACGCGCATGGTCATCGATCCCTGACCACCACCCATATCGCCTTCCACATTCATCGTGACGTCGGATTGTGTGGTGGTGCCCGTGCCGTTCATTGTCATGGTCATCGGCCCGGTGGGACCATCGCAGATCATGACCGCATCAATCACACCGCCGCTGGCGCTGAAGCGTTCATAGGTGCAATCGCCATCCTGCGTGCGGGCGAGCGCCTGCTTATAGCCTTCTTCGACCTCTTCGGCCGTCAGACAGATCTCGGTCGAGCGTGACATGCGCTTCTTGATCATGCCCAGCATTTGCTTGGGCAGGCCGGGAATGTCGGCATCGATCAGCGTCAGGTCCGAGTTGTACTTCCCGGGCTGCGGCTTCATGCTTTCATCAATAGCCTGAGCGCCGGCAGCGATGCTCACAGAAGCGCCCACACAACCGAGCGCGCCCTTCATTCCAATCTTCATCACCCATACTCCCCAAGATTGCCTGATACGATTCGAGTGCGGCCCTCGTTTTGTAGCGCCACGCTAGAGACCGCTCTCTCACTTCACAACACGCCACTTCACAACCGCCCCGCTCGCGCTCATATCGGCTGCCATGGCAGAACTGGTAATCCGACGCGGGCTGGATGAAACAACCACAAGGCTGTTCTTCTGAAAGGCCAATGCTTTCAGTGCAATACAGATGGAGCTCTAAGTGTCGGTGAATTTCCTGGATGATGACACTGACATCTTTGAAGGACACCCGATCAAGCGGTTCTTCAAGATGCGCAAGTGGTTTGCGTTTGTCTCATTCGTTCTTCTGCTTTTGCACAATGACTGGCTGGATTATGAGAGCCTCGCCAGCCTGCTCAGGATCACCGGCCTTCCAAAGCCGGAATTCATTAGAATTATTACCGTGGCCGGGATTTACTTCCTGCTGCAATCAACTTTGCTGATCCTTCAAATCACAACGACATATTCAGAGAGCATCTCGGGCAGGTCCAATCTCATCTATGGTGCAAGGCTGGATGGGCTCCGATCAAACATGAATGAAGCACGCGAAAGGCTCTCCATCGCAGAGCAGGAGCTCAAAAAGCTCAAGCAGCAATATCCAGACGGCAAGTTCCCCGAGGCCAGAGCGTTTGAGCTAAGGGATCGCGAAGAGCGACTTTACGCAGAGGTGCACAACCTTGAGAAGATCGCCGACGAGGCGGAACGGGATTACATGCAATTCCTCTATAACAATGAAAAGAAACGAGAACGCATTGAACTCTCAGAATTGGTGTTGGACTTTGTCCGCATTGTGCCCATCTATCTGTTCATGATTTATTCCGTACTTTTTTACGGATACCTCTTCTAAGGGACAAAGCGGGCCAATGGCAGAACTAGTAATCCGACGCGGGCTGGATGAGCCCGAAACCGGCGAAGACTTCACCCCGCACCGCCCCGCTCGGCCCGAAAAGTCGATGCCGGGCAAGCCCTTCGAGATCGTGTCGGATTACGAGCCGGCGGGCGACCAGCCCACGGCAATCGCCGAACTGGTCCAAGGCGCGCGCGAGGATGAGAAGACCCAGACGCTGCTGGGCGTCACCGGCTCGGGCAAGACCTTCACCATGGCCAAGGTGATCGAGACCTTGCAGCGCCCGGCGCTGATCTTGGCGCCCAACAAGATCCTGGCGGCGCAATTGTACGGCGAGATGAAGAGCTTCTTCCCGAACAACGCGGTCGAGTACTTCGTCTCTTACTACGACTATTACCAGCCCGAAGCCTATGTGCCGCGGTCCGACACGTATATTGAGAAAGAGTCCTCCGTGAACGAGGCGATCGACCGGATGCGTCACTCAGCGACCCGAGCGCTGCTCGAACGCGATGATGTGGTGATCGTCGCTTCGGTGTCGTGCCTCTACGGGATCGGCTCGGTCGAAACCTATTCGGCGATGATCTTCGACATCAAGAAGGACGAGGTGGTCGACCAGCGCGAACTGATCCGAAAATTGGTCTCGCTTCAATACAAGCGCAACGACGCCGCCTTCACTCGAGGGTGCTTCCGAGTGCGCGGGGACAATCTGGAGATCTTCCCCAGCCACTATGAAGACATGGCCTGGCGCATCAGCTTCTTCGGCGACGAGATCGAGGAGATCGCCGAATTTGACCCGCTAACGGGCAAAACAGGTGCCAAGCTCGATAAGGTGCGCGTCTACGCCAATTCGCACTATGTGACCCCCGGCCCGACGATGAAGCAGGCTTCCGAAGCGATCAAATTCGAGCTTCAAGAGCGCCTCAAAGAGCTTGAGGAAGAGGGTAAGCTGCTTGAGCATCAGCGCCTTGAACAGCGCACCCATTTTGACCTTGAGATGATCGCTGCGACGGGCAGCTGCAACGGGATCGAGAATTACAGCCGGTTCCTGACAGGCCGTCTACCGGGAGAGCCGCCCCCAACTCTCTTCGAATACCTGCCCGAAAACGCGCTGCTCTTTGTCGATGAAAGCCACCAGACGGTGCCCCAAATCGGCGCGATGGCGCGCGGTGACCACCGGCGCAAGATCACTCTCGCCGAATACGGCTTTCGCTTGCCCAGCTGTATCGACAACCGCCCGCTGCGCTTCAACGAATGGGACGCAATGCGCCCGCAAACCTTCTGCGTCTCAGCTACGCCAGGCCCTTGGGAATTGGAGCAAACCGGAGGCGTCTTCGCCGACCAGGTCATCCGCCACACCGGCCTGATCGA
>CALCCG010000107.1 GCA_937899785.1 uncultured Erythrobacter sp. | reverse complement strand
GAGCGCCGCTGATTTGGCGTCGTGCCACGCCAAAAGGAGCCGCAAGGCCTCCTTCTCTTTCTCAGTCAGCTCCTCGATCGGATCCGCCATGGACCCTCGCCTACGCCACTAGTTTCAATCGCGCCGCGCCGCGAACCGGCTCCAGCCGGACATTGTCGACACCATCAATAAGCGCGATCCGTTCGGCCAGTTCTCCGTCGAGCTGGAAAGAGCTCCCCAACCGCACCATCGCGTCCTGTCCGGTCATCATCGCTAGCCGCAAGACCACTTCGCCTGGTGCATCGGTCCCTTGGGCGAGTTCCGTACGCAGCTCGCTCAGCGCTAAGGCATGGCGCACATCGGCCTGGAGCCGCATTGGCAGGGTTCCGGTCACACCCGCCAAGGGCTTGGCCCCGCGCACGGTCAAGCGAGGCGGTTCGCCCGGATTGGGGGAATCGAGCTCAACGTTAAGCAGCAGGCATTCGTTAGCCTTTGCCCATTTCTCAAAATCCGGCACGAGAGAGGCTTCAAAGCACGCGGCGGAAAACTGCCCGGATGCGTCCGAAAAGTCCGCCCGGATGAACTCCGCGCCGCGCTTCGTTCGCCCCTTGTTAACGCCTTCGACCATGGCCGCGATGACGGCCGAGCCGCGTCCGCCTTGTGGAGCCCCGGCCTCCATAATCGCTTGGTAGGAACGCGCGCCCTGCGCCGAGGCGACGGAGCGAAAATGCTGCACGGGGTGCGCTGAAAAATAGAAGCCGAAATTCTCACGCTCCTGCGCCATCCGCTCACCGCGCGACCATTCGTCAACCGGGCTGAGGCGCAAGGTTTCCTCCCCACCCTCATCACCGCCAAAAAGCGCCGCCTGGCCGCTGGAGCGTTCGCGGATCGCGGCTTCAGCCACAGCCAGCAGCAAATCGGCGTTGGCGAACAAAAGCGCGCGATTGTTGTCCAGGCTGTCAAACGCTCCCGCGCAGATCAGTCCTTCAAGTTGGCGCCGGTTCATGGCGCCTTGCGGAATGCGCTCACACAGATCCTTGAGGCTTTCAAACGACCCACTGGCCTCGCGCTCCTCGACGATCTGGTCCATCGCCTTTTCGCCGACATTGCGCACCCCCGCGAGCGCGTAGCGCACCGCGTAGCCGTGATCGGTCTGTTCCACCGTGAAGCGCGCATGGGACGCGTTTATGTCAGGAGGCAGGATCTCAACCCCGCCATCAACCGGATAACGACGCGCATCATCCACGAACGCGCAGAGTTTCTCCGACTGGTGGATATCGAAGCACATCGAAGCGGCGTAGAATTCCTCGGGATAATGCGCCTTGAGCCAAGCGGTCTGATAGGCCAGCAGCGCGTAGGCGGCGGCGTGCGATTTGTTGAAGCCGTAGCCTGCAAACTTGTTGATCAAGTCAAACAGTTCATTGGCCTGAACCGCTTCGATGCCCGAGACGCTCTTGCACCCTTCCACAAAAACCGCGCGCTGCTTGTCCATCTCCTTCTGGTTCTTTTTGCCCATCGCGCGGCGCAACAGGTCCGCGTCGCCCAGCGAATAGCCCGCCAGGAGCTGCGCGGCCTGCATAACCTGTTCCTGATAGACGAAGATGCCGTAGGTTTCCGCCAGTATCTCTTCGAGCTTGGGGTGCGGATACTCAATCGCCACCTCGCCCGCCTTGCGCTGTCCGAACAGCGGAATGTTGTCCATGGGGCCCGGGCGATAGAGCGAGACAAGCGCGATGATATCGCCAAAATTGCTTGGCTTCACCGCTTTAAGCGTGCGCCGCATCCCATCCGATTCCAACTGGAACACGCCGACCGTATTGCCCGTTTGCATCAGATCGTAGACGGACGTGTCGTCTAGCGTCTGCGCACCAAGATCGATGGTGATACCGCGCTCTTCGAGCAGATCGACCGCCTTGCGCAGGACCGAAAGCGTCTTGAGACCCAAAAAGTCGAACTTCACCAGACCGCTGCTTTCGACATTCTTCATGTCGTATTGCGTGACCGGCATATCCGAGCGCGGATCGCGGTATAGCGGCACGAGTTGCGAGAGCGGCCGATCTCCGATCACCACTCCGGCGGCGTGGGTCGAGCTGTTGCGCGGGAACCCTTCGAGCTGCAGCGCCAGATCCACCAGCCGCTTGACCTCGGGGTCGTTGTCATATTCCCGCTTGAAGTCCGCCGCCCCGTTCAGCGCGCGGGGCAACGTCCACGGATCGGTGGGATGATTGGGCACCATTTTGGCGAGATCGTTGCGCTTGTTGAAGCCCATTTGCAGGATACGACCGCAATCCTGGATCGCCGCGCGCGCCTTAAGCGTGCCAAAGGTGATAATCTGCGCGACGTGATCTTCGCCATATTTTTGCTGGACATACCGAATGACTTCACCGCGCCGGGTCTCGCAAAAGTCGATGTCAAAATCGGGCATCGAGACGCGCTCGGGATTAAGAAAACGCTCAAACAGCAAACCCAGCTGGATCGGGTCGAGATCGGTGATCGTAAGGGCCCAGGCCACAATCGAACCCGCCCCTGATCCACGCCCTGGCCCGACGGGTATGCCTTGATCCTTGGCCCATTGGATAAAGTCCGCGACGATCAGAAAATAGCCAGGAAAACCCATCTTCACGATGATGCCGATTTCGTAGTCGAGCCGGTCGAGATAGCTCTGGCGCTCCTCAGAGCTCATATCGGTGTACGGCTCAAGCCGCTTTTCGAGGCCCGCGCGCGACAGCTCTGACAGCATTTTCGCTTCGGCGTCGAGGTCGCCAGCCAGACTGGGAAAAATCGGATCGCGATAAGGGGGCGCGTAGGCGCAACGCTTGGCAATCACGAGCGTGTTCGCGGTCGCCTCAGGCAGGTCAGCGAACAGCTCCTCCATCACGCTTGCTGACTTCACAAACGCCTCGGGATTGGTCCGTTCGCGCTCCTCATCATCCACATAGGTCGAACCCGCGATACACAGCATTGCATCATGCGCTTTGTGCATATGCGGATCGGCGAAATTAGCGGGGTTGCTCGCCACCAGCGGCAGATCGCGCGCATAGGCAAGCTCGATCAAAGCGTCTTCGGCGCGATCGCAAATCGGATCGCCATGGCGCGCGATTTCGACGTAGAGCCGCTGCGGGAAAAGCGTTTCAAGACGCTCGCACAGAATCTGGGCAGCGGCGGATTGCCCCTCGACCAGCAACCGGGTCAGCGCGCCCTCGCCCGCGCCCGTCAGCGCGATCAGGCCATCGGTGCGTCCTTGGAGATCAGCCAGGGATACATGCGGTTCAAGCTCCAAGGGGCGTTCCAGATGCGCCTTGGAGACGAGGTGGCACAGATTGTCATACCCTGTCTCGTCCTGCGCAAAGAGCGGCAGATAGTCGCCCTGTCGCCCCTCCGACCCTTCGCGCGCCACGCCACGCCCCGCGCCAAGGATCGGCTGCGCCCCTTCGGCCTTGGCCGCACCGGCGAACAGGACCGCGCCATAAAGCCCGTTGCGGTCGCACATGGCGATGGCGGGAAATCCGCGATCCTTGGCAAGCTTGGCGATCGCTTTGGGATCGATCGCACCCTCAAGCATCGAATAGGAAGAGAGCACGCGCAAGGGAACGAAAGGAGCAAAAGCCATCGCTTCAACTTAGGAAAAACAGCTCAATTGAAAAGCCTGAGGAGCCGCAACTTCTCCACAGACGCCCGCCGCTTTAAAGCAGTTTTTGGATATCCTTGGCGATCCGCGCAGGCGTGTCGTTCGAGCCGTAGCGCTTCACCACATTGCCCTCCCGATCAATCAGGAATTTGGTGAAGTTCCATTTGATCGAGGTCGACCCCATGATCCCTTTGGCCTCGCTCTTCATCCAGTCAAACAGCGGCGAGGCGTCCGGTCCGTTGACGTCAATCTTGGCCATCAGCGGAAAGGTCACGCCGAAATTGACCTTGCAGAACTCCGCAATTTCATCCGCGCTGCCGGGCTCTTGCGCGCCAAACTGGTTGCAAGGGAAGCCGAGGACTTCGAAGTCTTTGTCCTTGAAGTCCTGAAAGAGCTTTTCGAGGCCATCATATTGCGGGGTAAAGCCGCATTTCGAGGCCGTGTTCACGACCAGCAGGACCTTGCCCTTTTTCGTTGCAAGATCGAGGTCCTCCCCGCGATTGGTGGTGACGGTGAAATCGGCGATGGTG
>CALCCG010000106.1 GCA_937899785.1 uncultured Erythrobacter sp. | reverse complement strand
TTCTGGTTCGAGAGATTGCGCTCTCTACTGTCCATGACAGCAATCCCGCGATCCGAGGTGAGGCCCTGAGCCATGTGAGCGTTCAGCGCGTAGGCGAGATCAATGCGTTTCAGCATAGGATCGTCTTTACCAAGCGTCACTTCCTCACCCTTTGAGGTCTCAACTGTGACCCTGCCCTTATCGATGGCAATGACCTTTGCCTGGTCAGCGTTGAACAGCCTTCGCTTGTGATCATTTCGCGTCCAGCGAATTTTGTCGCCACGATGGATTTCAAGCTGTCGGTCTTTGAAAAGAGCCAGACTGTCATTGGCCTTGTCGGCCCTAATCCGCGAAGGATCGAAGCTGAACTTTTTTCTGCGAGCGTTCTCCAAAGTGACCCTCTTGCGTTTCGGATCGCTGCCCAAGATACGGTATTGTCCCGGCATAAGGCCAAGCGTCTTTTGTCTTTTTGAAACCTCAAGAATGCGGCCGGTCTGATAGGCTGCAACATGGCGCAGCTCTTCATAAGTGGTGTTCACGCGCTCCAGCACAGCCAGCTCAGCTTTCTCCGGCCCGATCTGCCCGCTGGCAAGAAGGCCCGTTTGCACCGCGTCATTGACAGCTGAGCGAATCCTTCGCCCCGAGGCATAGATTGATGTACGCTCTCGGTCCTCTGGCATCAGAGAAAGCCACTGCTCGGCAGCCACAATCGCGCCATCGCCTTTGGCTTCGATCGTATGGGGCTCAAGTTTGGCAAGCGCAGTTCGAACATCACCTTTCTGCGCAGCGGCCTGAGCTTCGCGAACAACAGGATTACGCGCGCGCAGATTGGTATTCATTTGGGCCTGCGCAATCCCGGCCTTTTGCAAGAGCGCGAAGGGTTTGCCGGCATCGACAGCGCCAAGCTGTTTGCGGTCGCCCATAAGCACCAAGCGATGGAGACCCGCTAGATTTGCGAGCGCCACCAGCTTCTCCTTGTCGCTGTTGGCGACCATCGAAGCTTCGTCCAGAACGAGAACGCCGCCTCCGAGCGCTTGCTTGGCTTGGGCTTTGAGCGTGCGATTGGAGGGATCATCCAGCAATGGCTTCCAGCCACCCAGAAAGCGGGCAAGCGTGTGCGATTCAATCCCCGTATCGCGCTCCAGCATTTGGACGAGCGTGTTCTGGATTGCGAGGCCGATGACAGGCCGTCCCTCTTCGCCCAACACTTTGGCGACCGGTCCAAGCACGCTGCTTTTCCCAGCGCCTGCAACGCCCTGCACCGCAACGGTTCGATCCGATGAAGTCAAGATAAGGCGCGCAGCCAAGAGTTGGCCGTCATTCAGTCTAAAGCCGTGCCCAATCTCGGCTGAGGCCTGCACGCGGGTTTTTGCCTCTTCAGCGTTGAGATCAGACGCAGATTCTCCTTTTCCCGCCTGAACTGCGGCGATGATGCGCTCCTCGGTTTCAATCGCTTCTCGCGATGCGAGCCAGCCCATATGCTCGCCGCGTCCCGCTACAAGATGACCAGAATTGACCAAGGCGCGGGTTCTCGTTTCGATCTCACCGATGGTCGTTGGTAACCCAAAATCCAAAGCTGCCTTGTAAAGCGCTTCGCGCTCAAATGCGGCCTCGCGCTGCGATAAATGCCGCACGGCTGAGGCAACCGCCTGCGCGGCTGCGATCGTTCGCTTGTCCTGTTTAAGCACCGAGGCTGGCACCAATGGATCTTCAGGGACCCCTCGAACATGGCTCGCAAACTTGCCAAGCAGAGCTCGTCCCCGTTCCACCAGTGTCGCAAAACCCGAATGAGGCTTTTCAGGCATGGTTGAGCGCACACGCGCACGCTCGACCATGGGATTTAGATCGAGACCAATGGACTGCGAGGTTTCTTGCCACATGCCTCCAAGCGTATCGCGATCCTCGATCGGCGCTTTGGCAGAGCGGGTATCAAGTGCAGCGATCCTCCCAGCTTCAAGGCCTGGACCTTGCCTCGCTGCAAGCACTTCTTGGCGCCGCGAAGAGAAGGCCATGACATCCTCGCGCGAAATCCCGCGCGCTTCGAAATTGCCATGCTTGAGAGTTGGTCCGGTTTCATAGCCAAGCTTCTCGACTTCCATTCGGAAGCGCGCCATCGCGATGGAGTTGAGCGTGGTGTTGAGCTGCCATAGACGATCATTCTTGAGCGTCCGCCACTTACCATCCTTTCCTTGTGTCACATTGGCGATCACGGCGTGGAAATGGAGATTGGGTTCCTGATTGCGATTGGTGTCGTGCTGGAAAATCCCAATCGCCAGATTGCCTGTCTTTTGGGTCTGAACCTTGCCCTGCGCCATGATGCGGGTTTCGGAAGCGTTCTTTTCCGCCCATTGAAGCGCTTCGACAACCGCCTCACGATAAGCGCTGAGGATGCGCTCATCTTTGCCCACAAGCGCAAGAAGCGACCAGCTCTTGGGAACAGAAAATGTAAGGTCGGTGCCCGGCCTATGGGCCTGCCCAAGGTTGCCAACTTGCGTTCCATCGGGAAGTTCACCGCGCAACAAAGCGTCGAAGGCTTTGGCGTCTACCTTCCCCTCTAGACCAAGCCGCGTTGCGCCTTCACCGAGCCATTCACCCGAGCGATCAGCATCAGCTTTGGCGTAATAATTGTCGGATGCGAAGTAGTTGGCCGCTGCGGAGGACGAGCGGACATTGGCAACGGAGAGCATGGGCAGGCCTCACACAATTCAAGTCCCTCGATCCTCCCCGATGATGGTCATCACATCTCAGCGTCGAAGTCGCCGAGATCGTGATCATATTCTTCGCGTGCCGCGCCGCCCAAGAGCGAGCGCTGCTGCTCTTCTTGAAGCGTCTTATCCGTCTTGGCGCGTTGCTCACCTTCACGCTGCGCGGCGTCAGGATCGGGCCGATCAGTGCGAGGCGCAGGCTTCTTCAGAGCGTCTGATTCACGGTCATCGACTTGCTGCTCCCTAAGCGGGAGCTCGCCTTGTGCTTTGCCTGAAGAGGCTGCTCTTTCGCTTTTGGGCGAGGCTTCTACAGCTTGTTTGAGGGTTGTCTTAGAGCGAGACTTCGAACGTTCTTGCTTGGCAGTCTTTGCCTTCTTGTCACGCGCCCGGGACTGCGCTTTGGGACGCTTCGCTGGCTCACGCTTGCGATCCGTGGCTTCCTTCATCTTGCGCAGATCGCCACCGTCTTCTCCTTCCTCTCCGTCCTCATTCGCCGTAACCTTGGAAGTCTCCTCGTCTTCCTTGAGAGTTTCAGCCTTTGCCTTTGACGTTGGTCCTTTGGCATCCTCGTACGGGATAAAACCTTCGACCCGGCGCGGCCAATCTCGGGGTTGCAAAGAGACAGGCGCCGCCGGAAAACCATCAGGGAACTTGATGAAGCCCTCAAGGCTTGGAAGGCCCATAAACTCATCAGGCAAAAGCAGCGGAACCACCTGCCGACGCGGCGTCAGACTGACCGCATCGCGCGCATTGTTGTAGCCATAGCTGTACCCTTCTTCCATCTCGCGAACCTCGCGGTGGCCGATAATGTCGGAGCACCATGTGGCGGTCTCGCGATCGGCAGTGGCGAGGATCAGTTTGGTTCTGGCAAGTGAGGACAAGGTCATTGCCATGTTCTCGCCGTAGACCTCCTTGAGCTTCGCGAAGGTATGGACGCCCGTCACGATAGCACCGCCAAAATTGCGCGCGGTCTGCAGACCTTTTTCGAGCGACGGCAGGCGGTGAAGCGCGCCGAGCTCATCAATCAGAAACCACAGTTGCAGGTTACGCGTCCGGCGACCCGTCATCAGCGTGTTGATCGCTGTATCAAGCCACAGCGTCAGCAATTGTGAGAGCACGCTCATGTCTACATAGCGCGCGGATAGGAACAGAAAGGAGCCCGGTTTTCCTTCGCCAGTCACCCACTGCCGCACCGAAAAAGCGTCCCCTGATTGAGGCAGCATTTGCATCGCTTTTGCGTTCACATTGAAGACGGCGCGGACCGATTCCGCCATGCGAGCAGCAGCCGGCGTGCTGATCGGTCCAGCCATTGTGTCTTCTACCAGGCGGTGCAGATCGGAGAGATCTGCATTCATCAATTCATCGGCAAGCGCGGCATTGGTTCCGCGTCCTGCTTCCTTCAGCTTGATACATGTTTCAACAAATAGGGTTCGCGCAGCGAGCACCCAGAACTGTTCCGAACCGCCTCCATCATGGGGTACAAGCGACTCCGCTGCTGCATGAAACTCCGCGCGCGATGTGCAATCATCGAAGACGCTCCAGCTTGGGCAGCGTGTATCCAATGGGTTCAAAATGATATCGCGCTCGGGATCAAAGAAGGTCTCAATAAAGGCGCCGGTCAGGTCGAAAATGACCGCACGTTCGTCTCTTTGTCTGATTTCAGAAAGGAGCTCGAAAAGGGCGACCGTTTTGCCCGTGCCTGTCGTGCCCACCAGCATGGTGTGGCTTTGCTCTTTACGCCAGGGCCAGCTCACACCTGCAAGGTGCGCGGGGCTGTAGAGACCGGCTGAAGCTAACGCGCTGCTGCCTGCAAGCCGCCACCTCCATCCCAAATCGCTGCCATATTCGCGAGCGCGTTCATGGCGATTGTGATCGTCTATTTCGCCTTCCAGTTCCGCAAAGCTTGCAAGCGATGCGCCGCGCACATGCTTCCTTTGCTTGGAGCGCCAACCGAAATGTTCAGCGACCCACCAAAAGGCAATGAAGGCAGGAACGAGACCCCACGCCGAGGTGACAAGCGCAGCCTCAACCGCCCCCTCAAATGCGGTCATTGCCTCCTTCATGGGCGGGTATTCTGTGACTACGCTGATCGGGAACGCGACGATGCTTCCATCAGCCAACGTGAGGTTCACAAGCTTGTCAGGATCGAACTCCATAAACCCATAAAAGGATGAGTAGATGTGCATCCAGACAAGGTAGGTTTGGTGGTCAGTGAGGCTGCTTGTTACCTCCCAATAGATGAGTCCTAGAATCACCAGCAGTGTGATGATGAGCGGACCCTTGAGCCCGGCTGCAAACATGAAACCAAAGTGCCCAAGCAGCTGGCTTCCGCGAGTGAAGTTGACGAGATTATGCTTCATCGCCGCCCCCTTGCGGGCGCGGCGCAACGAGCCCCAAACGCTCCAGCCGGCGCTGATAGGCTGCAACCGTCTGCTCGCGTAGATCGAGCACAGAATGGTGCGTGAGTAGCGCATCCAAAGCTACCGTGATGAAAATGTTCTGGCGAACCGGATCGGTCGCTGGCGTCCTCAAATCGGCTTCGGTGTCACGCTGCCAGGCATCAAAAATGCAATCGCCAATCACGATGCTTGAACTTACCCGCCGCTCATCAGCCTGAGTCTTAATCCACTCGGCAATGAGAGGCGTGACATAGGTCACAAAACGATGATGTCTTTGCATGAATCCAAGTTCCTTTTACTAAAAAGAACCCGGTTCACTCCTCGGAAAGCAAGTGCCACTCTGGCACGGGCAATAGGGTGTAGGAAACCGGAAAATTAGGACAGAAATTCAATGTGCTAAGTGAATTCAGCACACTCTGGCACAGTCGATAAAGCCATTGGCACACGACTGGCACAGAAGTGGACATTGCCAAATTCATGATAAACTTCATGATCTTACTTGCCAGCCCCGCTGCGTACGGTGTGCCACCGTTTCCCACTGCGAGGTCTAGTCCAGAAACGATCGAGAATGACTCCAAGGGGACATGGTACGATCCATGCCTATGGAGCGAGAGCAACGGATCAGACCACTGACTTGGTCCGTGAGAGGACGGTTCCAACGCAAGTATCCCAACCAAGAAGCACCCCTGATAAGCTGACGGCAAAGAAGCGCGTGCGAGATAAGGGAGCGGGGTTTGTCGCTCCCGTCAGCCTCGCGCCGCTTCGACCCGTTGGCGCTCAGAAGTGCATGCGGGGCCCGGACCAAATACGCCGCGCCCGCAGGAGCGCCGCCGCAGGTGGTGCGGGACCGAGCGCGTCACCAGCACCGCTCCTCATCTCGCCCTGTTGTTCCTCCGGCGAACACAAAAAAGGGCAGGAACCGTCACCGGCTCCCGCCCTATTGTAAGCTCAGAACTCGTCGAGCATGGCGCCATGCACCGTGTGCACCACACGGCTGGCCAGATGCGCCGGCAAGGCGTTGTAGTCACCCTCGTCCAGAGCGAAGTATCCGAGATCGGCATCTTCCACGACGTGCTGGTCGAAGAAGCTATGCAGCGCCCGCCGTTCGGCGGTGGCGAGTGCTTCGAAGTAGCTGTTCGAGTTTGATTGGATCGATGCAAGTGCAGTCATGAAATCCTCCTGATATCTGTCGGTAAGACGACAGCAGGAAGGCGGATGGGAGTGTGGTTGGCGGGTCAGGGATCGCCCGGCTGGGCGACCGCCAAGCGGCGGTGGGGGCAACGATTTTGTCGGACTGCAGCGAAGCGAAGGGACGGCAAAATGGTGGGGCCCCGCCGTCCTTGACGCGCCGGCTGCACGCCCATCATCCTTGAAAGTCCGTGAGCCAAACTCCCCTCCCTTTTGATCTCAGGTGTTCGCGAAAACCAAGGGGAAATCGCTTTCCTACAGGACGGGTGATAGTCCACGTCAGTCGAGGAGAGGGTCATCGGAGGGGAAGAAAGAAGTATCCTCAATGCCATCGAAACGAAGCGCTGTAGCCGCACTCCAGAAACTGGAAGCCGACAGGCTGGCACTCGACCGACGTCAGAAAGAACTCGAGAAACAGGCTGCCATTGAACTGGGCCAAGTTATTCTGGGAACGGGGTTAGAAACCTTCTCAAAGAGGAGCCTATCGAAAGTTGCAACTGAGCTTGGAAAACTCGGTGAAGAGGAAGCCATAAAGCGGCTGGTTCAAAAGCAAGCCTCCGCATCAGGCACAGCTCAAAGCCACTGATAATGAATACGAGAAAGGGCCCTGTCCGGTTTGGACAGAGCCCTTTCTTGGGAGGCTGGATGGCTGAGATCAGTCGATTTCGGGAGCATCCTTGTTCTCGTCGTTCTCGCCGGAGCCATTGCCCCTTGAGAGGAAGTCGACCTTGTCGGCGAGGATCTCGGTGCCGTAGCGTGTGACCCCGTCCTTGTCTTCCCATTGGGTGTAGTGGATGCGGCCTTGGACGGAAACCAGCTGGCCCTTGGTGCAGTACTGGCCGACGGTCTTGGCGAGGCCGTTGAAGCAGGTCACCCGGTGGAACTCGCTTTCCTTGGCGGTGTAGCCGTTCTCGTCCTTGTAGGTCTTGCCATCCTTGTCTCGCGCGGGGCGATCGGTGACGACGGTGATCCCGGTGACGTTGGTGCCGCCCTTGGTCTCGCGGGTGTCGGGCTCGCGGGCGATGCGGCCGGTTAGGATTGCGATATTGGTCATGATGTAAGTTCCTTCAGTTCCTCAAACCGGAGACCATCTCCGGCTTGCGAACTTGCCAAAGAAGCAGGGCATGGGAGGACTGCACCGCAGGCCAACAGACATCGTCTGGGGGCCAAGGGAAACCTGTTCATGACGGGTGGTGCGGGCAGGCAGCGCAGCTGCCAACACGGCCGTAAAGGAACGGGTTGCCGTCCTCAGCTGACCTGATTCAGGACTGTTCGCGAAGAAAGCCGGATGGGTATCGGGTGCGGGTCTGAAGGCTCGCGTGATCGCGCTACAATCAACCTACGCCATCGCCTCCAGATGCCGCCAGGAGATCCATGAAGTTGCGGGCTGCTTCCCGGTCTTCCTCGTTCTCGAACGCGACGTCGAGGTCGGGGGCGGACCCGAACATGTGCAGGAACGACCACAGTGCAAAGCGCTTGCCCCTGTCTTGCTGGAGGCCAAGGTCGACCCGGCAATGCTCGATGCCGGCTGCCAAAGTATCGGGCGCAATCTCTGACAAATTTGTTGAGGCAAAGTAGCGAAGGAGGAGATCATCAAGTTGCATTGCCGATCTTGTAGCTTGGAAAATCGGATGCGGGAACGATAAGTGCTGCGCCGCAGTTTTCAGCAACCGCGTCCGTCCCGGAAGATTGCTACACAGGCGCGCTGGTTACGCGCGATGAGCAATGAAGCTGTTCAGAGGCGTATCTATTCGGGCATTTCATAACCCTACAGTCGAATTGATTGCGTTCGGTACTCCCCTGCCATTGCGACCCGTAGGCCTCGGAACAGCAATGAGTTCTTTGCCTCATGGGCGGCCTTGAACAGGGCCGCCCGTTTTCGGCGATTGGGAATTGATCATCCGAAAGGTCTAGTTGCTCTTTCCCCGTCAGGCGGGACTAGTGCCCAACGGCCCGCGACGATCAACAACCGTGATGCGCTGCTTCTTGGCCTCGATCACCAGGCGTTCGGTCACGCCGTTGCCCGGAAAAGCCACCACATAGCGAGGGCTGAGACCAAGCATTTGCTCGTTGCGCTTGAACCCTGCTCGAGCCCCGAGGCGGCGCTCAAGCCCGAACGTCAGTTGCTGGATTTCGTGACGCTCAGCCCAGGATGCAGCCAGTCTATCGGCTCCTTTGCCGTCGCCGCCGTGTACGAGAAACATGTCAGGAACGACCTCGCGCACCCTGTCGAGTGTAGCCCAGATGTTTGCCGCGTAAGTCTTGGCGTCGGCCTCGCATTCGAAACGGTTGCGACCACCGGCAAAGACCACCGGAGTACCTTCGGGAGAATGTGCAGCCTGACGACGCTCCTTGCGTACGCGCAAAAAGTCGCGGGCATCAATCACGGCCGATGTCATGTTCTTCGAGTGGCGCGCACGCGATCCCGATACGGGCTTCCACGAGGAACCGGTTTCGTCGCGATAGAGACCTGCTGCGACCTCACGCATCTGCTCGAACACCTGCATGCTGGCTTCAGCAGACTGGGCACGCAGGGTTTGTTCCTCGAGGTTTGACGAATGCACTTCGGACCCGTCGGCGGATGCCAATAGGGCGCGGATTTCATCCGAGGCCCGATCTACTTGGGTCGACTTGCGGCTGGCTGCACGGTGAAAGAGATTGACGAAGCCCCAAGCGAGATCCTCGGCGTCGGCCTCGAGCGCGGTGTCGGCAAACAGCGCGAACAGATCGGACCAGACTGCTCCGAGCGTGTGAGACATGGCGTCCTCGCAAGGGAAGTCGGATTCGTTGAATGGGGCAGGCGTGATCGAGAAGCCGGATAGATCGAGGCCGGCAAGCTGGGTGGCGAAACTGTCATACATATCTTTAGTCCTCCTGAGACCGGCGAATGCCGACGGAGGAATTTCCGCGCGGGCCTGTTCGCCGTGTCCGAAAAGGACCGGGACAAGGGACCACCGCACCGCGTCAGCGGGAAACCCCGCAAGGCAAGGCTGGCGCGGGCCACACGGGCCGCAGCCTTGCGCGGGTTGCTGTGGGACCTGACCGGTCCAGGGCACGAGGACCAGCGAACAGGCTGTGCGGGATCGTGTCGGAGTGGCGCAGGAGTTGTCTGGGAGTGATCCAGGATCGGCTCGGGAGCGCTCCGCTAGACCGAACTGACTTGGTGTGAAGGCAAGTGCCAGTACGTGCTGGCTGGCTGACGGAGTTGCTCAAGTTCAGTCTCCTATTCAGGCCGCGTCAGAAAGTTCGACATCAGCCTCAGTGCCATTCGATTGGTGACCGCCCATTTCGAGCAGCAAAGTGGCTGCCTCCTCCGCCTTTGCGGCCGCGGTCAGGATTGCGCGCTCGTCCTGTTTAAGAATCTTGAGCCAGGACGCGATGTAGCTTGCATGATGATCGAGATGCGAGACGGGCAATCCCAGCTCAGCACCAAGAATGGCGGAGGACAGCTCGGCGATAAGTTCTTCGACGGCATAGGCATCACTGCCGAAGCGGTTCTTGAGGCCTCGATCGAGTCGCGAAGAATGTCCAGTCCAGTGCGATAGCTCATGCGCGAGTGTCGCATAGTATTGGTCATAGGCTTCGAAGAGTTCGGCGGGCGGCATGGTGATGCGGTCGCGCAGCGGCTCGTAGTATGCCTGGGCTCCGTGATGGCGCAAGTCTGCGTCGATCTCAGCGAAGAAGGCATCGAGCCGCTCTTCGCGGCCTTCGGGCTCAAGCGCGGCAACCAGTGGCTTGGGACGGTAGAATTCGGGGAGGCCATCGCACTGGTCGGCATTGAAGACTGAATAGGCCTTCAGCACGCGCCGGCTCTCCGTGTCCTGCCCGCCTTCAGCGTTTTCGACTTCCTTGGTGTAGCTTTTGTAGAAAATCGCGATGGTCGATTTTTCGCCTTTGCGGACTTGGCCGCCGAGTTTCTGGCACTGGCGATATGTCATCCAGTATGGTGAGGCGTAGCTGCAGGCATCAGCAACCATCCAGAGCCAGAAGGTATTCATGCCGCGATACGGCGTCCCACATGATCGCAGCGGGCGAGAAAGCGGCAAGCCACGCCACGGCTTGACCCAAGGCTTGGTGCCTTGCTCTAGCTTTTCGATAATGGCGGCGGTGATACGCGCAGCTGGAGAAACTAAAGCAGTGCGGCGGGACTTGATCATTGGAGGTCTCCTGATGACCGGGACACGGATTTCCCGGCTCAGGAAAAACGAAGCTCTCTCTCCTCTCCTTCAGCTATGTCGGATATGCGCCCCAATTTCCGACATTCGAGACTTCATCAGTTCAGCCCTAAAGCTGCCGTTCCTTCGCCTTTACAACAGCGTCCTCTTGGCGTTGCAGATTTGAGCAACCAGCTTTGGTCCACAGATCGCATCTTTGCCCAAAGACAGGGGCTTCTGAGCGTATGGCGGGTGCCCACATGGAAACAGCGGGCCGGCAAGAATACGACAAACTGATTAAATGCTCTATGATGAGACAATGACTTGGCGAGGCACGACACGATTTGGCGATGGTTATGTTGAGTTCTCTGGAAGCGCCGGAGACAACAGCTTTCATATTCACCCCGCGTATCAGGTCGTTTTTGCGACACAGAATTTGACGGTAGAGCTTGAGGGAGGTGCCGTCATCTGCGGACCTCATGTCTTTATTCGTCCTAATATCGCTCACCGCCTTTTGGCCACCGATGCCGCAACCCTGTTTCTTATCGAACCGCACAGTCCGATTGGCAGGTATCTGGAGCATGAGTTGCCGCCAGAAGACGCTGGTTCTTACGAGAACTCAAAGGCCGCGATCCGCCGCACAATGAGGCGAAGAAGCTCGCCGGTACTGGACAAGCGACTGCGCGCTGTGATGACAGCATTGTCCGGGCCTGACGCGCTGCAACTGTCCATTGCCGAACTGGCAGCTGGTGAGAAGATCTCTCCGGCGAGATTACGCGAGCTTGCGAACGAGCAGATCGGGATGACGCTCGGAACATGGCGACTGTGGACGGCCTTGGGGCGAGCCTGCCAGCTTATAGCCGGGGGAGCCTCAGCATCGGCAGCAGCATACGACGCAGGATTTTCGGACCAAGCCCACCTGATCCGAACCATGCGCCGGACGCTTGGAATCACCCCCGCTAAGACCCGCGAAGCGATGCGAGAGCCGTAGCAAAGGGCGCACGCGCTATAGTCAGCGTTTGGTTCAATAATCGAGCTGCAGATGAGCCTAAAGTCCTCACGTCAAACGGAGGGCAAGCATGAACAGACAAAACCTTTCGCGGCGTTTCCTCGCGGAACTGGAAAAGGCGGAGCAAGCCGAGCGGCAGAATGACCTTGATGCGGCCTTTGCGCATCTTGAACGCGCCCACATCCTTGGGCAGCGTTGGTTGACACGCCATTGGACAACGCACTGGCGCATGTTGAAGATTGCACGAAAACGCAGAGATCGAACCGAGATATCAGGACAGATCAGGCGGCTCGCTGCCACGCCACTGGGCTGGGCCTTAGGCTGGGTGCCAAAGGGGAACACCGGCGGCGCAAACGTTCACCCCCTCAAGCCGATGCCACTTCCGGAGGACATGGTCGCCGATCTCGATGGTTTTTCGGTTCGTCGAGACGTTCTTTGGCGTATTGCTATCGTCTTGTTGCTCGGAACTGTCATCGCAGCATTCGCTTTCGTTTCTAGTGTCCGGGCAGCAAATGGCGAAAACCTGGTCATTGCTTCAGATGCGTCGCAGCACTGTCAGCTGATCGAAGGTATGCCCGGCGCAGAAGACATTCTGTTGGAAGCGGCTTTGCCAACCGCGTTCGCGATCGGGGGGGATCGTCGATCCTTCCGTGCGGGGGGACCTGGTCGCGGAAAAGTATTCGCATTCGATCCCAGCGATCCTGTCGGCGCGCGCGAACTAGAGGTCCCGCTTCCAGATAGTCTGCGAAGCTTCGGAGGAGACCTGCACATTGATAGCGAAGGCGTGCTTCGCCTCTTTTTGGCCAATCGCGGAGATCCACGGCATTCGATAGAGATCTACCGGGTAGATGGGGAAACCGGCAAGGAAAGGCTGATCCATGAGAGAAGCCTGACAGCCGATGGTTTCATCAATCCGAACGACGTTCACGCCCTCAGTTCGTCGAGCGCGGTTGTAACGCTCGATAAGTCCAGCTCTGCCGGTACCTTCGCGGAGATTTGGGAAGGCGCGCGTAGATCACCTTCTGGACGCGTGGCACACATCAACTCCGACGGGATGAAGATAGTTGCCGACGGGCTTCTTTCATCTAACGGTATCGAACTGTCTCACGATGGACGGGAAGCCTATGTCGGTGAGCTGGTCGGCAGGGCAGTCTCGATGTATGCGATCAACGAAACAGGCGAATGGCGGCGGACCAAACGCATTTCCCTACCCTTCGCGGTCGACAATCTGACGCTGCGCGACGACGGCAAACTTATTGTCGCCGGGCACCCCAAGCTTCTGACGCTCGCGCAAGGGTATCAGTTCGACGAAGCTGCCCATTCACCGTCACAGGTTACACTGCTCGATCCACAAGACGGTGAGCAGGCAACTCTTATGCAGGACAGCGGGGCGTTCTTTTCCGGAAGCTCCGTCGGTGTCATGGATGGTACTGGCAAGCTCTTCGTGGGAACAGCTTTCGGACCGTGAATTCTGCGATGTATTCCGCGATAAGGTTGTTTACCCGTTTGATTGCGTTGCTAGTGATTGCGGCTGTTGCCGTGATCGCGTTCCTATTCGTTCGCCATCACACCGGGGCGGAACAAGTAGAGGCGCAGTGGTCGGATCGGGAAATGGCTCCGGTGGAGTTCGATACAGCCGCCCGGTCGGTCTCCATCACTCCTCTCGTAAATTGGCATGCGAGCGACCACCGGTTTGCGACGGAACCAGGGGTCAGCCTGCTAATCGAAACAGACCGATCGATTATCCTGTTCGACGCCGGTTTCAACCAAGGCGATGATGCCCGCAGTCCCTTGGAGCGCAACGTGCGGATTATGAGCCGAAAGCTCGAGAACGCCGATTTGATTTTTCTTTCACATCGGCATCGTGACCACATGGGCGGCGTGGAAGCGGAGCGAGACGGACGGCTTGCGCTCGATTTTATCGCAGACGGCGACAAAACGCCGGTAGTCTCGCCGACTGCGTTGCCGGCCGAACCTCGGCCTGTCACGGAAATATTCCAGCCAAGCAGAATTGCTCCAGGTATCGCGACGACAGGGCCGATCGGTCGGCAGCTCTTCATGGGACGCATTGATGAACAGGCGATGGTGATCAATCTGGAAGGGCGTGGCCTCGTGGTCATCGTCGGGTGTGGACACCAAACGATTGAGAAGCTCGTCCGCCGCATCGAGGAAACATTCGAGGAACCGATCTATGCCATTGTCGGCGATCTCCATTTCCCTGTACCCGAAGGCCGATTGTCGTTTTTGGGGGTAGATGCGCAGCGTTATTTCGCCTCGGGGGAAAGTCCATTTGATCCGGTGGGTTGGCGCGACGTCGATGCCTTTGCAGATTGGGCAGAGGCGAACGATGTCAGGCTTCTTCTGGGCGGACACGATACTTCCGACGATGTCCTAACTATGCTGGCGGATCGCTTCGGGGACTCGTTCAAACCATTGCGCGTTGGCGAACCTCAGTGTTTAGGCTGTTGAGTAACAAGCGCGCGGAGGATGGAGGAATCGACGAGGATGGCTTGGCCGCAACTTGGGCACGGCGGTCCTGTTTGTTACCTTCGGGACAGGCGGCGCGCCTTGCAGTAGCTGCAATTATCGGTGTCACGATCGTCGCCGGTGCACATCTAGTTCATGAACAGGGCTACGGATCGAAAATTGGGATCGTATTGCTGTTTGCTTTTGCGGCTACGATAGCTTCGAAACGCGATCAACTGCGAGCATCGTCTGCGACAATCGGTAACCTTACGACAAAACTTGCAGTCGCGCTCTTAGGATTGCAATTCAGTGCTTCGCAACTGATCGAGTTAGGCTCATCAAGCTTCATTGCTTTAATCAGTGTCATGACGGCAGCGTTTCTCGGCGGATTGATCGGCTCGAGACTGAGTGGAGCACCAGCTTCAATCGGTGTTGTAGTAGGCGGTGCCACAGCCATCTGCGGGGTCAGCGCTGCGGCAGTAATTTTCGCTATTCTTGGGCCAAAGCAAATTCAACAGCGTGAATTCGTCGCAGCTGTCATCGGTATTTTAATTGCGAGTTCTGCGACCGTGGTCGCGAATACGATCATCGCTGACAGACTTCATCTGGACGATACGCAGATAGCGTTTCTATTTGGCTCGACTGTCCATGATGCAGCCCAGGCTATCGCCGGGGCCTACGCATTCGGCGACACGGTCGGCGGTCAAGCAACCGTTTTGAAGATGGCACGGGTTGCGCTTCTAATCCCGTTCGCCATTGTGTTGGGTAGCCTTATCGGATCGCGTGCTGATCATACCCGAGTTCACATAAGAACCTTCATACTTCCAGCATATCTGTCGGGCTTTATAATTCTCGCTAGCCTGAACAGTTTGGCTCTCGTACCAGATACGGTTGCTACCTATGGACAAGCAGCGGCGAAATCCTTGCTTCTCTTCGCGATCACAATGACGATCCTTGGGCTGAAGATGACACAACTCACCACTGTTGCATGGAAGGGTGTCGTCTCGGCTGCTGCTGGAGCCTCTATCTTTAGCCTGATAGCTGCAACAGCTTCGCTTAAGTTGCTTTGATGACCATACGGGCGCAGCTTCCAAGCCGACAGAAAAATGTCTGCTTTTTCTCTTCATTAGTCAGAAGCAGACGGTCCGCGTAAGGCCCAAATTGACATGAAGAAAGGCGGCCCGTCCCGAAAGGGACGGACCGCCCGCCGAGTCACCTGGACCTGTCAGGAGGGGTCAGGCAGCCTGCTCGGCAATCTCGTTCGCAGTCTCGTTCACAGTCGTGTCTGCGGTTTCATCCTCGACCGGTTCCTCAGGTAAACCGAAGCGCATGATCTCGGGCACCCACGCTCCCGCGCGCGTCTTCACATCCGCCTCGCCTATGAAATTGCCGGAGAAGATACGCTCGGCTGCGCTCGCCAGTTCTGCCTTCTTCGAGCCTGCATAGCGGCTGACGAGTTCGGGGCCGCCTGCTGCATCGAGCGCTTCGAGCGTGCGTGCCTTCGCCACACGGTCGAAATAGTTCGCCGCCGTTGGCCGCCACCAATGCGCCGTCTCGATCTCGAGCAGCGACCCGAGGATCTCGTGCAGCGGCGCCGAGCGATCGCCTTCACACGCAAGGCTCGCGACCAGCGTGCGGGATACAACATGGCCGAGCCAGACCGAACGTGCTTCATCGCTCAATGCGCGGAAGCGTTCGAACCGCTCGACATCCGTCTCACCGGAACGCCAGCTTTCGTCGAGCGAAGCGGCAAATTCAGCAAGCGTTGCGCTTGCGGGCGCATCCTTGGCCTCGAAGCCGGCCATCGGTCCCGATGCGACCGAGCCGACCAGCGTCGATGCCTTCTTCGCGCGCCAGTCATGCCCATCTGCGTCTGCGAGCGTGAAGACCATGAAGTCCAGCGCAAGTGCGGGATCGTTGGCAAGGTGGATCGCCAGGATATCGCGCCGCTGCATGGCGAGCTCGTCGAGCAGTCGCTGTGAAAGCGCGCCACTCTTGCGCTTGGCATCAGCACCTGCATCAACCGGTTCGACTGCTCCGTCATCCTCGTCGATGACTTCTGCCTCCGTGTAGTACTGCGGCACCAATGCCGGTTCGCCGTTCCGAGAGAGCACAAGGAACGCTCCAACCTCCGACTTCAGCTCATCGGCAAGCACCGGCGGTCGATCGTTGAGATCGCGCATCGCGCGGTCGATCGAGACCAGCTCTTCTTCAGCCTTGGCGACCTCGCTTTCGTGGCTGTCCTCATCTTCGAGGATGGCAGCCGTCCGGTCGTAGTCGGCTTCGAGGTCGCTGAGCTCGCGGGCTTCCTGCTCACTGAGTGGAGCCGGTTCGCATGGAAGCCGATTGAGGCCCTCGACGAGATCGTGGCTGACATAGTTGCCAAGGGTGGGTCGGACCCAAGCGAGTCCGTGTTCTTCAGCGGTCCTCTTCGCAGCGTCTTCCATCGCTTTCTGGGCAAGGTCTTCGAGCAGCGCGACATCGATCCAGCTCTCGCTGGCTTCGTCGTCAAAGAGTTCGCGTTCGATCCGTCCGCCCGCTGCAAGGTAGGCGTCGCGCCCGACCAGAACCGCGCGCGGATCGGAGCCTCGAACAGTGGCATCGAGCACCATGCGGCGGATCGTGTCAGGCGTGATCTGGTACCAGGCATCCTGCAGTTCGGCAAAGACGTGCGCCTGACGATCGGTGTCCGAGATTGCCCCATAGGCCTTGGCCATGTCGAGCGTGATCGCACCTTCGGCAAGCGCTTCGAAGACACAAGGTGCGAGGCCCGCCAAGCGCAGACGACCCTCGACAAAGCGGACTGTGAGACCGAACCGGCGAGCCACGTCCTCGGTGCTAGCTCCCGCCTCGACAATCGCAGCGAAAGCCTGCGCCTCGTCGGCCGGGTTCATTGCGAGGCGCTGGAAGTTCTCGGCAAGGCTCGCTTCGCGCACTTCGCTTTCCTCGCCTTCGATGACAAAGCAAGTGACTTCATGGTTCTTGGGAAGCGTGCCTTCCTCGACCAACGCTTGCAATGCAGCGAGGCGGCGCCCGCCTGCTTCGACTTCAAATTTCCCTCGGGTGGCTTTGCGAACTACCAGATTTTGGAGAAGCCCGCGTGCCACGATATCAGCCCGCAATTGCAAATCGGCAAGAACGTCGGTTGTTTTGCGTACGTTGCGAGGGCTTGAGATTAGTTTCTTGAGGGGAATGGATTGGATCATGAGTAGTCTCCTGTCTTTGTTGCGCCTCACGACAACCGTGCGGCCAAAGACCCAGGAGCTCCCTTTGCTCTAAGTTTTGCTCTTTCGGAGCAGCCACGTCTGCAGTTCATCGTTCCAGTCTGCGCCTCGCGATCTGACCTTGCGGATCAGGATTTTGCGATTGGGTGAAACGTAGGCTTCCAGTCCGCGAGTTGCCGCGAGTTCTCCACCTGCGTCGTGATCGACGAAGAGATGTAGCTCGCTCACGCTCTCGGGGATGGCAACCAGGCCGAAGCGTTCATTGCCCAGCGTTGCCCATGTTGGGATCCCGGTAAGCGCATAGGCCGACATCGCGCTTTCAATGCCTTCGGCGAGACCAAGCCTTCCCTCGGCGGGTGCGAACAGACGGACTGCCGCTTTGCCGAGAGACCCCAGGGCACGTTTCGGCTTGGCAAAAGATGCCTGTGTATCGCCGGAATGCGACAGGAAGGTCCGGTGAATGGCAATCGGTCCCTCGTCGAGGCTGACCGCAGCGATCATCGCTGGCAGGAAGCGTGCGCGCCCCTTCGGTCCAAGCGGCGTGCGCGGATGAAACCTCAGCGCCTGGGACGTGGCGAGGATGCCGCGCCCTTCGAGGTAAGCCTTGGCAGGACTTCGGTTAAACGGCCGAGCATCGCGCCAGATGCGGAGCGCTGCAGCCGATGGCTTGGTGGAATAGCCCGGCTGGACCGGAAACGCGTCAGAGAAGCCCGAGAATAGCGCTGAGGTCTCGATCCCGTCTCGAGCGAGGGCAGCGAGCACGCTCTCCTGATCACAGCCGGCGAAACAATGCAGGAGGATCGCCTTCCGGCCAAGCGTGACACCGAGCGAAGGCGTGCGGTCATCGTGCGCTGGACAACGGGCCATGCCCTTGGTGCCAGACCACTTCCCGCCGCGGCTCTCGCAGAGCTTGCAAGCGGTTGCCTCAAACGACGCGCGAGACTGATGGGAATTCGAAAAGGACATGCGAGCTCCTTAGTTGCGCAATTGCCCCTTCTGTCGCTTCCCTCTCCTCTTGTTGGTGCAACCAATCATATGGTTTCCTACACCCATTCGTTCATAATATGTTCTAATGCCAGAATTATCAAGATTGAGAGATTGCTCAGTGAAAAGTTCGAAAATAGCGATCGGGATAGGTACGCTAGGACTGGCGGTCCCAAGCTGCGCAATCGCGCAAGAATTCCAGATTTTCGATCACGATATGGGGTCGGTTGAAAGCGCGTCAGACCGACGAGCGGACGTTCAACACGATCCTAGGAGTCAGAAATCGCAGATTGAACGAAGCTTCAAAGAGGCGCTCTACGAGCCTCTTATCCGTCAAGCGGAAGCTCGTCACCGCTTGCCGCCAAGGCTCCTCCAAGCGTTAGTCTGGCAAGAATCACGGTTCAATCCGATGGCAATCAGCCCAGCAGGGGCGGCTGGATTAGCCCAGCTCATGCCAGCAACAGCACGGGAGCTCGGGGTTACCAATCGGCATGAGCCCGCTCAAAACATCGATGGCGGCGCAAGATATTTACGGCAGATGCTCGATCAGTTCGGTGCGATCCATCTCGCATTGGCAGCCTACAATGCTGGCCCAGGTGCCGTATCGCGAGCAGGAGGCATTCCGAAAAATCGAGAAACCCCAGGATATGTGAGAAACGTTATCCGGCGATGGATGGCATACGCCAAACAATGAGCGCGATCTTGAAGAAGCTCAAGAGTTAGCTCGCTTTCAGCAATACCAAGTCACCGCCCAACTTGAGGCTATCAAGATAGTCACTCCACCACTGCGACATCTTTACGCGCTCAGACCAGTGCTTACCTCGATGATAAACACCACGGATCGCATTACTGTCTCCATGCGCGAGCGCGCGCTCAATCGCGTCTGAGCTCCATTTTCCGCTTTCATTGAGCAGGGTAGATGCGGTCGCCCTCAACCCATGCGCGGTGACCTCCTCCTTGCTAAACCCCATCCTTCTAAAGGCTGCGTTCAAAGCGTTTTCACTCATGGGACGTAGACCGGACCGGGCTGATGGAAACACATAACCTGATTTACCCATCATGGTGCCGAGCTCTTCGAAAAGGCTGATGACCTGCTTTGAGAGCGGAACCGCGTGCGCGCGCCGTGCTTTCATCTTGCCTGCTGGGATCCGCCAGACGCCTTCATCAAGGTCAAACTCCGCCCAATCAGCATGCCTCAGTTCACCAGGACGCACAAAAACATGCGGGGCAATCTTCAACGCAAACTTTGTGAGAGTGTAACCTTCAAAGTCGTCGATAGCTCTCAACAGCCCGCCTAGCTTCTCTGGATCAAGAATGGCGGCGTAGTGCGTCGGCTTTGGCGTGATGAGCGCTCCCTTCAACAGCGAAGTTGGATCAGATTGGCACCGAGTTGTCGCCACCCCGTACCGAAATACCCGTCCTGCAAATGATCGACATTTTTTTGCCGTCTCGTGCTTCCCAGTAGCTTCAAGACGCTTCAAAGGCGCGAGCACTTCGAAAGGTTCGATCTCGTGGATCGGCCGATTTCCGATCGCTGGTGCCAGCTTATCAAGAAAGTAGTTCGCCTTGACGATAGTCGCTTCAGCGCGGCCATTCTGAACCATGATCTGCTCTATGTACTCGCGGGCGACCGCCTCGAAAGTACTCGCCGAAAGAAACTCATCCCTAATCTTCTGTTTGCGCTTCTCCACCGCTGGGTCGCCGCCAGAACCTATGGTCTGCCTCGCTTCCATTGCTGCTTCTCGCGCATCCTTGAGGCTAACCACAGGGTAGCTGCCGAGCGACACCTTCTTTTGCGCTTTTCCAATTCGATATCGAAACCGCCAATGTTTGCCACCAGCGGGTGTGACCTCGATATATAGGCCACGCTCGTCAGCGACCTTGTACGGCTTTGCCTTCGGTTTGAGGGCTCGGAGTCTGGTATCCGTCAGAGGCATGTGTGGGCCTTTTCATTTGGGCCTTTTGCAAAAGGCCCACAAAAGGCCCGCAAAAATGTCTGGAACGGCCGAGAACAGGTGGGACGATCCGGAACGATCCAAGGGCCAAACCCCTTGGATTTCTGCGGTTTTTATAGATTCTCTGAGAGAACAAGGGAAGAACAAATGGTGCCCAGAAGAGGACTCGAACCTCCACGGGGTTACCCCCGCCGCCACCTGAAGACGGTGCGTCTACCAATTCCGCCATCTGGGCACATGAGTGAGACTTTTCGAACAAAGCTCACTGGGTAGGCGCGGGCCATTAGCGAGTGTGGTGGGGGGCTGTCAACGCTTCAGACGTTCGATTGCCACCGTGCGCAATAGGTTCATTCGGATATTGCGCTGTGGCACAGTGAGGCTCCGGAACGCTTGCCCGACGCCTCGCTTTAACGCATGGGGGTTCCGCACCAACACTCGCCCCTTTGTGCGTAAGGGACACGCTGATATGACCACACAATCCCCGCTCTCTGATCGTCTTGTCACCGTCTTTGGGGGCAGTGGGTATATCGGCAACTACGTCGCCCAATCTCTGCTGGGCCGCGGCGCGCGTTTGCGCATCGCTAGCCGTAATCCGGAGCGAAGCCATTCCTTGAAGCCGCTGGCGAATCTGGGCCAGCTGCAGTTTGCCCGCTGCGATGTCCAGAACGCAGACAGCGTTGCTGCGGCGCTTTACGGGGCAGACTACGTGGTCAACCTGGTCGGCTCGTTTTCAGGCGATCTTGAGAAGCTTATGGGCGAGGCACCCGGTCACATGGCCCGCCTCGCAAAGGGGAACGGGGCTTCCGGTTTCGTTCATGTGAGCGCTATCGGCCCCGATGCCAGCTCAAGCGCTGCGTACGCGCGGGGTAAGGCCAGGGGTGAGGCGACAGTCCGAGAAGCCTTCCCAAATGCAACCATTCTTCGTCCCTCCATTGTCTTTGGCAAGGACGACAATTTCCTCAACTTATTCGGTCAGATGATCGAGATCGCGCCCGTGCTTCCCGTCTTTGGCCCCGAGGCGAAGCTCCAGCTTGTCTACGCCGATGACGTGGCTGAGGCGGTTGCCATAGCGCTTGAGGATCCTGCGGCGCACGGCGGCCATATCTATGAGCTTGGCGGGCCGGAACAGCTCAGCATGATGGCGATTAATCAGCGAATCGCGGTGGCGCAAGGGCGCAAGCGACGATTTATTG
Organism: uncultured Erythrobacter sp.; assembly: GCA_937899785.1. GTDB lineage: Bacteria > Pseudomonadota > Alphaproteobacteria > Sphingomonadales > Sphingomonadaceae > Erythrobacter. The sequence goes on along the minus strand of CALCCG010000106.1, from coordinate 32,282 downwards.
CAATGCCCGATAGGCTGTCAGCGCTCTTTGCGGCCTTGCCGCTAACGCCCATGAGCAAAGATCAGTGGACGCTTCTCAAGCCGGGCAGCACCGTTTCAGGTGAGCATCGGACCTTTGCTGAGTTGGGCATTGAGCCCAAGCCGCTGGGTCTCTTCCTGAATAAGTGGATGACGCGTTTTCGCCGCTTCGGCCGTTTCGGACTTAGCGCGCACCGCAACAAGGAGCGCGAAGCGCGCGGTCTGCCGCCAGTCCCAACCGGTGCCGGTGCGGAGCAACCCACGCCCCTGGGATCCTCATCAGGCGAGCGCGCTTGAATACAGTGTCAACAGGTCAGCATAGGCTTTTTCCGCGGCCGGTGCAGAGTAGACGGGGCTATCTGGCACCGTCCACCCGTGGTCACCGGCGTAGACTTCGACCGTAGCTTTGCGCCCGGCGTCCTTGGCTGCCTTGGCAAACGTGGTCTTGTCATCCGGGGCCTTCGCGTCGTCGTTCTTGGCGACCGCGATCAAGAAGGCGGCTGTCGCGTTGCCCAGCACTTTGTGTGGGCTTTTATCATAGTCTTCGCGCACTAGCCCGCCCCCGTGGAAGCTTGCCGCCGCCTTAATTCGATTTGGCGCCGCGGCAGCGCTCCAGACCGTGAAAGGCCCGCCCATACAATAGCCCTGCGTGCCAATGCCCCTATCTGTGTCGACCGAAGGCTGCCCATCCAACCAGGCGACCGCACTTGCTGCGTCGCGACCGATTGAATCCGCATCAAGCTTTCCGCGCCAAGGCCGAACCTTGGCGAAACCTTCATTCTGGATAAAGTCGGCGAAATCGGTGAATTGCTCCCCGGCCACATCGCGATAATAGGGATTGAGCACAAGGACAGCGTATCCCTCGCTTGCTAGTCGCCGGGCCATGTTTCGTTTTGCTTCGCGGATTGAGCCAATATCCGGCCAAAAGACTATAGCTGGATACTTTCCTTCAGCTGGGTGAACGAAAAAGGCATCCATAGTGCCATCCGCCGTATCGAATGTGACACCGGCTTCTGTGAGCTCAATCGCGGAAGTCGCGCCGGATGTTTGGCTGTTGGCTGCCTCGGGAGCGCAAGCTGCAACCGCCGCAACACCCGTCAGCGCGGCAAACTGCCGCCGCGACATAGCTTCGCGCGCCCATTCCTTGAGTTTGGCTTCCTCACACATCTGTCGCGCTCCTTCGCTACTCAGTCCGTTGTCAGCATAGAAGCACCGAAGGGCTCTCACCAGCCGAAAACAAGATGGCCAAGTAATCTGCCGGGAATGAAGGTGAAACCGCCAGCGATCAAAAGTCCAACATAAAGGCCGGCCATCATTCCGCGATGGATTCGAATGCGCTTTGTCCGCGCGGCCCAAACACCGAGCGGCACGTTGATAAGTGTCCAGATGGTGAAGATATGTATGAAGCTGTACCCGGTGCCGCCAACGCCAGTTCCCGGCGAGTATATGAAAGCGCTGGAGATTGCCGTGACGATCATCAGCACAGCCCAGAGGCGGCCGAGCAGTTTATGGACCTTGTTGCCTTTGCGACGCACGAGGATAACCGGTCCCAAAAGCGCGGCTGCACCCGCTGTAACAAGGTGAATAAGGATCGGGGTCGTAACCTTCTGGCCGATGAAAGCGCTGCCAGCTTCGCTTTCACCCGAGGCAAAGCCGCCATGCGTAACCGAAAGCAGTGTTATCACCATGGTGACAACGATTGTGATGACCGCGGTCAGAATGAGTGTGCTTCTATTCATGAATCCTAAGCCAAGACCACTCTACGATATATCTTTAAGTTCAACACTCGGAAGTTTGAATGACTTTGTCAAACTGTTTGCTCCGGCGGATTTTCGTGCGTGGGTCGCGGCGCTCAGCAGGTGCCAAGCGCCCGTCGAAAGGCTTGCGCAGTGGCCGGTTCTCGCTTTGCCAATCGCTCGACACTGCGCGAGCCTTCTATACAATCGAATACACCACCGGCCTTACTTGCGCGGCTCGTCACATCGATCAGTGCATCTGATGGAAGAACGACAGGCGCCTTTCGCAAATACGCACCCTGCCAGCGCTCAGCGCCCGCAACAATTTGTGCGAACACCGCGCGGGCCTCTTCACTGTCTTCGCTAAAAAGACCGTCGGCGAGAGCTCTGAGTTCAGCCTCCTCTTCGCTTGGCCGAACGAAGAGGGCCGCAAATCGGCGTGCGGCTTCGCCTTGGTCTCCCGCTGCGAGCGCTAGCTGGAACATTGAGTGCTGCGCCGGCCGATCTCGCCAACCGCGCCTAGCCGCCAGCTGAATAAGATAGCCACCCTGCTCGACGTTTCCTGCTTCAAACTCGGCGATGCTAAGCAACCTTAGGTGAGCCGCTGGCATGGGACGTCGTGCGACAAGCCTGCGCGCTTCCGCGAGTGCCAGTTCACGCTTTTTGTCGAGCAACGCCTGCGTCGCGATATGACGCTGCGCAAAGGCACGGAACGGCTCTGGCACGGCGCTCGCCATTGTGGGCACATAGCGCGTCTTGCGGTCAAGCTGGATGCCAGTGGTCGCGACCGCGACAGCCAAAACCGCAACGACCCAAAGCGAGCGCCCCATCACTGGTCGTTCTCCTCATCCACGCCCGCAGTCGATCCGCAACGGGCTAGCAAGAGCAAAGCTATCGCGCCAACGGCAAGCATGGTCTGATTGCGCAGGGGGTAGTCCGTGATCGATTGCAGCGCGATGGTAAGCAAGATAGCGGATCCGCTCCAAGCAACCCATCGCTGTGAAGAGGATCGCGCCCGCCACGTTAGCCAGCCCCACAGAGCGAGCCAGGCCACTATCAGAGCGACCCCAACTAGCCCGCCTTCGATCGCCACTTCGATATAATCATTGTGCGCCCGCCCAGCCCGGCGCTGTGTCATATTTTCGAGGGACTCGTCGACTTGGAAGACCTCGTCGAATGTCCCCATCCCAGATCCTACGGGCCAATATCGCTTGCTGGAGTATAGCGCGTCCTCCCAGATATAGGCGCGAGGGTTCGCGTCGGAGTTGAAGCGATCAAGCGTTTCGCTCAAGCGACCCGGCGCAAGAGCAAGAAGTCCGGCGGCCAGGGCAAGGGCGCCAAATGTGCCTAAACCGATCAGCCAACTACGCTGATTGCCAGCGTATCCATGCGACGATTGACGCCGGCTCTCAAGTGCGAGTTTCGCTCCGACCAAAAGCAGTGGCACCAGGCTAAGTGCCAGGGCCGTGCGCGATTGTGTGAGTATGATGGCAAGGAGGAGCAGCACACAAACCGCGATCCGCGCAGGCCCAACGAGAGGGTGGATGCGCGGCGAAGGCAAAAGCGAAGCGAAGGTGAGACCGGCGACAAGAAAGAGCCCGGTTGAATTGCGATTGGCAAAGGCGCCGAACAAAACTCCGGGCATGCTCGTTTCGGGGTAGAAAGAGGTGAGCTCTTCGGAGCTCACAACTTGGCCTGTTCCCGCCAAGAGGTTTATGAGTCCAAAGGCTACCACAAGCCATCCGAGCCAGTGGATTTGGTCGCGACTGATAGCCCAACCGAGGCCCAGTATAGTGACAGGAACGATCAGTCCGCTCAACGCAACCAAGGTCCGGGCGCTGTCTAAGCTCAACGAAGCCCAACCTATCTCGCCAATCGCAGCGCGCGCATCAGCGGCGAGTGTTCGACCAGGTAACGCTGACCAGATCGCTTCGGGAAGGGGGACAAGCTGCAAAACCGGCAAAGCCAAGCTTGCGAGAACGAGCGCCTTCAAGGCAAGCGGCGCCCGACGCCAAAAGCCAAGGAAAGTATCGCGATAAAATGCAAGGAAACCAAGTGCGCAAAGTTGAACGACAAGATTGTTCAGCCCGTAACGAACTCCACCCCCTCCAAGACACATGGCCACAAAGATGATCGCTGCGACCGTCCAAAGAACGCGATCAGTCGGCGCAGGTAAGGTGTCGCTAACTCGGCGTGGCGCATCCCTTGGCGCGCCGCGCTGCATGGACTTTCTCAGAGCGTTTGTGGCTGATGACACCATGATCTCCCGACCGTTCGAGCCTTCAGCTGTCGCTCTTGCAAGTCAAGCACCAGTCAAAAAAAGACCCTCAATCCACAAGGGATCGAGCGTCCTGTTCCAAAAACCCAATGAAAGAGAGGTTGCCGCTCTTTAGTTAGCGCCAGGCGACTGGTCGTCGTCGTCATCGATAATAACGATAACACCAGCGGCTGCGGCAGCCGCTATAATGGCGAGCAAAATACCGGGGGCAACTAGCTTTTCACCTTCAGCTTCGCGGCCCTTGCCCGGGGCGGAGGCCGCGTACACGGTGGTGTTGTCAGTTGCACGAGTGTTCGCCGATGCCGCGATCGGAACGAAGACAAGGCTGGCCGCAGCGGAGGCCATCACCAGACGAGATATTTTTGCCACCATCGTGTCAGCCCTGTGCAAAGTTCAAGCCCAACACTGATAGTGCAGTGCAGCATGAAATGCAACGTGTTGATACGAGGAAAAGGTGAAAGCGTGCTTAGCGCCTTGCCGACTAGGCGTTTTCCATCGCCGTAGCCTTTCTAAGACCTAAAGAGCATCCTCATGCCGATGCTGTTTTTGCAGCCCTGTCGTAAGCCTGAGCTGGCGCGTGCGCGACGTTAATCGTTCACATTGTCTAAGGCAGGGCGCTCGAGCAACCCCGCAACTTCGGCTTGATCCAACGTCCGATAGCCTTTCGCCGACGCGACCAGCACTCGATCAGCGAGTGCCAAGCTTGCTGGTCGATGAGTGATCAAGATGATGGTGCTATCGCTCAGAGCCTCGATGCACGTTTCGACAAAGGCAACCTCGCTGGGAATATCATGCATGCTGGTTGCTTCATCAAAAATGTAGATTGGCGGATCAGCGAACATGGCCCGGGCCAGCGCAACCCGTTGTCTTTGCCCGCCCGAAAGACGTACCCCCTTGTCCCCTATGACTGTGTCCAGACCTCCGGGGAGGTCTTTGACGAAGTCCCAGGCCCCGCTGAGTTGCGCGGCGGCTCTTATCGCGCTCCGGGTGGCATCGGGCGCGCGCATGGCAATGTTGTCGGCTACCGATCCATTAAAAAGCAACGCGTGCTGCGGCACATAGCCAATCTGGCGGCGAAGGTGTTGTACATTCAGGTCGCGAATATCAGCGCCGTCCAGGGTTATCCGCCCCTTCTGGGGTTCGTAAAAGCGCAAGAGCAGTCGCACCAAAGTTGATTTGCCAACCCCATTTGGCCCCGTGAGTGCCACAACCTCGCCGGCGTCAATCTTTAAATCGATGTCGTTCAAGACTAGGCCTCGCCCAGGATAGGCAAAGCGTATGCCTTCAAAGGTGATCGCGCCGCTAGCGCGCCCGGTTTGCGCAGTCTTCTGGTAGCCATCCTCTCTTGGTGCCGCCAACACTTCGCTCAGGCGGGCGAGAGTCCCGCCAGCCCATTGAAACTCGCCATAGATCTTCGCAAGATTTCCGGCTGGCATGGTTAGCAGTGCCGCGTAGAATAGGAACGCAAAGAGCTCGCTCGGGCTGGGGTTTTCGTTGCCTAACACGCTCAACGTTCCAAGGACCAGAATACCAATTGCAGAAAGGCCCGCGACAAGGCTTGTGATCGGTCCGACAAGAGCGGCGACGCGTGCCTGCGCCAGCTGCCTTTGGCGCGCCTCTTCGAGCCTCTCAGCGTATTGCTGCCGATACGCGTCTTCTCGGGCAAACGATTTTACAGCCGGCAGCATTTCAAGATCCGTCTCGGCCTGGGAAAAAACCTCGACTTCAGCGTTGCGGGCGAATCTAGAGAGCCTTTTGAGACGTCGACCTGTGAGCTTGAACACGAGGACATAGATCGGGACCAAGAGGGGGACGATGAACGCCATTGCGGGGTCGAGAATGAACAGGAGCACCATCGCTCCAGCGGCAGTGAACAGGTTCGAGGGCATGGTCGCCAGCGTGTTCGTAAGAAACGTGCTCAGGATCTTCACTTCGTAGGTGACGAGCGCCAGCATATCACCAAGATGCGCTTGCTCATGCGATTGCACTGGCATCGATTGGACATGCGAATAGGCCTCCAACCGAAGCCCTGCCAAAATTCGACCCGACGCAAGTTCTGAAAGGAGGGAAACAGCGATGTTGAGCCCAGTCATAACCAGCAAAGCAAGGATCAAGAGGCTCACAGTTTGCGGGAGACTTATGTCCAATTCCCCCAAGAGCCCACCAAGCAGCTGACCGGCGAGCCATGGCACGATCAGAGTTGCGATAGAGCTCAGGAGCGTTACCGCGCAAATCAGCGCAAGTTCACCACGATAGGGCCACGCTCGTCTGACGAGAAAATCGAGGTTCATAGCAACCGGTTCAGGCCCGGAAACCCAGTACGAAAATACGCCGTTTGCGCAAGCAGAGCAATTTGGATGGAGAAGGCAGCCGCTGCACAGTTCATATGCAAAATGTTACCCTAAAACTGCCCATTGGATTGGCTCCTGAGTGGGCGATGCCGCAATTCTTTGAGCTTGGCTAGGGGCTGTCCGATGAGCAAAGGCGTTCGCTGGAATAGGCTTTCGAGAGCCTTCGACTTAGTGATTGACCTTACTAGGGCATACTGCAATGCGCAAAACAAGCGATATGTCGAGAAATCACGAAGGAAAATAGGGTGGCAAAGCCTCGCAAGGGGATAATCCTGGCCGGGGGGTCAGGAACGCGTCTTTACCCACTGACTCGCGGTGTCTCGAAGCAGCTAATGCCTGTTTTTGATAAGCCGATGATCTACTACCCGCTGAGCGCTTTGATGCTCGCCGGAATACGAGATATCCTGATCATCACCACCCCTGAAGACGCAGCTCAGTTTCAGCGCGTTCTGGGTGACGGTTCCGATATTGGTGTCAGTCTAAGCTACGCTCAGCAGCCCAGGCCTGAGGGTCTGGCCCAAGCCTTTCATATTGGAGCTGACTTTATCTCGGGTTGCCCGAGTGCTCTCATTCTCGGCGACAACATCTTTTATGGCCACGGCCTGCCGCAGCTGCTCCAAAGTGCGGACGCTCGCGAGAGCGGTTCTACGGTTTTCGCCTATCGGGTCACCAATCCGCAAGATTTCGGCGTGGTGGAGTTCGATGACACCGGCAGAGCCATCTCAATTGAGGAAAAGCCCTCGGAGCCTAAGTCAAATTACGCGGTGACAGGCCTCTATTTCTACGATGACAGCGTGGTGGAGCGTGCGCGTGATCTCAGGCCTTCGAAGCGTGGGGAGCTGGAAATCACTGATCTCAATCGGCTTTACCTTGCAGAAGGCACGATGTCTGTTGAGATTATGGGCCGCGGCTTCGCATGGCTCGATACGGGCACGCATTCATCCCTTGTCGATGCTGCGACGTATGTTCGAATTACCGAAGAGCGCCAGGGTCTAAAGATCGCGTGTCCGGAAGAAATTGCTTGGCGACAGGGCTTTATATCGGATGAAGAGCTCATCCGCGTTGCCGGGCCGCTGCGCAAGTCGGGATATGGAGAGTATCTGCTTGCCTTACTTGAAAGCCGGGCATTTTAGAGATGACATCCGCACCGCAAGTCATCGAGACCGCGATCCCGGGACCCAAGATCATTGAACCGCGTGTCTTTGGCGATGAGCGCGGTTTCTTCATGGAAACGTGGAACCGAAGTGATTTTGAAGAAGCGGGCCTTAATATGAGTTGGGTCCAAGACAACCACAGCCACTCCCAGAAGGGAGTGTTGCGAGGGTTGCACTTCCAGAATCCGGGACCGCAGGGCAAGCTGGTGCGGGTAACGCAGGGCGCCGTGTTCGATGTGGCTGTCGATTTGCGACGGTCGTCAGAGTATTTCGGCCGGTGGGTTGGCGTCGAACTCAGCGCGCAGAACAAGCGCATGCTTTGGGTGCCTGAGGGCTTCGCGCATGGCTTTCTAACGCTTAGTGATGGCACAGATTTTATGTATAAGTGCACCGCTCCCTATGCGCCGAAAGCCGAACACACGCTGGCTTGGGACGATCCCGACGTTGGCGTGGAATGGCCAGAAATTGGTTTAGAGCCGATCGTTTCGGAGAAGGATCGGATGGGCCAAGCGCTCGCCACAATAGAGGCTTTCGTGTGACCGGTGAGTTTCTCGACAGAGTCTATTGGGCTGGCCACATAGCGCGTCATGCGCCGGTTCTGGCTTTCAACGCCGTGCCTTTGATGCTTGCCCGTCGCACCTACAGTCCGCCGTCAGAGCGGAAGATCGTCGTCGCGACGCACCATAAGGTTCTAACGGTTTTCCTGTCGCGTGTGTTCCGGTCCTTCGCGGCTCTAACCAGCCGAAGCTTCGATCTGGGGCCAGGTGGCAAGCTCGACTATTCGTGCAACGTTTTGATCGACCACAAGTCGGCCATCGATTGGACGCGGATTCCTGAGCAGACTTTTGGTCTGCACGTCGTGCGCGATCCGCGCGATGTCCTCATCTCGAGCGCGTTCTACCACGTTAGGTCGACAGAGCCTTGGCTCCATAAGCCAATGGAGGCGTTCGAAGGACGCACCTATCAAGAAACTATCAAGGCGTTGCCTGACGCCGAAGAGCGGATCCTTTTCGAGATCAGAAATAGCACAGGCCGTAACATTCGCAGCATGCTCGCATGGGAATATGGACGTCCGCTTATGGAAGAACTGCGATATGATGAATTGATTGGCGACGGGTCAGCCGAGCGCTTTGGTCGAGCGATAGCCACCTGGCCTCTAACCGACCGTGAGAAAGATCTGCTTGTTGGTCTGTTTAGCTACTTCTCGCTGGCGGGGCCGGGTATGAGCAGCCGCCACGTGCGTAATCCGTCGTCGGGCCAGTGGCAGCAGTATTTCACCCCGCGCGTAGAGCAGGCGTTTCGCGAAGCGTTTCCCGACGCTGTCGAGCGTCTTGGGTTTTCGTGGCCGCAGGAGGGCCGAGCGCCATGAAAGTGCTGATTACCGGCGGAGATGGCCAGCTTGGCGGCGCTCTGCAACGCACCGCGCCTCCAGGTGTAGACCTCAACGCGATCGACATCGACGACGTCGATTTTACCGAGGAAGCAATGCTGCGCGCGCGACTAGTGGTTGAGGCGCCAGACGTGTTGATAAACGCGGCGGCTTACACCGCAGTCGACAAGGCGGAGAGCGAGGAAGATCTGGCGCATGCCATCAACTCGGACGCGGTGGCTATCATGGTGGAGGCAATGGAGGAACAAGGCGGCAAGGTCGTCCACGTGTCGACCGACTTTGTCTTCGATGGAATGTCAACGCGTGCCTATACGCCGGATGATCCGCGCGCACCACTTTCGGCATATGGCCGCACTAAGGCGGCGGGTGAGGATCACCTCCGCGCAACCGATCTGCTAGTCCGCACCGCGTGGGTTTACGAAGCAGGAGGATCCAATTTTGTGCGAACCATGATCCGACTTATGCAGGAACGCGATGAGTTGGGGATCGTCGCCGATCAGATTGGTGCCCCGACCTGGGCGACCGGCCTTGCGCAGGCTATTTGGGGTCTCGTGGAGGTTGGAGCTAGCGGTGCCTATCACCATAGCGACGCAGGTGTGGCGAGCTGGTATGACTTTGCGGTTGCCATTGCAGAAGAGGCGATTGCACAAGGGTTGCTCACGAGCAGTCCGGCACTAAAGCCGATTACGACTGCTGAGTATCCAACGCCCGCTGCGCGTCCCCGTTTCTCACTCTTGGATTGTCGTGCAACGCTTGCGGCTCTGCGCACTCCCGCGGTCCATTGGCGCGAAAATCTCCGCCTGATGCTCAAAAAGGAAAAGTCCCTTGGCTAACCTGCTAGTCACGGGCGGAGCTGGCTTTATCGGCGGCAACTTCGTCCATTATTGGAACAGGCAACACCCCGAAGACGCCGTCCTTGTCCTCGACTCGCTGACTTATGCGGGCAATCGGTCGACGCTTAAAGGGACCGATGGTGTGGAACTGATCGAAGGCGACATCCGCGACCAGGAATTGGTCGAGACATTGCTTCGCGAGCGTACGATCACGACAATGGTCCACTTCGCAGCGGAGAGCCACGTAGACCGCTCAATCAGCGGGCCAGATGATTTTATAAATACAAATATTCTCGGGACCAACGCTTTGTTGAAGGCTGCGCGCGCCGTGTGGCTCGAAGGCGATGGTATGGATCATCGATTTCACCACATCTCAACCGATGAGGTTTTTGGATCGCTTGGGGCAGGCGACCCCGCCTTTAGCGAGACGACGCCCTATGCGCCGAATTCGCCCTATTCCGCCTCCAAGGCCGCGTCCGATCACTTGGTGCGCGCTTATCATCACACGTATGGTCTCAATGTAACGACTAGCAATTGTTCGAACAATTACGGCCCCTATCAGTATCCTGAGAAGCTCATCCCTCTGTTCTTACTGAACGCGCTATCGGGCAAGGACCTTCCGATCTATGGCGACGGAATGAATGTGCGCGATTGGCTCCATGTTGAGGATCACTGCCGTGGCATTGATGCGTGCCTAGAAAAGGGCGTCGCGGGAGATACTTACAACATCGGTGGTGGCGCCGAACTTCCCAATATGGACGTCATCGACTCGATTTGTCGCGAAGTTGACTTTGCGTTTGAAGAGATTGCGGGACTGGCCGATCGCTTTCCTGATGCTCCCGCTGCAAGAGGCGGTAAGAGCGAAGATCTCAAGACTTTCGTCACTGACCGGGCCGGACATGACCGTCGCTACGCGATTGACGAAACCAAGGCCCGCGGCGAACTGGGCTACGCCGCGCGTTGGGGCTTTGACGAAGGTTTACGCCAGACTCTACGGTGGTATCTGGCGCGCGAAGATTGGTGGCGTCCGCTTCTTAAGAGGTGATCGATGCGATCACTCTGGCAAGTCGGTGCGGGCGAGGGGCTTGCTGAACCAAGCAAACAGCCAGTTCGTGCCGTTCCGCAATATGGCCGCGACAAGCAAACCAGTCCCGGCCCCGGCTAACCCCCAGACCGGCAGGAGGACGGCCGTCAAAGCGAGCGCTGTGACGCTTGAGCCCAGCTCAACCCAGAGCACCACTCGCTCGCGGTTCTGCATCACCAGAGCAACACCTACAGGGCCAGCCGCTACGTTGATAAGTTGCGCGATCGCAAGCAATTGCAGGGCATTCGAGCCGGCCACAAACTCCTGGCCGAAAAGACCCATCACCCATCCCGGCGCTAGAAGAGCCAAGAGCGCTACCGGGGATGCAATCGCAGCGCCTATACCCCCGGCGACAAGAACTGTGCTGCGGATTTGACCCAAATTGCCAGCGTTCGATGCGCGGGCAAGATAGGGACCAGCCATGGTTCCAAAGGAGGTGCTGATCAGCTGCATGAGAGCGCAGGTCAGAACGGCGATCCGGAAGACGCCGCCATCGCCGGCGCTAAGCATAGCTGTAATCGCCAGCAGTATAAGCCAATTGGTCGCCTGAGCGATGATCGGGCCTGCGGCAATCCACGCGCCTGACGTTTTGTCGGCTGGGATGAGGGGCCCTTCGCTCGGCCAGCGATCAAGATGCTTGGCGGTGGCGAACACTCCGATCGAAACCGAAATCAAAAGACCGGTTGTGACCAGAACAGGGGCTGCAAGCGGGACCGACCAATCGCCCAACTGCCAAAGGACCAGCAACCCGATCATAGCAAAAGTGGTGTAGGAGACGCCCTCCAACGTCTGCGACAAGGTGACTTGACCGAGGCAGCGTAGCAGCGCGTTATGGATGCGCATCTGGGGCAACAACAGAACGGCTGGCGCAAGAGCGATGATAAAAGGGGCCACCTCCACGTCGCCGAGAATGTAGCGTGCGAGCGGGAAAGCCACCAACGCCGCCAATAAGGCGAGCACAATTCCCCCCGCCAGCGCCAGCTGTCGAATTCCGCGAAAGCGACGTGCCGCTTCACCCAGCTTGTTGCTCTGAATCAGTGGGGCAATCTCACGCACCAGAACAGTGTCTTGACTGAGCACTGCAATCGCCGCCAGCAGGGTCGCGGTGGTGAAGCCCACCTGGTATAGACCGACTGTGCGCGCGCCAAACTGTTGAGCGAGAATCCATGCCAGCGCGAAGCTGGACACCGCGCCGGCTCCGCGTAGCCCCAACCCAAGCAAGAGATCGGCTCTTAATCTGCCAGTCTTGATGGCGAAAACCCCTGCGAGACGGAGCTCGCCCAGCGGCCCGTTTAACGAAAGCTAGACGCATGGCTTAGCCAAAATTGATCGTGAAGAAAACGCGAGACTTCGCCGTCGTCCCACTTTGTCGGATCGATGGCGCCAGCCCCTCATTTCCGGCGCCATTGAGATGTAAGCATCGCCAGCCTCCGAGGTGTGGGTGGCGCCAGCGCAATGGTCACTGCACCGCAGGAGCGATGCCGCCAGATACCGCGGGCTTCGCCTGATTGGAACGCCCCCGACCTCGGCGTAGCGCTTCAGGGCCGCCTAACGTCTCCGCCAAGCTATCGGCAAAGGCTAACCGCCTGCGTTGCTCCGGCTGCCAGCGACAAAGCAATCCTCTTCGACCACGGTCTTGGCGTCGGCCGAACAGGCGCCCGCAAACCGGGCTTATCGGGATGTTTTCGATGACGAACGGTGGAACTCCCACCTAGAGTAGGGAGGCTTCGCTCTGAGCAAAGGAGAGCTGTTGTCAGCTTTGCCGGGAGGCTTGCAATGACCATCACACCGATTAGTACCGTCCCCTCCCCATACGGCGATCACGCTGGACGAGACATTTTACCATGCCAAGCCTGAATCAGCTTATGCCGGCGCGCCTCGCCTTCATCCGTTTGCGCGTGTTCATTTGGAACAAGTTCTGGGGTATGGATATCCACCCCACCGTCCGCGTTTCGATGAGCGCCAAGCTGGACCGCACCTACCCGCAAGGCGTTCATATCGGCGCTAACACTGTCGTTACATTCGGGGCTTCGGTTCTTGCGCATGACAAATCCCGCGCGCTCAAGACAGACACCTACATTGGCGAAAACTGCTTTATTGGCGCGCACAGCCTGATCTTCCCTGGAGTGCGCATCGGCGACCAATGCATCGTTGGCGCAGGCTCGGTGGTCAACAAAGACGTCCCTTCGAATTCGATCGTGGCTGGTAATCCCGCCAAAGTCATTCGCTCAGGGATACAAACCAGCCGCTATGGCGTGCTAAAGGAGCAGTTCCGCTGACTGTGGAGACTTCGTCGTCAATCCAAACACCCAAGGTCTTCTGCGTTGGCTTACAGAAGACCGGCACATCTTCCGTGCGCGACGCCTTAGCCGGTCTAGGATACCGCGTCGCAGGGGTGTTTGGGCGGGATGTCAAATTGGATGAACTTCGCGCCACCTTTGTAGAGCGCGGCCTGAAGATAGCAGCCGAACATGACGCGGTCGAAGACATGCCATGGCCGCTCATGTATCGTGAGCTCGACAAGGCCTTTCCCGGATCTAAGTTCATCCTAACCGTGCGCGATACTGACCGGTGGTACGCCTCTATCGCTGGGCACTTTGGAGCCAATCCATATCATATTCAGCAGCTCACCTATGGCGAAGATGCACCAGCTCCTGTGGGGTATGAGGCTCGCTATCGGGACGTGTATGATTCGCACAACAAGGCCGTCCGTGCTTATTTTGCCGATCGCCCCGAAGACTTGCTAGAGCTGTGGTTGGAACGGGGTCACGGGTGGAAGGAGTTAGGCGATTTTCTTGGCTTGGATGCAGTTCCCGAGGGGCCTTTTGTTCACACCAATTCAAGCCTGCAACGAAACAGTCTCTACTCGCGGCTGCGCAAAAGGCTTGCCAAATTCGGCTTACCATACACGCCAATGCACGGCTGATTAGATGGTGCGTTTCAGTTCAATTCCTGCACCAACTCTATCTGTATACCTCGGGTCGAAACCGGGTGGATGAAGTTGCATAGGAAATCGCCAGCGCCCTTGATTGGAGCAGGTTCGAGCAATCTCAAATCGTTCTTCGCGCACCATTCCTCGGCCTCAGCGAAATCGTTGATCGCGTAGGCGTAGTGATGCACACCGCCAATGCCCTTGTTAAACTTGAGAAGCGGTCCTCCATCCGCAACCACTAGCTCCAAGGCCGCCCCCGACGCTTGCTGTGCGAAAATGCACCAAGAATGCCATGGTTCGACATAGCCGCGGTAAGCCTCGACCAGACCGAACACTTCCATATGCCGCTCGGCGTCCTCCATGCTAGGAAAGACGACGCCGATATGATGCAAAGTGTATTGCGCAAACATGTTATGCCTTAATCGTCCTTAGGTGGCGTTCTGGGGGTAAAATGAGACGGTGTGCCCAGCGCGTTCCCGGCGGAAACGATAGCTGAACGCGCTGGGACTTCGAAGAGTTTGTAGCTTGCCCAAGACACTGCAGTGATCGCTGCAATGACGGCAGCGATTAGAACGAGCGCGGTGCCTGAGCCGACATCCCCGCGCCGCGCCAGCACTACGTCGAACGCCAAGATGCCAAGGGGGAAATGCCACAGATAGACCCCGTACGACACCTCACCTAGCAAAACCGGGAAAGGATTGCAGAGCTGCTTCAGATGCCCATTTCTTTCCGCATCAGCGGCAAGGAACACGATGGCGGCAAGGCACAGCGCGATCATAACCTCGCTCGTCTCGAAGGCCACTAATCCAGTCAAGACGACCAATGCGATTAAGAACGCTAGCAGGGATCCGCGAGGCCCCAAGCTGTGAGCTTGTCCAAGCCTATGAAGCGCGATCCCAAGCGCGAAGGTCGGTATGATGCGCAAGGCTCCGATGTTCCATGTCGCCTTCAGAAGGGAGTGCCCCGTTGCGATCGTATTGGCCATGTCCAATGCAACCAGCGCGACGGAGCAGAAGACAACGAGCGCAATCGGTCGAGAAATCAGGCGAGCGCAGGCGATGATGAAGACCGGGAAAAGAAGATAGGCGAACCACTCCGCGCTGATGGACCAGGAAGGCAAGTTGAACAGCAACCCATTGGTCGAGCCCCAGGCGTGGATGAGCGTGAGATGGGTAAATAGAGCTCGCAGAATCTCGCCGGTTTCGCGCTTTTGCCAATCGGCCATGTTCCAGACGGTAAAGTCCCAACCGAGTTGAAGCCCGATCAGTGAAAGGCCCAGCGTAACAACCAGCGTCAGGATATGCAGAGGATAAATCCGCGCGACGCGCCGCACAAGGAAGCTCCAATAGTCGAAGCGGCTATCGTCGATCTTGGGCATATAGACGAGTGCGAGAACGAATCCGGACAGGACGAAGAAGAAGTCGACCCCCAGATATCCAAGTCGCGCAGCGGAAGCGGACTGGAGCGTTGTGCCAGGGAAAAACTCCTTGAAGTGGAAAAGCAGGACCCAGGCCGCTGCGAAGAAGCGCAGGCTAGTCAGTGAATGAAGGACGGGCGGGTAAGGAACTGATGGGCGCGATGCTTTCGGCGCGGTCACGGGCATATCGTAAAGACCTTTGGTGCGCGCTCGAGCCTTTGGGCGCGAGACGGAGATATACCGAGCAGGTCGCGTTGGCTGAGCAACGCCGACGCAAAATAGTCGGTGACCTGCAGCGCTCCTTGGTGGTTCATGTGCCCATAATCAGAGAACATCTCATGCCGGTCTGCGATGCACGTAGCCGAGAAAACCGGTCCCAATTTGGTGTAGAACGCTTCCTGTGCGAGCGGGGCCTGATGTTCGAACACCGGCAGGTAGAGGAAGCCAACTCGCGCACCCCTATCTTCAGCCAATTGCGCTATCGCGTTGGTGTAGCGGTATTCCACGGCGTATTCGTTGGCCGCAAAGAGCTCAGGCAGAACTGGCTTGGTGATTGAGGCGATCCGCTTTCGCGCCGGTCCACGCAGTTCCTCCGCAGAGTAGATTGTGTCCTTATCAACGAAGTTCCCCGTCGCGGACATATAGCTAGTGGTCGTGTCGAAGTCGGTACCGAGGTATTTGGCATTGTCGAAGCCTTTGATACCAAAGGCTCCTGGTAATGCCGTTTCTGCGGCAAGCGAGAGCTGCCTAAACGACGTGAACGCTAAGTTCTCGCCATAGGATGGGTTGATCAATGTAGGGGCGAAGAGCGCATCGAGCGGGTCCGCAATGTTTCCAAAGGCTGGGTGGCTTTGGCGCGGCATTTCTTCGATTGCGGAAAGGATGACAAGCTGCACCTCCGGCCGATGTTCGAACAACACTTTAGCCAACGCGTAGTGCGCGTCGCGACCTTCTTGGGGTAGGCTGAGATTCACGACTTTAACCTCGCGCCCAAGCGCATTGGACAACGCTGCCTGCATTCCCGGAGCAGACACCCCGGCGCGTAGGCGCGAGTTTCCAAGGATTGCGATATCGATCGGAGCGGGATCGTATACGATACGCTCATAGGCCCAAATCGATCGAAAATGCAGGGTGTCGCCAAGCTGCTGGTAGCGCGTGTAGCGGTCGTGTGGCAGAAAAAGGCTAAGGCCAAGCGCGGCCAGTAGCGTCAGACCAACAACGCCCAACATGAGCCACGGGCGCCCTAACGATGTAACGTCGCCGGTGTCCGTTGTCGCTTCGAGTTGCCCCACCTCACGTCGCCTTCGCTTGATTAGAAGTTGAAATAGATAAATTCCGCTGATCCGCGCATGATGAACGCGATGCCAGCGAAAAGCGCAAGACCCGTCGCGATTCCCCAGCCGAGCGAGATTTCCCAACGCACTAGGATCGGGCTTGGTGCGCGCTTGGAGAAATCTCTGCTCCAATCCAGCGTTGGCTCAAAGCGGTCCATGATCTCGTGCGAATTTGGAAGCAAATAGATAACGGCATAAGCAAGGCCCACGCATAACATGGCTGTACCGACCCCGAATGGCCAGTCGGTCGGCGTCACAATCAGCTCCGCCCCGCCTAGCGATGCCATGACGAGCGAGCTCAACGCCTGGATGCTGCGGGATCCAAATGGAAGAATGGCAAAGACAAAGGCGACAAGCGTCGCACCACGAGCCAAAGGGCCGTGCCAAATTGGAGGGCCAGCGCCCGCTTTCTTGCGGGCTTTGCGCGCTTTCTTGCGATAGGCCGCCCACGCCTCGTTGATTGACATATAAGCGCCCTGCATCAGACCGAATACCACAAAGGTCCAGCCGGCCCCGTGCCATACACCGACGACTAGCATGGCAATCATCGTCGGAATGACAACACAAAGCCCCAGTGTCCCGTACTTGCCCAACCCTTGGTGAGCCGCCGCGCGGGCGAAAGGCATCGAGATCGGCTGGAAGAGGTAGAGTTGCACCCAACGCCCCAGGGTAACGTGCCAGCGTCGCCAGATTTCCACCACGGAGGAAGATCTAAGCGGCGACAGGAAGTTTAGCGGTAGTGTGATGCCGAGCATGCGCGCGGTGCCGATTGCCATGTCGGAATAACCAGAGAAGTCGAAGTAAACCTGTGCGGTGTAAGCAAAAGCGGCAATCCATGTGTCGAGAAAACCAACCGGCTCACCCTCAGCAGCCGCGCTGAAGACGGGTTGCGCGTAGAGCGCCAACGTGTCGGCAATGACGGTCTTTTTGAACAATCCGATGGCGAATATTGTCAGCCCGATTAATATGTTGCGGCCCACTTCTTGCCAGGCGGGTTTGCGCCGATGCTGCTCGATCACCTCGGCGTATTGGACAATTGGCCCGGCAAGCAATTGGGGAAAGAAGAGCACAAAGCTCGCGTAGTCCAAAGCGTTGGCAGCCTTTACGCGTCCGCGGCTGACATCAACCAAATAGCCGATCTGCTGAAAGGTGAAGAAAGAAATCCCTAGTGGGAGGACGATCCGCTCAATGGCGAACTCCAGGGCAAGGATGCCGTTTAGTGCTTCCAGCACGAAGCTGAAATACTTGAAGTACCCAAGAAGCAGGAGGTTCGCGATCACCGCGAGCGCTACGATAAGACTTCTGGTGTTTTCTCTATCAGAGAGTCTGGCGATGGCTTGTGCGACCATAAAGTTCAGCACCACTGAGCCAAGAAGCAAGGCGACAAAGCTCGGGCCAGCGAACGCGTAGAACACCAGAGTCGCAAGAATAAGGAATGGGCGCCGCAATGCCGCAAGGGGGCTCATGGCAAGCGTGTAATAACCGCCGACAACCGCCGGAAGGAACACAAAGACAAAGCTGATGGAGTTAAACAGCACCGCTCACACCCTAGCTACACAGCGCTGTTAAAGCGGCTCGGCAATGATCGAGCAGGTGACGGCGGTCTTCCGCTTCAGCGCTCGCGGCAGCGTGGTGGCTTGAGTCGTATGCGATGCAATCTCGAGCACGCGAAAGCCTCCGTCAGACATCATCTGAACAGCTTCGTCGGGATCCCCCAGCAATTGAAGGTGATCGGGCATCGGAGCGTTGAGCGGGATGTTCACGAACAAATGGCCTCCCCTAGCAACAGCGTTGCGGACTTTCTTCAGAGCCTCGACAGGCTCTTCCAGATGTTCAAGCAGGTGCGAGAGGATAATGAGGTCAAATTTCTCACTGCCCGCTTCGACTTTGTGCATGTCCTGGATGGCGTAACTGGCGCGGTCCCCCATGCCGAGCTGTGCAAGCGCCGCCTTCGTCTGCTCGAGCGAGATCGGACTTATGTCCCAGGCCACCGCTTCGCTGAGGCCAAGGCGCGTAAGCGCCAAGTAAATAAGCAGTCCATGTCCCGACCCCACTTCCATCATGCGCCCTCTCGGCTTTACTCGCGCCCCCAGCCTGCCAAGAAAGAAGTGCAGGCTAGAAAGATGCATGTACCAAAGGACGTGGCTATACAGCAGGCCGTGCATATAGCGCTGCATGAACACATCATCGGAGTAAACGTGCTCGTTCGTTTCGGCGAAAGTCGAGTACCGATAGGCGTCGGTGCGCGCGAAATTAAACTCCTCCTCACGGATGACGTCGCACAGCCAGCGATAGTCCTGCGCAACCTGCTCCGCATGGTCACCGGCCAAGCGTAGCACTACCTCGGCCATCTCATCGCTGGTGTCGAGCAACGATGGTGTCCGTACTGCGTAGCTCTTTGCCAGATAGTCGGCGTGTTCCGGCCAGGCGTCGGTAACAAGCCTTGTCAACCGGGCCAGATGATCGCGTCCCTCAAGCATTTGAGCAAGATCGGCCATTACGTTCGTCCCGCTCAAATTTCTGCTTTGGCCAAAGCGTCGACCGTTTCGGCGGCGCCAGCCAGGGCCATCGGAAGTTCGGGCGCTTTGTAGCTGGCAATATCCAGAGCCCAGCGGGTCCCGCCATCCGGGAGGTCGTCGACAAATTCAAAACCAAGGTGTTCGAAGTGTTTTTCGACCAAGCCATTCTTTGGTGTGGGTAGCCAGTCACCAATCAGTCGCATCGCCCCTTCTTTCTCCGCAGCTGCGACGACGTTTGAAAGCGCGGCTTCCTCAACTCGGCGGCCAAGCACTCGGCAGCTCATCAACCATGTATCGCACCTCCAATCGCTTTCTCCTTTCTCAATGATCACGACCGAGATCATGCCGTTGTCGCCAAACCGATCGGCGAGGCGGATCTGGAGCGTATAAAAGGCTGGGTCGCTTTCGAAGCCTAGGACTTCGGCCTCGGTGTAGCGCCTGGTGGTCAGATTGAACTGATTAGACTTGTTGATCAGTTGCGCGATGCGAGCTCGTCCCATGGCGTCGAATGGGCGTAACGAACACTCCATATCAAGCGAGCGCAGATAATCGTCCATATTGCCGATTCTTTGCATCTCGCTCGCTCTCACGGCGTTGGCCTGATACATACCTGCGCGTTTGCGGTCTTCATCCCCGAACGAGACCGCCTCGAAATAACCAGCGGCCGTCAGAATGGGCAGAAAGTCTGCCGGATCGCTGCCCACTTCAGGCACCGCGACCTCGGGCAATTCCTGGCGAACGCGCTCTCGCTCTGCCGGGTTGTCATCAAGAAACACCAGAGCTTCCGTGCCGATGTTCAGAGATCGCGCGATGTACTTGAGGTTGCTGGCCTTGTCCGTCCAGTTTGCCACGAACACCGCGATATCATCTTCGGTCAGCAGCATCTCCTCATGCTTCAAGAAAGGCAAGCGGGCGTTTGTGTCTTCGTTCTTAGAACACACCGCAAGCACTATCCCACGCATACGCAGGTGCTTGGCGTAATTTTGGATTGCAAGGAAGGCTTCGCCATCGCCGCTACCTTGTCCAAGAGTAATGCCTTCAACTCCATCATCGCCAATCACACCTCCCCAAAGAGTGTTGTCCAGATCAAGAACAAGGCACTTGCGCGATAGACCCCTCGCTGAGGCCAAAACTCGACACAAGTGGTCCGCGCAAAGCGGCACGGCGTCGAGGGAGAACGGGATCTTGCCGGCGTGCCAACGCGACGCGTCGTGCCAGAGCGAAAGGCCGACACTCTCAGCCAGTGCGGCGCAATCGAACAAATTGTCTCCCGGCTTCATAGCCTCTGCAGCGAGGCGTTGATTGAAGGTTTGGACCATCCAGCGAACGCTGCCTGGCTGGCAAGAGTCAAAGCTTCCAAACAGTGACAGCTCCGGTGTAGGAAGAGTTTGCAGGATAACGCCAACACCTGCGGTACTGTGAACGGCGTCGCGCAAAGACTTCGTGTAATCGAGAGCGGCCGCGACCGCTTCTTCACCACCCCCTTCATCCAGTCGCGGTTGCGCCAGCCCCAGCCCAAATGGGTCTAAGGCAAGATAGACCATATCTGGTTTGAAGTTATAGAGCGCCGAACTGGGGCTCAGAACCGCCTGGGCCGCCTGGCCGAAATCGGCCTGATAGGTATCAATGAGAAGACCGTGCCGCACGCCTGTTGCAGGCAAGGCTTCGACAAGGAAGTCGGCGGTGTGCGTTGCGGCAATACCCAGTCGGCAGGGTCTCAAGGAAGTTTGGGCGAGGCTATCTCCGCGCGCGGTGATCGCCTTACCCAACAGCCCCAGCTGATTGAGATCGAGAGCCCGGTTTGCCAGGTTTCGGATCGCATCAGCCGGGTGTGAACTGTCCTTGACCAGCGCTTTTACCTGGGCGCGGAAATCATGGACCGGAGGCAGCAGCCAAGTAAGGGCAAACGGCGAGCGCAAAGCTATCACACTCACCTACCCCAAAGACGAGGCGCCCATCTAGGCCGCTTAGGTCTCATCAAGAGCGGCTCCTACGTCTTCTTAACGAGGATGAGATCCACCATCGCGCCAACATTTTCGAGGTCGCTGATCTCGCTGTTCGCAAAACGAATCCCAAACTCTTTCTCTATCGCGACAACAAACCGGATATTTGAAAGACTGTCCCATTCTTCGATGTCTGCAGCGGTGAGAGCGTCGTTATATTCGAGATCATCAACGTCGAAAACGTCCTCCATAAGGTCAATCACCTGCATCGTGATTTCGCTGCGCGTCATCGTTTGATCCCATATTGCGTTGCAGCGGGCTTCACCCTCTGATGCAGGCTTTGTCAAGTCCACGGGCGGCCGTGACGGGATCGCTCTCGATGGTGTCACGGCCGCGCCTCAAAGACTCTTGGCTTGTCGCCTGCGCGATCACCTAGCCAGTCTCTTCGAGCAGCGGGACCCCGGGTTGAGCTGTCAGTGTAAAGCCCACGCCGCCGCTGGTCGATTGCAGCGCAAGAACGCCGGGCTGGGTCACGGTAAAGCTTGTGTCGACCGGTCCAGCCGAGGTGAGGGAGACTTGCGTTACATTGTCGATCCTTACCTTCATTTCAATTGAGTTCACGGTGCCTTCGCCTGTCCACTGAGAGAGTTCGCCTCTCAGACGGAAGGTCCCGGGCTCAACGTTCATGACGAACCAGCCGCGGTTGCCGGGGTCGATCTCGTCGCGTGCCGCACTCAGTGTGCTGGCATCTGCGATCACAGCGTAGGTGCCAGTTCCCCGATTCTCGATGGCAAAGTCGAAAGCGTCGAATGTTGTCTGCTGCACCAGCGCAAACATATCGGCCGATGCGGCGAAAGCCCCAACGGCCGCGGTCGTCGGAAAGGTGGATCCGGTGCTGTCCCTCTGAGCGCGCGGCGCAAACCCTGACGTGAGCAGAATGCCAGCGGGCGAAAAGTCGCCAGCCACGCTATCGACGAACTTTGTCGAATAGTCTCCCGCTTGAGCGGTGTTCACGCTTCCGGCTGGTGCGGCCTTCCCGGCATCGATGACATTGTCTTCGATAGCAAGATCGCCAGCCGGGCTGCCAACCCACTCGATACCCATGAACGCGTTGTTCGCGACCAGGCAATACGCGTCCGGCGTGTATCCAGACGCCGTATTCAGGCGGAGCTCTTGAAGGGGCATGGAGTTGTGAGCGAGAACAATATGGCTGTGCGGATTGCTCGCAAGTGACGAGAAAACTGTATCGTATCGAAGGATATCGTCAGGTCCGTCTTGAAACTTGTTCATGAACGCATTGCCGACAATGACGTGATCGTAAACAGGATCACCTCCCGATAGGAAGATGTTCTGGCTGACCATGCCAAACCCGACATTGAAGGCTGCAATCACATTCTCTTCCACTCCGCCAGTTCGCGCCTGGTAGAAGTCGCCGTGCAGGTCGATAAAGGTGTGCAACGCAAGGGTCGTGTCTTTTACGTCCTGCGGGGGGAAGTCCTCGTTCTTTTCGTTTGTCAGGCCAAGCAACTGCGCCGCACGGGTGTTGTCGAGCACGACAGCGCCCCAGTCGGGCAGTGAGTTGATCCAGTCTGCCACGTCCTGAACATGGTAACCAACTCCCGCAGTGGTGGGGTCGTACCCGTTGGAACTCGCGATGACGAAGTCGACCTCATCCCGGCTAACTGTGAACGTCGAACTGTTCGTCCCCCATTGGGCGACAAAGGTCTTGGGATTGGGATTGGTATCTGGCGACTGCACCCCAAAGGTCGCAGAGGTCTCTGGGCCTGTGTAGATTATCTCCAGCGAGGCGCCGCCTTGGGCAAACCCGACGGTGGTGGCGAAGTCGTTGATCCGGCTGTAGATCACGCAACGTGCGTCGGCTGCGAAGTCCGCGTAGATGTTTGTTGCAACACACCCACGAGCAAGGCTGGCCTCATTCACACAATGAGGCACGTTCACGAAAGCGCATTCAGTGAACCACGGATTGCCTACTACCAGCTGCCCCCTTGGCCGTTTCGTCTTGCGCCATAGCGTGTAGCGCGCGGACTTGGTGAACGTACACCGATCCAGCCAATGATCGTCGCCGTCAAAAACGGATTCCAAGTTCTCCATGTCAAAGACGCATTGTCTAAAGCAGACCCGGTCAATCTTCATCCTGAAGATGGCCTCGTCATCCGTCGTATAGACGGGTTTACTAATGGTAAGGAGGCCTTGGCCGTTAACGGTGTAGTAGCCGCTGGGCTGAATCCGGGATCCCGTTTGCGAAAGACCGGCGTCGATGTCTTCTTCAAGCGGTTCAGTTACGGAAATGAGGGGGTTGTCGAGGCCCTGCGCCATACAGTAATTTAGCGCCGCAGCGACAGACTGATAGTTCTCCCCTAAGATCTCCGGCTGAGAGGGCGTGACCGTCATCTCTGCGTCGTAGAGCGTTGTTTCAGGATAAAACGTGTAAGGCCCGAGCACGCGTGACTGCATCGTCGCGTCGGCGGGTATCGCCTCAATATAAAGATGCGCGCCGCCGCTTACCGCTTCTGGCTTTCGAATGCGTATCCAATAGGCGTGACAGCCGTAAGAACTGCCATCGGCGTGGGTCAGCCCCTTGAAACTCGGTTCAACGACGTCGCAGGTTTCGCCTTCAAAGCGAAAGCGGATGCGATCGATGCCACCGATGAGGCTTCCTGACGCGTTTGCGTAGCTCACAACACCAATCCAAATCTCACGGTCAAACCGTTGGTGTGGAGGCACGATCAGCCGAATCGCGGGTTTGGCGGTGAGACGCACCGGGTCCTCAGGCAACGTCTCAAAGCCTGACCCTGGAGATCCATTCCACTGCGCTGATGGATAGAGAGCGGGTGCGACCGTCAGTTGGCCTTCGAGCAGCGATTGCGGTCTCCTGCGTCCGGCGTGATAACCAGGACCGATCTTTGGCATCAGACTAGGCCCACAATGTCGAGTGCGGTCGTCCCTGTCGCGCGTATTGCGCGAACCCGCACGTCGATAATGCTTCCGCTGGCGGTGTTTGCGAAAAGAATGTCTTCGGCGCCGCTCACGGGTCGCAGGACAATATCGCCACCCGACCCAATATAGATCGCCTTGGTTGCACGAGGCAGGTCTTGACCATCATCAGGTGTGATCGCGAAACAATCGGCGGCTGGCGAGGTGACACTGTTGGCAGAGCTTTCGAATGGGTCCTCAAACATGGCGGGTCCTTTGCATGGAAATGAACAAGGATTTATCCCATATTGATTCAGCATTATGTAGGAAAATTCTTTTTACAGAGGCAGTGTGTGGCGCTTGGCGCAAGGAGTCGGCCAGTCTATGAGGGTGATATGGCGGCGACCGCAATCCAGATTGAGCGTGCTCAGGGTGCGGATGGTTATCCAACATCCTCTGCAACGCCGCCAAGAAGCACGCTCAAGACAGTGCTCCCAGCGGTGGTGTTGTTTTACGCTGCTATGATGCCGAACGAGCTGCGGCTCTTGCTTGCGGATCAGTATCTCTACGCTCCAAGGATGCTCGGATTTGTGCTGTTGCCCTGGGTGCTTTGGCAGCTGGTAAGGCGAGAAGTTAAGCTCCAGATTTGGGACTATCTATTTGTCGTTGCGACGTTTTGGATGGTCTACTCCTTCATGATCTTTTACGATCCTTTGGAAGGTCTTTTGCGTGGCGGCGCGCTTGGTCTGGATGCGGTTCTGCCCTTTCTTATCGCACGGCTGAGTATTCGTACTCCTAATGATTTTCGCCGTTTCCTTGTGCTTGTCGCGCCAGCTATTTTTCTCGTCGGCTTGAGCATGTTCGCAGAGGTCGCAGCAGGACGAGCATTAATCCGCCCGGCATTCGCGTCGGTATTTGGAGATCTTTCCGCTTACTTGGACGGAGTTGAAGTAGGGCGAGGGCGAGACTTTGTGGACTATCGCTTCGGTTTGTTCCGGGCCGCAGGGCCTTTTTCACACCCGATCCTGGCCGGCTTTGTGCTGGGCAGTTTCTTGCCGATTTATTGGTTTGCTGGGGTCCGCAAATGGCCGACGCCGATGGGACTTGCCGCGTCGCTCTTTGCTATTCTATCCTTCAGCTCGGCGGCCTTTCTTGCGCTCATCCTTGCGATCGGATTGATGATGGCGGACTTTGTCCAGCGCATGGTTTCATTCCTGTCGTGGAAGCTCATAACCTGTGTTGCGATGATGCTCGCAGCGACTTTACACTTTGCATCTGAGAACGGGTTGGTCAGCGTGCTTGTTCGCTTGACACTCAATCCCAACACTGGGCGGTTTCGCACGCTGATCTGGGAGTATGGACTGATCTCGGTCGAGAAACACCCCTGGTTTGGAATTGGCTTTACCAATTACGAGCGCCTTGAATGGATGGTGCCTAGCGTCGATGCGCATTGGCTGTTGTTGGGTATTCGCCACGGATGGATCCCGCCGGTTTTCATGCTTGCCACATGTGCAGCGGCCATCGTCGTGCTTGCTGCGTCCGCATCGCGATCAAGCGAGACTGATCGCCGACTTCGGGTTGGGATGGCGATCAGCTTGTTCGTTTGCACACTGACTGGCTTTACCGTTTCATTCTTCGGAGGCGCTGCCACGTGGGTATACATGCTGCTTGGGATGAGCCTTTCGGTCGGGCTGTCTCCGGTCTTCCAACCGGCTTTCCGGAGGCAGGTTTTCCCTGCTTGGCTCCCTGAGGCACCGCTGGGACAGCACCAGCAAGGAGTGCGCCCGCGGACGCGTCGAAACGCTCGCTTGGGTTCGCAGAGATAGACTCAGGCTATTGCCCCTGCAGCGGAGGTGTCTCCACCTTGGGCCACACTTGCACGTAAGGCCCCCAAGCGCGCCATCATGGGCGCAAATTCCTCCTCTAGTTGGGCCAAAAATGGTGCGTTGTCGTCAAGCTCATCACGATCAACCGGAGCGGAGTTTAACTCGCGGACTGCGTCCTTTGCCCAGCGGACGACAGGATTCTCGGGAAGAAGTCTGGCCGCCTTCGCTCCAATGGAGCGCAGCGTTCGGCTCCGTGTAACGATTGTTGGGTTTGATTTGGCGGTTCGAGCCAGGATCAAAGGCTGTGCATCAATGTTGAGCCAGCTGGCCAAAGACCGAAGTGTCTTGATTCGATCTTGCGCCAGCTCCTCAATCGACGTGACGAAGAGATTGTGCGCTGGCACAGCGCCGCTCCAGTCCTCAATCATTGCATCGTAGATTGTATCGCGCCAAGCCGAACGCAACATATTGAATTGGGCGATGCGATCGTCCACCGGCTCACGAATGGCCTCGATGAAGTGCTCGAAAGACATCACCCATGGAATGGCTTGTTGATGGTAACGCGCGTATTGATAGAGCGAAAAGAGCCGCCGCGCAGGGTTTCGTAGGATGAACAAGACCTTGGGTTGAGGCTCGAGTCTCGCGATCGTTTCAAGCGCGGTGTGCTGATACTGATACTGAGGTGAGGCATCGAGCCAAATGTCAAAATCACCCAGTCCTTTGTCGGGGTACTGCGATGCCCAGGCCTCCAAACCTGATGTGTGCAGGTTGACCGGCGGGCAAAGCCGATCGTCGATATCCATGAGGAAGCGGACCTCCTTATCGATTCCGCCTGTTACGCGCGGATGAGCCACAAGCAGATCGTAGAGAGTTGTCGTCCCGCACTTTGCAACGCCGGGCATGATTAGATTGGGTGTCCAAGGCAATGTGGGTCTCTCGCCAGCCGATCAAACGGCGCTTGGCGGAATGTTTAGATCAAGATCGCGTACCATCGCAAGCGCGCCAAACCGGCAAAGAACGGGACGATGACAAGCTATCGGGCTTGGGCTAGGACAGGGATCGAAGACGCCGCTCTCAGACAGGCCGCCAACTGTTCGGAGCGCACCGAAGTGGCGTCTAGGCTTCGATAGGAGAACCATCCCTGATGTCGGCAGAACTTTCGGTTTTGATCGTCAGTTATAACACCGTCGAGATGACCCTAAAGGCGATCGAAACTCTTTATGAGCAGACGCCGCATATCGATATGCAGGTTATCGTTTGGGACAACGCCTCCCAGGACGGCTCTTGCGATGCTATCGCAGAGGCGTACCCGCAGGTGGAGCTCCACCGTTCGCAAGACAATCTGGGATTTGCAGCGGCTAACAACCGTGCGGCTGAAACCGCTACCGGCGAATGGTTGTTGCTGCTTAACTCTGACACCGAGGTGCTGCCAGGTTCCATCCAGAACCTCCTCGCTTTTGCCAAAGCAAATGCGCAGGCGGGTATTGTCGGCGGGCGTACACTTTTCGGCGACGGATCGCTTAACGCTACCTCGTGCTTCAATCGGATGACCGTTTGGAGCCTGTTTTGCTATTCGACCGGCATATCCCGGCTTTTCAAGACGGTATCATTTTTCAATCCGGAAAGGATTGAGGGAAAAATGATGGATGAAGTGCGGCAGGTCGATATCGTCACCGGCTGTTTCTTTCTGCTTCGTAAGCAGCTTTGGCTTGAGTTAGGCGGGTTTGATCTGCGCTACTTCATGTACGCGGAGGAAAACGATCTGTGCCTTCGGGCTGGAAAACTTGGCTACAAGCCTATGGTCACGCCTGAGGCGACTATTGTTCATCACGGCGGCGCGTCGGCGATCTCGAACGCGGTCAAACAACAACAGGTCTATCGCGGCAAGGCGACGATCATCCGAGACCACTTTGGCGTGGTTCGAAAGCAATTGGGGCTCTGTATGCTTTGGTCGGTAGCGTTGACTCGGCACGCGGCGCATTCGGCACTGGCTCTTATTGGTCGTCGGCGACCGGACAAAGCCGATATGTGGAAGGCCGTTTGGCAGCAACGTCGTGACTGGCTGCAAGGGTACTGAGGTCGGCCTAGCGGGCGCCTCGGAAACCAGAGGCGAGCGTGAGGCCTTGCGCGAATTCGCTAGCAATCGATCCGCGTTGAAATCTCTTGGCAGCATTGGATGTCTGCCAATCGGCGAGGGTGGTTTTCATCGTCGCTTCGTTTTCCATAAGCTGGCACATTGCGTCAGCGAGAGCGGCTGGATCGCGCGCGTTGACGCCAAGTGCAAACGGTGCGTTGTCGAAATAGCCATCAACCGCAGTGCCTTGAGGGTAGATGATCGGGAGCCCCGCAAATAGCGCCTCGATGAACACCAGCCCAAAGCTTTCCCTCAATGATGGGAGCACGAATCCGCTGGCCGTCAGCATGCGATCGCGCAACTGCTCTCGATTCATTGCTCCTGCTAAAGTCATTGACGATCGATCTTTGGTTAGCGCTTCGCACGCGGCCAGATCCTCGCCCTCTCCGCCACCAACCACGCAGATCGGTACGCTAATCCCTCTGTCCTCGAGCGCTTGTGCGGACCGCGCTAAACCGGCGAGGTTTTTGCGTTTGTAGCTCTTGAGGTGAAAAACAGACAGCAGCCCATCGCCGCCTTGGCGCGGAGCTATTGGTTGGTCGAGGTCGGTTGGACATGGGAGAGAGATGCTCTTGCCAGGAGGTACGCCGAGCGCATCAACGACATAGTCCCAAGTCCATGGAGCGAAAGGAAAAATCACTTCTGCACCATGGAGCACTCTTCGGAACTCTTCGTGCAGATCGGGACGGAACGCCATGATTTTCTGGTCGGTGCCTCCCTGAAGCGCCAACGCGTATGGAGTGCGAAGCGCCTCTGCAGCCCGCCGAACAGCAATCCCTTCAATGGTGAGCTTGTGGCCTACGATAAGATCTGGCCGCTCCGGCATCGCGCGGATCGCCTCGGTTAGCCAGTCTCCTAGTTGCAAAAGCCTAGTTCGGTGTCGCAGGCCAAGCGAGGGGGCTTCATAGGTCAAAGCCAGGCCGCGCTCGAGCCCCTGGGTTTGAACTGTCAGATCTCCAGGCCGAAAGAGCTGACGAAAGGCCGCAGTGCGGCCAGGAGAAACGCGGTTTATCGAGATCACCCGGTGGCGCACCGGGATGTCGGTTAGCGCCAGAAGTGTCTCAATAACTCGTGTTTTGAACGGTTCAAATGGGTCGGGGAAGTCTCCGCTCACATGCAGAATGAGCGGGCGTTCCAGACCAGTTTCAAGCGTCTCCATCGCATCGGTATGCGGGATACATCCCGCAGCTGTCACTTATCCCGACCGTATTGGTAGTACTGGTAGTCGTAGGTGTAATCCGAACCGGCCTCCAGAGCGCGGTATTTGGTAAGGACGGCGCCGATTACGTTGCCACCGACCTTCTTGATGCGCTGCACCGCAGTGCGAGCTTGCGCAACGCTGATCCGGTTGGCCTCAATTACGAATATCGTCGCGTCGACGTTCTGAGCGATCTCAGGGGCGTCCGCGAGCCCCAGAACAGGCGAACTGTCAATCAGGATAACCGAATACTTCTCCCGGTTTGCCTCAATGAAATCGCGGAACCGTGACGAGGAAAGCAATTCCACAGGGTTCGAAGGAATCTGCGCAACTGAAAGAATATGCAGATTGTCGTGCACACTCTCGATCACTGCCTCTTCGAGTGTTGCTTCGCCAAGAAGCACTTCAGCAATGCCGTTTTCCTTGGCTGGAATGTCGAGCAGCGGAATAATGGAAGGCTTGCGCAGATCGCAATCGATCAGCAGCGTGCGGCGTCCCAGGCGGGCAAAGAGCTCGGCCAAAATGAGCGAAGAGGTCGACTTGCCTTCCGCTGCTTGGCTGCTGGTTGTCTGCAAAACCGTGCCATCGCGTGGTAGCGCGAAATCGATGGTAGAGCGGATCGAAGCGTAGGCCTCGACCAGAGAGCTGAACTGGTTTGCCTCTTCGCCTTCGATCCGATCCGAGCGGACGTAAGGCGTAAGTCCCAACACCGGAATGCCCAACCGATCTTCGACATCTTCTGGGCGGCGAAACTGATCGACGAAAATCTCGCGCACCAGAGCTAGCCCGCCCGCCATCGCGACCCCGAGAACAAGCGCAAGAATCATATTGCGCGTAAGGCTCGGTTTGATCGGTGTGCGCGGCACCACGGCGCTGTCGAGCAGCGTCAAGACGCCAGACTGGACATTCGCCGCAGTGCTGATTTGGTTATAGCGCGTGAGCAGCTCGCTGAGCTGCTCACGCAGCGACTGCGCGTTACGCTCAAGGTTCGTATATTCGATCTTTTCGTCTTGCTCGACAAGGGCGTCGTTGGTGGCGCTTCCGAGTTCGCTGCTAAGAGCTCTTTCCTGCCTCTCGGCAATTACAAAAGAGTTGCGGATGCCGGCCTTAATGTTGGCCGCCGTCGTAGCGATTTGCTCGTCGAGCAAAGCAAGCTGGCTCTTGATGTCGACAATTTCTGGAAATTGGTCCGTGTAGCGCTCGCGCAAACTGGAGAGTTCGGCGCTCAATTTCGCCTTTTCGCCGATCAACCCTTGAATGGCAGCGTTCGCTTGGACCTCGGGCAATTGCTCTGCCGGAATGTCAGCGACGGCGCGCCACTTTTGTTCAGCGGAAATGCGAGCCGCCCGCGCCGCAGCAACTGTCTGGTTTATATTGGCAAGGTTTGCCCCGGTCATCGTTAGGCCGGTCTCACCGTTGATGCCGACCGTAGCGGGTGTGACGATACCGGCACCGCGTGCGTAGGCGTTTGAGGCTTTCTCAGCGTCTGCCAATTGGCCGCGCACCACTTCAATCTGCTCAAGCAGATATTCGCGCGCATAGGCGTTGCCTTCGACCGAACGTTGGGTGTCGGATTGCACATAGGCGTCTGCATAGGCGTTGACCGCTTCGGCAGCGAGCGCGGGGTCTTCGGATGTAAAGACGATGTCAACCAGCAGCTCATCACGCGGAACAGTCGCGTTGACGTTTGCTTTCAAAGCGGAAACAGCCATGCGCTGTTTGTCGCTCGCCCATTGCTCATCTGTCCTATCAGGCGGTCGGCGTTCATCAACACGCGCTCCGAGAAGCGCGTCGCGCGAAGCGGCGTTGAGGTTCTCTGCAACCACCGCCGCCAATTTGCGGCTTTCGACGACGGTTGCCTGTGTCTTCATGAAGGAGCGCACTTCGATGTTGGACTTAACTGGCGCAGTCGCCTCTTGCCCTGCGGACACCCAGGTCGAACCAAACGGTGAGACGCGCACCGAAGCGCGGGCTTCGTAGACTGGTGTGGAAAGCAGTGTGAGCACCAACCCGCCCAACAAGGCGATGATAAGCGTCGCTACGATGAGCCATCTTTGGCGAAATACGGCTCCCCGCAGCCACGCCACATCGATCATCGGCGAAGCCGGAGCTTGCGGCTCCGCGTAGGCTGGAGGAAGATATCCATCCACCCACACTTCGCGGCCTGGGCCACGCCCTTCTGGCGACGAGACGATTGGGTGGTTGGTCATAATTCGATCAGTCAGAATTCACAGCGACGTTGGCGAACACACCAAAGGCGGGAAGCGCTTTCAACAAGTCTTGCCAGAAGACCGAAAGGCCGTCTGTACCCATCACGACACGGTCGCCGGGCTCAAGGATGGGGTCGAGCATGGTGCCCTGGCGAACCTGTCCGTAATCGAATTTTGCCACCGTGATGCCGGCTGGTCCCTCGCGAAACACTGCAACCTGCTCGGTTTTTGCGGTACGGGCTGGGCCGCGCGCCATGGCGATCGCGGCCGACAGCCGCTCTCCAGGTTGAAACGCGAAGACGCCAGGCGCCTCAACCGCGCCTTCGACCGTGACACGGTGTGAAGCGTATTCGGTGATATTGACACTCACCATCGGCGTTTTGAGGCCTGCCGCCGATAGACGACGCGTTACATCCTGCTCAAACTGCAACGCGGTCATCCCGGCGGCGCGGATCGATCCAAGCATTGGCAGTGACACATTTCCTTCAACGCCCACTTGAACAGTTTCCACCGAAAAGTCGGGTTCTCTGAACACGTTAACCGAAATCCGATCGGAACTGCGTAAGAGGTAGGTTGTCGAGCGTTGAAAAGTGTACCCCGCCTGACCAAGGTCGGCGCGTGGCTGCGTCACGGCTTGGCCGATAACCGGTTCTGGCGTTGATGCGCAGGCTGAAAGACCAAGCGCTGC
This sequence comes from uncultured Erythrobacter sp., assembly GCA_937899785.1. Classification (GTDB taxonomy): domain Bacteria; phylum Pseudomonadota; class Alphaproteobacteria; order Sphingomonadales; family Sphingomonadaceae; genus Erythrobacter. Next base: position 304 of record CALCCG010000106.1, on the reverse strand, counting down.
GGCGCCACACACACCCATACGCATTGCCCCGTGGCGATCAAAAGTCACACAAATCTCCCTGATTATCGGGATCGACTTAGACGGTCGCTTTCTGCAGCGCAACACGCGATTGGCGCTCCCAGCAGCTCATCCACGTAACAGAACACCTCGCGCTAACTTGGCGTCGAATTCGGCGGCAATCCGCACTTTAGCTGGTGAACACAGGCTGAAGACGAGCAGCGTGTCAGGGTCGCCTGCGCCTCAAGCTTGCCTCTGCTCTTGCAGGCACTATGCCCTTGTCTCGTGATCGTAGAGGCCCGCTTGG
>CALCCG010000105.1 GCA_937899785.1 uncultured Erythrobacter sp. | reverse complement strand
ACACGCCCGATCTCTTTCCACAGATGCCGGACGAAATCGCGCTCATGATGGCGGAACACACACATTGCGGCCAACTGACATATCCTTGGGGCGGCTCACCCGTGCAGATGTCGCAGTATGGCGACAAATATGCCTGCGGCGTGGTCAAAGAAGAAGGCAAGACGCTCGTGACGAGCGCCGGTCTTGGGACAAGCGTCTTACCTTTGCGGTTCCTGACCCGTCCAGAATTGTGGCTTATCGAGATCCGCCCGCAAACGTCTTAATAGCAAAAAAAGGCCGCCGCAGGTCTCCCTGCGACGGCCCTCTTGTCTGTTTGGTCTAATAAGAGCTTAGCCGCCGACAGCCGCTGCAACTTCCGCCGCGACGCATGGTTTCGTTCATCACCTCTGTCATACCCGGCGTTTTTTGGCCTCGATCTGCGGCAGAAACCCGATGCCCACGCCATCTCGAATAGCTTGCCCCATCACTGAGTGTTCCAAGCCTTGCGAACTCGGAAGCGGCATGCAATTCAACCCACATCATATGTCAAAAATATGCGCCTATCTCGTGCATAGTGGCGTCTCTTGGTCGAAAAGTCATCATGCTATACTAGCGACATGCTTAAGATCCCAAGTCAATTCAGAAGGAATAATCATGAACACGTTGGCACAGCGTACCGCCTTTGGGCTGTCGTTCATTCTTGTTACAACAATCGCTGCTGTGTTCTTGTTTATCGGGACGGCGCTGGTACCTTATTGGCAGGAGATGTCCGGCTCAGAAGTGCAGGAATGGTTCGCAGGACCATTCAGCCGCTTTTCCTATATGATGGTTCCGGTCCATTTTCTGTCGATGGCGGCGCTCGGGGCCGCCTATTTCTTGCATCGCAAGACCAGCCTGAGCCGCATCATTCTTTTGGCTTTTGTGGCGTTGCTGTTCTGCCAAGCGTTCAACTTCACTCTTTATGGAGGGGTTCTTAACCCTGCCCTTCAATCGCAAGAATTGTCGGACGCGGACGCGTTGGCGACCTTTGACCGATGGGCTTTCTTTCATGTTGTGCGAACATTGGGCGTGATTGTCAGTACCTTGGTGTTGATGGCGATCGTCGTCAAAGGCGGCAATCTTCCTGAAGAGTGCTCGGAACCAGACTAACTCTCGAATGCCGTCCAAGGCGTAATACTGTGCGCTACCTAATTGGTGTTGGGATCGGCTTTGTTGCGATTATCGCGTTCGCAATTTGGATGAGTTTTCGTGCGAAGACCGTGCTGACTAACATGGACTAGAGCGCCACGGAGTTCAAATTGCCGCGACGTGAATGTATGTCCGCAATTGGGTCGTAAGCGGACAATCAAACGGATTAATCAGCAAAAAGGCCGCCGCAGGTCTCCCTGCGACGGCCCTCTTGTCTGTTTGGTCTAATAAGAGCTTAGCCGCCGACAGCCGCTGCAACTTCCGCCGCGAAATCGCTCTCTTCAACCTCGATGCCCTCGCCCAGCTGGAAGCGGACATAGTCGGTCAGCTTCACGCTGCCGCCATTGTCCTTGCCAAACTTGGCAACGGTGTCTTCGACGCTGGTCTTGTTGTCCATGACGAACATCTGCGACAGCAGAGCGTTCTCCTTGGCGAACTTCTTAATCGCGCCTTCGACCATCTTTTCCTGGACGTTTTCCGGCTTGCCGCTTTCGGCTGCCTTCTCCGCCGCGATCGCGCGCTCGCGCTCGATCAGGTCCGCGTCGAGGCCCTCAGCGTTCAGCGCCTGCGGGAACATCGAGGCGATGTGCATGGCGAGCTGCTTGCCAAACGGCTCCAGCACGTCGCCACCAAGGTCGCTTTCGAGAGCCACGAGAACGCCGATCTTGCCAAGGCCATCAGCGGCCGCGTTATGCACGTAGGAGACAACCGCGCCTGAGCCGACCGAAACGGTCTTCATGCGGCGCACCGCCTGATTTTCGCCGATCGTGGCGATGTTGCCGGTCAGCTTGTCGGACACCGAGCCGCCGTCGGGATAACCCGCAGCTTTGAGAGCTTCGACATCGTCCGAGCCCAGCGTCGCAGCGACGGCCGTCGTCTTGCGCACGAAGTCCTGGAACTGATCGTTCTTAGCGACAAAGTCGGTTTCCGAGTTGACCTCAACCGCCACACCCTTGGTGCCCTCGACGGCGACACCAACGAGACCTTCGGCCGCGGTGCGGCTCGACTTCTTCTGAGCGGTGGCAAGGCCCTTGGCGCGCAGCGCGTCAACCGCCGCTTCGATGTCGCCATCGGCTTCGGTCAGCGCTTTCTTGGCGTCCATCATGCCGGCGCCGGTTTTTTCGCGGAGCTTCTTCACGTCCGCAACGGAGAAATTAGCCATTGTGGTTTCCTTCAAGTCTATTCGATGTGCGCCGGAAAGGGTGGGCACTCCAACGTGCCACCCGAGGGTGTTTCGGCGCTCTAGTTCGGTTGTGTGACGGGCGATTGACGCGGCCCGTCATCAAAACCTCGGTGTGAGCTTAGGCGCTTTCAGCGGGGGCTTCTTCAGCGGGCGCCTCAGCCGGAGCTTCCTCAGCGGTCGGTTCCGGCGTGGGTTCGGCGGGCGGTTCAGCCATCGCGCCGACATCGGCACCCGAATCCTGGACCGCACCACCACGACCGGCCATGGCCGCATCGGCGATAGCCTGACAGTAAAGGCGCACGGCACGGCTGGCGTCGTCATTGCCCGGGACGGGGAACGCAATGCCTGACGGGTCAACATTCGTATCAAGCACAGCAATCACCGGAATGCCGAGAACCGCCGCTTCCTTAATCGCCAGGTCTTCCTTGTTGGCGTCGATCACGAACATCACATCCGGCACACCACCCATATCGCGGATACCACCAAGGGACAGCTCAAGTTTATCGCGCTCGCGCGTGAGTTGCAGGACCTCTTTTTTGGTCAAACCGCTCGTATCACCCGAAAGCTGCTCCTCCAGCGTCTTGAGACGGCGGATCGAGCCTGAAATAGTCTTCCAGTTGGTAAGCATGCCGCCCAACCAGCGGTGGTTCACAAAGTGCTGGCCTGAAGCGCGCGCGGCTTCCGCGATCGGCTCTTGCGCCTGACGCTTGGTGCCGACGAACAGCACCTTGCCGCCCCTACGCACCGTCTGCTCAACAAAGTCGAGCGCGCGTGCAAAAAGCGGCACAGTCTGCGACAGGTCGATGATGTGAACACCGTTGCGGTTGCCGAAAATATACGGCTTCATCCGCGGGTTCCAGCGGTGGGTCTGGTGGCCGAAGTGGGCACCAGCCTCGATCAATTGCTGCATGGTGACGGTGGTGGCCGCCATAATTCAATTCCTTTCCGGTTCGTCCTCTGGAAAGCTGGAACCTTCGGGCGGAGCTCCCGCGCCTTGGCACCGGTGTATGGCGCTTTCCATGTGTATTTCACGACGTAACGAGGCGGCTGAAGCGGCTCCGATTTTCGCGAGGGGGCGCAAATAGCGGCGCCGCATCGGAAAATCCACCCCAAAAATAAAATCAGCGCCAAATTGCCTTTCGGATTGACAGAGTGGAACACTTGGTGAACAAAGGGTGAGAACAAAGATTGAACAGCGCAGTGGGCTGCTTCGCCGTGAGAACATCACCGCGTGTCGCCGTCTCTCAGGGCAATGGCGAAAATTTGAGGAAGGATCGACACCATGCTTGTCTTTGCAATAGCGACATTCTTCACGTTGGTGTGTGTTGCCAGCGCCATCGCCTTGGCGGATTGCTGGGTGCGTGGGCGGTACACATTTGAAATTCTGAGGGAAGAACGCGCCTTGCTCGAAGCGGGTTTTGTGCCGATGGCTCAACCGGCTGAGCAACGCGTACGCCAGGCGCTGCGCTTCGACGCCTTGACTGGTCAGAGTTATCCTAGTGGCCGTCTTCCGGTTCAGCGGGTGATAGCGGATCGCCCTCGCTCGCGTCCCGATCTGACCGTGACTGACGTCGCTTGATCCGGCCATATTTGAAGAGCGCGTACGGCATAAGCGCAAGATAGCCGACACTGAGCGCGGTTAGCGTCCACCAAGGCTCAAGCAAGAGCGCGGCAAAGGAGAGCGCTCCGAGCGCAATTAGCCAGAGGCGAATACCCCGCCGAGGACGGATAGCCGCCCAGCTTAATGTGGCCATATTCGATATCATCAGGGAAGCGATCGCCGACACCCAGATCGCCATAAAAACTGGGTCGCGAAAGAACGCGACTTGAGTCTCTTGCCAAACAAAGAACGGCGCGAAGGCCAACCCCGCTCCAACGGGCGCGGGGACGCCGGTGAGGAAACCAGCCGATTTGTGGGGTTGTTCGTCTGTGTCAATCCGCGCGTTAAATCGGGCGAGGCGAAGCGCGCAGCATATTGCAAACGCTAACGCTGCAAACCATCCAAACCGGTCAAGATCCTTGAGCGACCACAAAAAGAGAATGATCGCCGGCGCCATGCCGAAGGATAGCGAATCGGCGAGGCTGTCGAGCTCAGCCCCAAACCGCGACTGGGCGTTGAGAAGTCGTGCAATGCGTCCATCAATGCCGTCCAACACAGCGGCCAAAACCACAGCCAAGATCGCGTACGCCCACTCACCATCGATCGCGAAGCGAACGCCAGTTAGCCCAGAACACAGCGCCGCCGCCGTGATAACGTTGGGAAGCATGGCTCGCAGGGTCAGGCCCGATCCGTCACCCGTAGCGCGCCCGTCCTCATCCTCGGCAGCCTTTGGCCCCAGCCGCGCAGACAGCGGCGTCCGACTCTTTCGAGACGACGGCGGCCTCAAATCGAATGCCCCTCCCCAAAAATCATTGCGAGATCCCTTCAAGCAGCCCTTGCGATCCAAGCTCGGCTAGCACCGTTTCGCCTGCAACAATGGTCTGTCCAAGCAGGACCTTGGGATCTGTCCCGGCGGGCAGATACACATCCACTCGGCTCCCAAAGCGGATCAGGCCAACACGCTGGCCCTTTGCAAGAGTGTCCCCAGGCTTCACAAACGGTACGATGCGCCGCGCCACCAGGCCCGCAATCTGGGTGAAGCCGATCAAGATCCCATCTCCACGTTCAATGAGAATGTGCTGTCGTTCGTTCTCTTCGCTTGCCTTATCGAGATCGGCGTTCATGAACTTGCCGGGCATGTACACCAGCCGTCGCACAGTGCCTGCGATGGGAGCGCGATTGATGTGAACGTCGAAGACGCTCATAAAGATCGAAATCCGCGTCACGGGTCCGGGCGGCAGCCCGCGTGAACCGGAACCATCCTCGACTTGCAACTCAAGCGGGGGCTCAACCAAGCTTATGAGCGAAACGACGCCGTCGGCTGGTGCAACTATGGAATTGCCGAGCTGTGGCACGACGCGCTCAGGATCGCGGAAAAACGCGAACACGCCGACCGATAGCGCCAGAAGCGGCCAACCAATGAAACCCCAATTGAGGAACCACAGGAAGAAAAGGCTGATGCCAACCGCTATGACGCCGTATTTGCGCCCTTCGGGATGGATGGGTGGCCATGACCAACCGGCATCGCCGCGGCCTTGATTATCGAGAATTTCACCTGACATGGTGTTTCACTTAGGGCTGCGCTGCGGCCCCCGCAAGCGACCGGTTGCGGGAGAGCCGGGCAAAACCCCCGCTCCGTCCAATCATCGGCGAGGGCGCGTGTTCACTGTTTAGTGACGTGTTTACCTTAATTGGCGCTCGCGAAATGACGGTGAATACAGATTTCTCGCGCGCGCGGAGCGCTCTCCTCGTTCCTCAAGATCGCCAGCGCGTTCGGCAGCGCTGGCTGAGCGAGGCGCCAATCCTGGTCACGGGTGCAACTCTGTTCGTTATCTGCATCGCCCTGCTGCTATCGAAGGGCATTCTGCCCACACTGGAAGGCGTCTGGGTCAACGCAAGACTGTTCGCTCTGTTCGCAATTGTCATCCTCGCCGCTGATGCGGGAATCCAACTTTTCCGGCACCGGCCGCAAAGCCCGATCGAGCACCTCAAGGCGCGCTGCTTCAACGCTAACGCGCGGGCGATCATAGTGGCGGGCGCCCCCATGCTTGCAGTCGCCATTGTGCTTCTTCCCTATTTTTCCAAGATGAAGGCGGCGATCCCGCTGTTCAACGCCTACACTTGGGACGACACTTTCATACAATGGGACCGAGGGATCTTCTTCGGCTATGACGCTTGGCAGATTGTACAGCCACTGGTCGGATTCCCGATCGTTACGGCGTTTCTGGCGCTGCTCTACCAATTGTGGTTCTTGCTGCTTTACCCCGGAATTTTGTTCTTCGCGCTCGCCAAGGTGGATCCCGTCGTGCGACGCCAGTTCTTCCTCAGCTATGTGTTGAGCTGGACGCTTATCGGGGGATTGATGGCGACATTTCTCGCATCGGTCGGACCCTGTTTCGTTGGCCCCATGCTGGGCGATCCCCGCTTTGATGAACAAATGGCCTATCTTGAAGCCGCCAATGAGCAATACCCCGTTATGACGCTTAAAGTGCAAGCCATGCTGCTGGACTGGTATGCCGCGGCCGAGGACGGGCTGGGCAGCGGCATTACCGCCATGCCAAGCATGCACTGCGCCATTGCGTTTCTCTATTGGATTGCAATGCGACGCGTATCCGCCCGTTGGGGCGCGTTTTTTGGTGTGTTCTTCTTCGTAACCTGGCTCTCGAGCGTCCATCTCGCCTATCACTATGCGGTCGACGGGCTGGTTTCGGTGCTAGCCGTGGCGATCATATGGGCGACTTCGCGCCACGTCATCGCCGCTTGGGACGTATGGCTTGAGCGTCAGGCGACTTTTCGGACGAAAACCGCGCCCGCCGAATAGCCCGCTCCAAAGCTGCATATCAGCCCTGTATCGCCATCAACCAGATCATCGCTGTTGAGGTGAAAGGCAATGATGGAGCCCGCACTGGACGTGTTGCCATAGGTATCGAGGACCGTCGGGCTCTCATCCTCATTGGCTTCGTGGCCCAGCACTCTCTGAGCGATCAGGCGGTTCATTCCCGCATTGGCCTGATGGAGCCACATTCGGCGAAGGCCCGCCGCGTCAACCTTAAGCCGGTCGGCCTCGTCCAAAATCATCTGCGCCACCAGCGGCACAACCTCTTTAAAGACCTTGCGCCCTTCTTGAACGAAGAGCTTGTCAGCTGCTCCTTCGCTCTCGGGATGCGCCCGATTGAGAAAGCCGAAATTGTTGCGAATGTTGTTGGAAAAGACGGTCTTGAGCTTGGTGCCGAGAATGTCCCAATGCTCCGCTGGCGCGATCGCAGAGTCTTCCACCAGCACGGCGGTGGCGACATCGCCAAAGATGAAGTGGCTGTCACGGTCGCGCCAGTTGAGGTGGCCAGAGGTAATCTCCGGGCTGACCACCAGGACGGACTTGGCGTTGCCTGCACGTATATAGTCCGCCGCAGTCTGCAACCCAAACGTCGCCGACGAGCATGCGACATTCATGTCGAACCCAAAGCCATCAATGCCCAGCTCCTGCTGAATCTCAATGGCCATGGCGGGATAGGCTCGCTGCATGTTTGACGCGGCGCACAACACCGCATCGACATCTTCAGGCGAGCGCCCGGCACGATCTAAGGCTTGCCGTGCAGCGATCACGCCGATCTCGGCCATGATAGACGTTTCGTGGTCGGGCCGCTCATCAAGCCGCGGGCCCATTGTGTCCGGGTCCAGGATCGGCGCCTTGCTCATGACGTGGCGCGCTTTGATACCGCTCGCCTTTTCGATGAATTCGACCGAGGAGTGCGACAAAGCCTCCACCTCACCAGCGCTGATCGCGTCAGCGTGCGCCGCGTTATGCCGGTCAACAAACTCGTTGAAGCTCGCAACGAGCTCCTCGTTGGTGATTGACTCATCGGGGGTGAAAAGCCCGGTTGCCGAAATGACAGGGTGCCCGGTTAGCGCGGCTTGGGTTGAAGCGATATCGTCCATGGGACGCGGGCCTTAAAGCGCTGCTCTGCACGCTTCAAGGGCAAGCGGCGTACAACTCGATGAAATGCGTTGCCCACCGAGCAAGGTTTGCCTCGGTCTCGAGGCGCGCCAGCCCTTGAGGCCGCACGCGAAAGGCGGGATGAAGGACATGGTCCCTCACCCCGCCTCACATACGATCCGTTAGCGGATATGGCGAAACGCGCGTTAGAACGTCGCGCGCACACCCATATAGAAGTAGCGACCAACCGGGTTCACCGGATAAGCGCGCTCCGTCACGAACGGCTTTTCGTTGGTGAAGTTGTTGATGCCGCCATAGATTTCATACCGGTCATCCTGGAAACGGTACGAACCGGTAAGATCATGGATAAAGTACTCATCGGCAAAACCGTTTTCACCAAACTGCGCATCAACCGTATCGATCTCGACGTCGCCCAGCGTCATCTCGCTAAGGTACTGCAGCGAGTAACCCAAGGTGAAGCCACCATAGTTCCATGTAGCCGTACCAGTGCCGGACCATTCCGGACGACCGATCTCTCCGAGTTCAGGATCGACCGCAGTCGGGTCAGTTGGATCGAAGAAAAAGTCAATCTTGTCGACCCACGAACCATTCGCTCCGAGGTTGAAGCTGTGCTCACCGATGTTGAAGCCATAATTGACCGACGCGTCGATCCCGGCGGTCTCGATGCTCACGAAGTTAATCGTCGTCAACGTGAAGGAGTTGAAGCCTAAGAACTGCGCCGAAGACGGATCCCGATTACGCGTAAACGCATCGCAAAAGTCGTTCGGGAAAGTGGCGCTATCATAACAGTTATCGACAACGTCCTGATCATCGATCGTGCTGATCGCATCATCAATCGTGATCTCGTAGTAGTCGACCGAGATGTTCAGCCCCGGAATGAAGGTGGGCTGCAACACCATACCGACAGTGAACGTATCCGCCGTCTCTTCGCGAAGATCCGGGTTACCCGAAATTGTGCCAGTGAAGCGTGCACTAAGCGGATCAGAAAACCCGACAGGAATGCCATCGGCGGCGCAGTTTGCGATGCGATTTTGAACATTGGGATCACCCGCATCCACAAGCGCGTCAATCTCGGTCTGATCGCATGGATCAAACGGACGGAACCCTTGACCCTGCGGTGGTGCAAACAGTTCCGCGATGTTCGGAGCGCGGACCGCTCGAGAGAAAGTGCCGCGGAAGCGGACATCCTCGACAGGAGACCAGAAACCGTTGACCGCCCAAGTGAAGACTCCGCCCACGGTCGAATAATCACCGTAACGCGCTGCGCCTTCGATGCGAAGCTCCTCAACGAAGGGAACGCCCTCGACAAGGGTCGTACCCAACTCGCCAAAGATCTCGACAACGTCGAACGAGCCGCCTGAGTTGGCGCTGAAGACGTCAGGCGGAGTTGCCAGCGAATCCTGCGGAAAGATTCGCTCTCCATTGGCGTCCAAGATGTCGCCCACGAATTGTCCCGCGTTACCATCGACAGTTGTAACGGGCAGGATGCCACGCACCAACGGATCAAAGGTCGAACTTGCGCTTTCGTCGCGATACTCGAAGCCAACCACGAAATCGATCGCGTCATACGGCAAGTTGAAAAACTCGCTCGTATCCCCGCTCAGCAGCCCCTGAATAACCAATTGCTCTGTCTCAAAGGTGTTGACGGTCGTGGTCGTGATGAAGTCAATCGCATCCTGGCTGATCGATCCGATCCCAAACAGGTTGGCCGGCTGGCAGTCGCCCTGCCCGGGAACGAACGTCAAGTAACCGAATTCACCGGTCGGAATACCAAAGATTGTCGAGGGTGACCGCGTAGTGGGGTCAAGCTCACTACGGCACACCGGATTGCCATTGGCGTCCGTCGTTACGTCGATCGCAGCGAACCAACGATCAAGCAGAACGTTGTTGTTGTTGGTCGTTGTGTTCTCGTACTTGCCCCAGTTGGCGGACACTTCAAAGTCGATCGTATCCGTCAACGCACCACGAGCGCCACCAACGAAGCGATAGGTTTCCGCCACGTTCTCATCGATATTGGGGCCAAGGTCAATCGGATCCCGCGTAATGTAAAGGCCACCAGCATCGTCCGCGACGCCCTGCAGTTCGTCTGGGATAAACGGGTTGTCCGTCGCTACGAACAGCAGATCGTAGAAGCTGTTCTGCGCGGTGCCGAAGGTCGATTCGGAGCGGACATACTTACCTTCAAAGAAGATGTTGATGTCGTTGGTCAAATCGTAGTCCGAGAGCACATTGACCGAGTAACGCTCGGTCTGCGGGACCAGGAAGCCATTGTTGTCGAAGATGACCTGGTTGCCGCCAAACGCGTTGAAGTCGCTTGCAATCAGACCGTCTTCGAGCACTTCGACCCCGTTCGGGCCATTAAGCCAGCAGCCACCGGCGAGGCCAAAGGCGTTGGAGAAGTCAAACAGGCCGTTAAAGCCGGTGAAGCTATCAAGGCAGTCGCTCGTGCCGTTATTGTTAAGGTCAATGCCCGGATCCGAGAAGTCGGCCGGGATGATGACACCCCCCGCTGATGTGATCTGGAACTGGTATTGCGGCGCGATAAAGCGCGTCGGCGAATTGAGCGCGCGATCAATCAGCGCCTGTTCCGCCGCCGTTGGTGTCACGCCGCCGGTAAAAATCGCATCAAAATCAGCGCTGCCGGGCGTTGGAATCCGGAAACCAAACGGATAACGTCCGTTGCTGGGATCATAAAACGCGTTGAAGTTGGGTGTGTCCGACCCGCCCAAGTCGCCGTCCTGGAAACGCAGGAAAGGGTTTGGTCCATCTGAGCTGATATTGCCGTCGCGGAATTGTTCGCGGTCGCCAAAACGCAGACCGTCATCACGCGCGTATTCGAGGCCAATCACAATATTGCCTCGACCGTCCGCGAAGTTCTTTCCGAACTTGCCGTAGAAATTGTAGCGCTCGCCATCGCCTTCGCTGGAGATACCGCCCTGCGCGCCAATTTCGACACCGTCAAAGTCATTATCGAGCACAAAGTTAACAACGCCGGTCACAGCGTCCGCCCCGTAAACCGCCGAAGCGCCGCCGGTCAGAACGTCAACTTCCTCGATAAGGAAGGATGGGATTGAGTTGATGTCGACGATCGCAGTTTCGGCAACACCGGCGACATGACGGCGTCCGTTGACAAGCACCAGCGTACGCTGAGCGCCAAGACCACGTAGGTTTAAAGTCGCGGCGCCAACAGCTGCGCCCGCGCCGAGTTCGCCGGCGTCAAGCGTCTGAGCGCTGGTGATCGAGCTGGAGAGGGAGGGAACAGACCGCAGCCCTTCGGTCACATCAGCGCCGCCCCGAAGCTGTTCCGCGTCAATCGCCACAATCGGCGAAGGCGAACCCAAATTGGGATCACGCTTGAGGCGCGTACCGGTGACGATGATCTTCTCTTCGTCGACCGCTTCCTCGGTCGCTGTAAGGTCCTGTGCGTATGCAGGTGTGGCCATTAAGGCGAGCCCAGATACGGAGAGGAGTGAGGCCGTGAGCAACTTTGCGCGGCTCCGCTTTGTGGTGTTGTAGTTCATCGCTACCCCCTTTTGTGGTTCGTGTTCATGTTTGGCTGGGCCCTCCCCCTTGCGGAGCGAACTTGGCGTCCGCTTCCATTTCTTTGTTGTCTTCGAGATCTTCGACTTCGCCCGGGCGAGTCAGCGCCCAACGAAAAGTGCGTTTGAGCAAGTATGGCTCCAAGAACCGCCCAACGAGATAGATCAGAGCAAAAATCCCTGCGATGACGTAAGCGGTTTCGGGCGAGTGGTTTCCTTCCACCTCATCCTCGTCTCGATCGCCGTCCCGGCCGTCACGGGCTTTCTCTTCCTGGTCTTCTTCGCCGGGCTGTTTGGGTGTGGGAGCGCCAAGAAGCTTATCGATCCAATGCAGTTCGATGGCTTGCTCGTCCTTCGCCTGTTGCTCCTCTTCCTTCTTCTCCTCTTCGAGCTCCGCGGCGATTCCCGGCTTCTCAACTTCGTTGACCAGGTAAGCGAACTGGCCGAACGCCAGGAAAACCAACGGGGCGAGGAAGCAGAGAAACAACGCCGTGCTCGTCACGTCATAGTGCAAGCGTGTCGCACCCTCCTCAGGAACAACCGTGAGCGTGCCTCCGGTAAAGGTCGCCAGCTTGTCCTGCGCGGCTGGATTGGTCTTCACGTAAGTGAGGGTGTTGCCATCGACAGTGTAGTCCGTGCCCTGAGCCGAAAGCAGCGTATCAAGACGCTCGAACGCCTCCGGTACGGACAGCGACTCTTCCAGCTTCAAAGAGCTCTTCACCCGCCAGATCCGGTCAAGGAAGGGGATACGTACTCGCATTGCTCCTTAGCGTCTCCGATGGAAGGCAAACACCTCCCGACCCCACCTTCGTGGGTTAAAAAATTCGACCTCTCGTGAGGACCCCGCCAGGGTCCTTTTGGGACCAATCTGGCCGACTATTCGGCCGGCTCTTGTTGTTGGTTCGGCGTACCGGCGGCCTTCATCCTCTCAGACGCAGCCTTGTAGGACCTCATGCCTTCTCGGAAGGGGAACAACATAGTCTCGCCGATATCCATGCGCCGACCGCCATCCATGCCAAGCAATTCCGCTTCGCCATCGACACAGGTCCCAAAAAGGCGATCCCAGATAATCCAGGTGCCGGAATAGTTGCTTCGAGTGGCTTCGTAATCTTGCGAGTGGTGCACACTGTGGTGTTCAACGGTGTTGAAGATGTACCGCCACCAAGCCGGTGTGTTGAAGCGCACATTGATGTGTTGGTAGATCGACACGGTCATCCCGATCGCTCCGGCAAGCAGGAAAGCCCGGGGAAGGAAATCAAAGAAGCCCCCGACGCCCAGCCCGATCAGGAAAAGCTCAATGGGATTTCCAACCGCGCCCTTCTGGATGTTTAACTGCGTGATGTAATGGTGCGGTGCGTGTGTCAGCCAGAGCGGATACCAGTTATGCATTCCGCGATGCATCCAATACTGGCCGAAATCGAAGATCATGGAAATCATGAGCGCTTGGATCAAAAGCGGCAGTCCCGTAAACCAGCTGAAGTCCTCCCAGTCGAACCAACCTTGGATCGCGGCGACCATAACCCCATCGCCAACATAGTTATCAACCATGCGCAGGATCGTGTATCCCAGCGCCACATAGAAGGTGTCGGTCGCGAATTCTTTCCAGGTGAGCTTCCAGCTTTCATAGCGAGGATTGACCCACTCGAGAGCTAAAAGGCTGTAGCGAAAGGCTATGCCGATCATAAACGCGGTGGATGCAACCGCGATATCGTTCGGCGCCCAATAAAAGAACGCCACCACCGAAAAGAGGAAAAATGGCTGGAAGTAGGTGAAAACGAACTGCTTTATCGGCCCGCCTTCAACCCGGCCGATATTCTCCCAGCCGACGGTTACGGGCGAATCCGCACCAATAATTCGATTTCCAACCTGCACACCAGCCATGCTGCTCACCCCAGATTCAAAAGGCCGTCGGCCCGAGATATTCCAACGCTTTATAGGCCGCAAAGCGACCTGAACGTGACTATCCCTCTCCCGTGCGCAATTTATTATTTAGCTGCCCTGTGAGAGGTATCGATATTAATGAAAGCGTCAAGAGTAACATTACTCGTTTTAACCGACCAAACGACGATTTGTTGCACAATTGACGCAGTGGCGTAATATTATGTCGCAATCAAGTACGATCAATATAGGCTCGCCATCCGCCAAGCGCCGTTATGTCTTCGGCTCCGACGATTGCACGAGGTTCCGCGACAAACCCCTTCACATTTGTCCCGTCCGACAGTGTCACCGTGCCGATTGCGAGCGGCGCCGGGACCTCGGCGGTGAAGCTGCCGAACTCGGCCAATCCCAGCTCGTACACTTCGACCTTGATCGAAGCACCGTCTTCGCTGTGCACGAGAGCCGGTTTGGGCGGCACGGAATTGGCGATCGCGTAGAGGCGATAGGTGGACGCGGTCTCGTACGCGCCGACGAACTTCGCATCGCGCGAAGTGAGCTGCCAGTGCAGCGGCATGCCTTCAAGATGCGCGCCCACAACGGCCAGTTTCACAATGTCCATTCTTCCCTCCAGATCGAGCGGTGGCGGCGGGGGCAGATCGGCCGCGCCGAGATAGGTTTGCGCCATGTCGCACAGCGCGTGATCGGTGTGCGCGGGACCAATGAGCGTGATGCCAAAGCCCGTCGCGTCGTCGCGCGCGCCCGCCGGAACCGCGATCGCGGCCATGTCGAGCAGGTTCACGAAATTGGTGTATTTGCCAAAATGACTGTTGAGCGCGACCGGAGCCTCGGCGAGCTCGCGGATGCGATAGGTCGTGCCCACCGTGGGAAAGGCGAGCGCGTCAACGTCCTCCCACATCTGGTCCGCCTCGCGCTTGAGCGCCGCCATGCGGTAGGCGCCCTGAAAGGTCTCGACTGCGCTAATGGATAAGCCAGGTTCAACCACCTCGCGCACAGTGGGATCGATCGCCTCAGGATTGTTCGTCAGCAAATCGTGGATCGCGGCGGTTCGCTCAGCCACCCAGGGGCCTTCATAAAGAAGCTTGGCCGCCTCATCGAGAAAGCTGATATCGAGCTCGACCAGCTCCGCGGTCTTGGATAGCGTCTCAAGCGCGCGCGCGTAGAAGTGTTCGGAGGCCGTATCGCCAAAGAAGGCCCGCTGATCCGGGCGCGGGACGCCTATGCGTGTGGGGTTGAGCGGGAGGTTCTCAAGCGGGCGCGAATAGGGATCGCTCGGGTCAAATCCGGCGATGACGGTGTCGACCAGCTTGGCGTCGGCCACGCGGTCGGTGAAGACGGTGATGCAATCAATCGTGCGGCAGGCGGGCACCAGGCCCGACGTGCTCCAGCGCCCCTTGGTGGGCTTTATCCCGACGAGGTGGTTGAACGCGGCCGGCACTCGGCCCGATCCCGCTGTATCGGTACCCAGCGCAAAGCCAACCAATCCGGCGGCCACGGCCACGGCGGAACCCGAGCTCGAACCCCCGCTCACAAAGACGCGGTTATAGGCGTTGGCGGGAATCCCATAAGGGCTGCGCGTGCCGACGAGGCCCGTGGCGAACTGATCGAGATTGGTCTTGCCGAGGCAGATCGCCCCCGCGGCCAGCAGTTTTTCGATGACGGGAGCGTTGGTGTCGGGCGCGTAGGCAAAGGCCGGGCACGCCGCCGTGGTCTCCAGCCCCGCCACATCGATATTGTCCTTGACCGCAAAGGGCACACCAGCAAGCGGCATCGTCTCGCCCGCCGCAATCCGCGCATCGACCGCATGGGCGGCTGCGCGCACCGCTTCGGGTTCCGCGCGGCTGATCCAGATCTGCGGCTGCACCGCGTCATACGCCTCCACCCGTGCGAGCGCGTCTTCGGCCACGCTGAGCGCGCTGGTTACCCCGCTGGCGACCGAAGCGGCGATGGCCGAAGGGCTCAGACGGGTGAAATCCCTCACGTGGTCGGCCTGAGCGCCAGCATCGCCGCACCGGGTTCCACCGGCTGGCGCTCCTTTATGTAGAGCGCCGCGACCGTGCCGCTGGCCGGGCTTTCCAGCGGGCTCTCCATCTTCATGGCTTCTATGACCGCGATGGTTTGCCCCGCCTCGACCTCATCGCCCTCACCCACAAGCAACTTCCACACACTGCCGCCGAAAGGCGCTTCAACGAGCTGCGCGCCGTCGGGCACATCGATCGCTTCGGGTTCACCGGCGCCCTCAGCCTCCTCGGTCAACTGCGAGACGCGGTCGAACTCACCGCTCGCTTCCCAAGCGGCGCGTTCGGCGTTGAAGGCGGCCTGGCGACTGGTTTCATACACCTCGATCGAGGCCGCGTTTGCCTCAAGGAAGGCGCGGTGTTCGGCCATTGAGAAGGTGGTTTCCTCGATCTCGATCGAGCGGCGGCCGCTGTAGAAGTCGCGCCGCCATTCGGTGAGCTCGTCTGCGCTCACTTCGAAGAACTTGATCTGGTCAAAGAAGCGCAGCAGCCACGGCTTGCCATTGCGGAACGCGTCGGTTTGGCGATGGGTGTTCCACACTTGGATCGTGCGCCCGAAGAGCTGGTAGCCGCCCGGCCCTTCCATCCCGTAGATGCACATATAGGCGCCGCCAATACCCACCACGTTGGGTGGGGTCCAGGTGCGCGCGGGGTTGTACTTGGTGGTGACGAGGCGATGGCGCGGGTCCACCGGTGTCGCGACCGGCGCGCCAAGATAGACATCGCCCAGCCCCATTACGAGATAGCTCGCATCGAAGATCAGATCCTCAACCGCCTTCGCATCATCGAGCCCGTTAATGCGGCGGATGAACTCGATGTTGTCCGGGCACCAGGGCGCATCATCGCGCACGGCCGCCATGTACTTCTCGACCGTCTCAGTCGTGGCCGGGTCCCGCCAGCTCAGCGGCAAATGGACGACGCGCGAGGCGGTTTCGAAGTCGTCGAGGTCCCCCAGTTGCTCTTCCGCCGCCAGCAGCGCGGCGAGCGCGGCGGACTGGTCCATCACCTCGCCATCAAAATGCATTTGCAGCGAACGGATGCCCGGAACGAGGTCGATCACGCCGGGAAGCTCTTGAGCTTCCAGCACGCACATCAGCGCGTGAATGCGAATGCGCAATTCAAGGTCGAGCACAATGGGGCCATATTCCACGAGGATGTTGCGATCACCCTGCTGGCGATAGGTCGTGCGCGGGCGCTCCGGCTGCTGCGGCGTCTCGTGAAGGATGGGCGATAGGTCGCTAACGGATCCCACCGCCTGGCCCAAGACATCCACCGGCACAAACCTCAAGCGGTTGCCCGGAGCCAGTTGGCCTATCTTCCAGCGATCTTCGGCGATCACCACAAAGGGGCACACAAACCCGCCCAAAGACGGGCCGTCGGGCCCCAGAATTATCGGCATATCACCGGTGAAATCGACCGCGCCAATCGCGTAAGCGTTGTCGTGAATGTTCGAAGGGTGAAGCCCCGCCTCCCCGCCATCCTTGCGCGCCCATTCAGGCTTGGGCCCCACCAGCCGCACGCCGGTGCGGTTGGAGTTGTAATGGATCTTCCATTCGGCTGCGAGGATCGTCGCCACATCGGTGTCGGTGAAGAAGTCGGGCGCGCCATGAGGCCCGTACATCACCCGGATCGTCCAGCTTTCGCCGAAGTCTTGCGGCCCGCCCACCGCTTCTTCGTCGCCGGTCTGAGCGCCCGCAAGATGCAGCGTGTCACCCGCCACCAGGCAGCGCCCCCCATGCCCGCCAAACTGTCCCAGAGCGAAGGTCGCCTGGCTCCCGAGGTAGCTTGGAATATCGAGCCCGCCCGCAAAACAGATATACCCGCGCGAGCCTCCGCCCGAGACGCGCCCCATAGCCAGGGTTTGTCCGGCGGCCACATCGAACGGGCTCCCTCGGACAATCGCCTCACCATCCAGCGTCGCCCCGAAATCCGCGCCCGTCACACACAGCCGCACTGCCGTGTTGAAAACAAGAGTGGGCCCGGTGAAGGTCACCTCAAGCCCCGCCATCCCCTCTGGATTGCCCAGCACGCGATTGCCAAGGCGCAGCGAGTGATCATCCATCGGCCCGCAGGGCGGGACACCCACGTCCCACAGACCCTGACGCCCGGGCCAATCCTGCACCGATGTCGCGGTGCCGCCCGAGATCACGCGGAAGCTGGCGGGCGCGTAGCTGATCCCTTCAAGCAGCTTGGTGTGGACCTGCCCTGCCCCAAAATCCGCATCACGCAGCACATCGCGCAGCCAACGCAGATTGGTCTCGATCCCGTCGATGCGGCTCTCATCCAGCGCCTTCTGCATCGCCCCGATCGCCGCATCGCGGGTGTCGGCGTGAGTGATCAGCTTGGCGATCATCGGATCGTACCACGCGCTCACCTCGCTGCCCGCCTCGCACCACGTGTCGGCGCGGATGCCAGATGGGAATTCGAGATTGGTGATCGCACCTGTTGTAGGGCGATAATCCTGCGCCGGATCCTCCGCGTAGAGACGCACCTGCACCGCGTGACCGCTGGGTGTGGGCGCTTCGTCCTCAAGCATCGAATAATCGCCAGAGGCCCCTCGGATCATCCATTCAACGATGTCGAGCCCCATGACCTCTTCGGTCACGCCATGCTCCACCTGGAGCCGGGTGTTCATCTCGAGGAAAAAGTATTCCTGGGACTTGGCGTCGAACAGGAATTCGACCGTCCCGGCTGACTGGTACTTGGCGCCCTCCGCGAGCCGCACCGCCGCCGCGATCAGTCCGGCACGCACCTCGTCTGAAAGCTGCGGCGCGGGCGCTTCTTCGACGACCTTCTGGTTGCGGCGTTGCAACGAACAGTCGCGCTCACCCAAAGGCATCACCCGGCCCCGCCCATCGCCAAACACCTGCACCTCTATATGGCGCGCCTCGGCGATAAAGCGCTCCAGGAAGACGCCCGCATCGCCGAAATTGCCCTTGCCCAACCGCGCGACGCTTTCGAAGCTTTCACGCACCTGCGCTTCGTTTTCGCACACGCGCATACCGATGCCCCCGCCCCCGGCGGTGGCCTTGAGCATGATCGGATAGCCGATGTCCCGGGCGGCCGCCGCCGCTTCATCAGCGTCGGTCAGCAGGCCGGTGCCGGGCGCGAGCGGCACTCCATTAGCCTCGGCCAAAGCGCGCGCGGAGTGCTTGAGGCCAAAGGTTCGGATGTTCTCGGGCGTCGGCCCGATAAAGCCGATGCCATTCGCCGCACACGCCTCGGCGAATTCGGCGTTTTCGGCGAGGAAGCCATAGCCCGGATGGATCAGCGTCGCGCCCGTTCGCTTGGCCGCCGCGATGATCGCCTCGATGTTGAGATAGCTTTCAGCGGCGGGCGCGGGCCCCACGCATACAACCTCATCGGCTTGGGCCACATGCAGCGAGCCCGCATCGGCCTCCGAATAGATCGCGACCGACTTGAGCCCCATCGCCTTAAGCGTGCGGATAATCCGCGTCGCAATGGCACCACGGTTGGCGATCAGGACGGTGTCGTGGGTCATATGGGAGAGGTTTGCGACCCGCTTACTTGGTTATGATCATACGCACGGGCGTGGGGTTGAAACCGTTGCAGGGATTGTTGATCTGCGGGCAGTTTGAGACCAGCACGACCGTGTCCATCTCGGCGCGCACATCAACGGTGAGGCCGGCGGCCGAGATGCCATCCACGATGCCCAAAGACCCGTCTTCCATCACGGGCACGTTCATGAAGAAGTTGATGTTGGAAACAAGATCGCGCTTGGTCCGGCCTTCGGGCAGGCTGGCCTTCAGATAGTTCTCGACGCAGGCGTGCTGGGACTTGGTGAAATGCCCGTAACGCAGCGCGTTCGATTCCACCGAACACGCCCCGCCGATCGTGTCGTGATAGGCGACCGGCGTGCCGGTGATGGTCATCATCGGACGCCCTTCGTTGGAGCGCAGCACCGCCCCTTCGCGCAGAAACAGATTGCCTTGCGCCGCGACCGTATCTTGCGCGCTGTAGCGTTCGGTGTCGTCTTCCTCGGAATAGATCAGCAGGTCGACCGCCTGGTTGCCCTCCAAATCGACGATGCGCAGCGTCTGGCCTTTCTTGACCGCGTGCACCCAGAAATGGCGCGCGGCCACTTGTTCGTCATAGATGACCTCGCCGGACAGGCCTTCGAGGGCTTTGTCATCGACGGATGTGTCTGGGATAAGGGTGTCGGTCGTCACGATAGCGCACTCCTTGTGGTTAGCGACGGTAGTAGTCGTCGACGTTGAGGAAGGCGCGATACGCCTCGGGCGTGCTGTTGCGCACGGGATCGTCTTGCGGCGCGGTGGGGCCACGCCACGCGGTGGCGCGCAGCGGGGTGGAGGTCCACTCGGTGCGCGGGTCCATCACGTGTGGGCAATTGGCGATCACCAACATCAGGTCCATCTCGGCGCGCAGGATCACTTCGCGCCCGGCTTCAAACGGGCCGATTTGCGGGGTGATCGCACCGTCTTCTTCGATGATCACGCCTTTGAACAGGTTGATGCAGGGGTGGACGTCCTTTCGGCTCAGCCCATGCTTACCCACGCCCAGCAGGAAACGGTCGCGCGTGTTGAGGAAGTAGCGCCCCTTTTTCTCGCCAACACCGTATTTGGCGCTGCTCAGCGCCTCATTCGAGGCGCCGCAAAAGCCGTCATGAGTGCCCGCTGTGTCCTCAAGGATGCTCATCAGCACCCGGCCCATGTCCGACAGGAACATCCGGGCTTTGCCCTCGCCCACGCCGAAATAACCGTTCCACTGAACTTTCGCCGTGTCGGCGATGTTAAGCCGTTCGGTGGGCATTTCGGCGTTGAAGATCTGGAAACTCGCACAAGCGTCGCCTTGAAGATCAATCAGGCGCAGCCGCCCTCCGCGATTGATCCGACGGATCGCGTAGCCGCCGGCAGCGATGGTCTCTTCCCAGATCAGATCGTCTTGAGAGACTGTGTCAGGAAGGTCATCCGCGCGCGGCGGAAGGATCGGCATGGACTCGACAACCGTGCTGCCAAGCGAGCGAGCGTGCTCCTTGGCGGCAATCGGATCAGCGAGCGTTGGCTGTGTCACGCGGCAACACCCTTCGCGGGGCTTTCGTCGACGCTTTCCTCTTCATCCCCTTGTTCGTGAAGAGGCGGGAGCAGAGACGTGGTCGTGACAAGCTGCAATTGCCGCACGCCACGAACACTGCGCAGCGCGTCGCACAATTCTTCCAGTCGCTTGGCCGGGCCTTGCACCAGGAGCACTTCGAGAGACTGGTCGTTCTCGAGGAAGACATGCTGCGAGGAGATCACCTCCTTGAGATATTGCTGCTGCTTGTTTGCAAGCTGCTGGCGCACCCCGCCCTGATCGCCGCGATAAACCAGCGTGATCGTTCCGGCGAGCATCTCTTCGGGATGGGCAAGCGCCTGGTGCTCGGCCACGGCGTGCCGGATAAGCTGCGCGATCATTTGCGAGCGCGAAGGCATGTCACGTTCCTCGACCATGACGTCGAGGTGACGCAACAGGTCGGAAGGGAGGCTCATACTGAGCCGGGCAAGGCTGGCAGGATCGGCTGACATGGGGGGTTTTCCTCTCATTTATTACTTATTGTGTCAATCGTAATACTAGAATCGGAGATAAGCTCTCTCGCCTGTGTTTCGTCAACTTGCACGGCCGAGGCCAGTTCAGCCTCGCGCGCCAGTCGGCGCTCAAGCGACAGGTCGTAGACCACGGTCGCCCCAAAGCGGTTGGGCGCGTGCGGATCGACCCGCGACTTGTCGAGAGTAAGCACTCGTGTGCCCAGCGAAAAGGCCTCCTGTATATCATGCGTTACCATCAGGATCGTGAGCGAACGCTCGCGCCAGAGCCGGGTAATAAGCGTGTGCATGTCCGCCCGAATGCCAGGGTCAAGCGCGCCAAATGGCTCATCAAGAAGCAGGATACGCGGCCGCTTGATCAGCGCCTGCGCTATGGCAAGACGCTGTTGCATGCCACCCGACATCTGCGCCGGATATAGATCCAACGCGTCGCCAAGGCCAACGGCTTCGAGCATTTCGTGCGCGACCTCCGCCGCAGCGCGGCGCCGCGCTCCAAACAAACGACCGGTGAGAGGGGCCTGCTCGCACTCCAGCCCGAAGATCGTGTTTCCCAAAACCGTAAGGTGTGCGAACACGGAATAGCGCTGAAAGACGACTCCCCGCTCGGGCGTGCATTGGGCCTTCAGGGGTTCGCCATCCAGCGTAATGGTGCCGCGAGAGGGTGCATCTTGTCCAAGGACGAGCCGCAGGAGGCTGCTTTTTCCCGCGCCCGACGGACCGACCACGGAGACAAACGCGCCTTCTTCGATCTCCAGATTGACACGCTCGAGTACGATCTTGTCGCCGTATTCGACCCAGACATTGCGCAAAGAGAGGGCCGCGCTCAATGACCGCTCCCGTGTGCCCAGGGGTAGAGTCGGCGACTGCCTGCGGCGAGCAACCAGTCGATCGTCGCCGCTAGGATCGCGATCCAAGCAACGTAAGGCAGGATAACATCCATGGCGAGGTAACGGCGCACCAGAAAGATACGATAACCCAGACCCACATCAGACGCGATCGCCTCCGCCGAGATAAGGAACACCCAGGCCGGACCGAGCGAGAGACGCAGCGCCTGGATAAGACGCGGCATGGCCTGCGGTAGCGCGAAGCGGAGCATCAACTGCCAGGTGCTCGCCCCCAAGGTTTGCGCTTTTACAATCTGCTCGCGTGGGAGCGCCGCGATATAGGCCGCCAGATCGCGAACCATAAATGGGGCAATTCCAACAACGATCAACGCGACCTTGGCCGTCTCGCCAAGGCCAAAAACAATAAACAGAATAGGCAACAGAGCGATCGGCGGAATGACTGCAACGCTTGTGACCGTCATGCCAAACGTTGCACGAAAAGTCGGCAAGACGCCTAAAAGCAGCCCAACGATCAACGCAGCAAGCGTCGAGATCAGCAAACCAAGTCCTAATCGCTGAAGGCTTGCCATAGTGTCGGACCAGAACAGATATCGACCGGAAAGCTGGTCACGCTCGAAAACCAGACCCCACATGGCCTCCACCATAGCCGATGGCAAAGGCAGGATCTTTTCGTTCGGGTTGATCGCGTTTCTGTCCGCTGCGACCACGAGATAGAGAAGCGCCAGCGCAATGATAGGCAAAAGGCCAAGCAGCGCCTTGTTGCCTTTCACATAGCCTTGCCACGATTGGCCCTTAAGCCAGCTCATAGGCCTCCTATCGCAGTACCGGCCAGCCCAGGCCGGTTGTGATTACAGTGCGCCGTCTGCGGCCATCTGCATGTAGGTCGCATCAAAACGCAGCGTGATGTTGCTCTTGTCCCCAAGCGTCTTTCCACCTGGAAAGCTCATACCAATGGCCTCAGCCGAGCTGGCTCCCTGACCAAACAACCCTTGCGAGAAACTGAAGTCGCGCACGCGGGTCATCGTCTCGATAAGCGCTTCGTCCGACGTTGCCGCGACCGCTGACGTCGGATCAGCGTAAAGATACGTCGTCGCAAGCTGTCCCTCGAACAGCTCTGTTGTCGTACCCGCCAAAGCCGCCATCGCCGCTCGTGCGGCCTGACCTTCTTCGCTCTCCTGCTGCATCAGCGTCATAGTCTCATACCAGATGCCGGCGAGCGCCTTGCCCAGCTTTGGATTGGCCTTGATGAGCGCCGTGTCGACGACCAACAAATCGACGATCTCGCCCGGAATGTCCGCGGAACTGAATATCAGGCTGGCGCCATCCGCCTCTTTCATCGTTGTCAGTTGCGGGTTCCACGCCACCGCAGCGGCAACATCGGGCGAGGTAAAGGCACCGGCAATGTCTGCATCCGAGGTGTTGACCGTCTTAACATCGGTCATAACCAAATCAGCGCTCTCAAGCGCGCGAGCCAGCAAGTAGTGCGATACGGAGAGCTCGACAAGATTGACGCTTTGCCCTTTCAGCGCGTCGACACTGTCCGCGCCTTTGAGCAAAATTCCATCATTCCCGTTGGAATAGTCGCCGACGATAATTGCGCTTGTGTCCTTGCCGCCAGCGGCCGGGATCGTAAGGGCATCCATATTGGCAACCGTCACACCGTCCAACTGGCCGGCCGTGTATTGGTTCACCGATTCGACGTAATCGTTCACCTGAACGAAGTTGATCTCAATGCCGTATTTCTCTTCCCACTTGTCGACGATCCCAGATTGGTCGGCGTAGGGCCATGGCATCCAACCGGCGTAAATCGACCAGCCAATGCTAAATGTGGTTCGCTCGGCTGCGGCTTCTTCAGGACCGCCAGAACACGAAGCCAGCACCAGCGCACACGCCATTGCCGCGAGATTTCCGATGCGGCGAAGCCCAGTGACCATGAATCGTTTCCTTTCGCAGGTGCAACATTGCCGCAATTCACGCGCGTGTCCATCGCAAAATTATTACCGTTGTCATTACTGGTATTATCCATATGTTGCGTGAACGCGCGCAAGGGATAGCGCGCAAGCAAACGAAACCGTCTGGGAGGGCGTGTCGAGAGGGGCGAAAGCGCCGCGATCGCGGCGATCTTGACGGGAGTTTTTGTATGAACCGACTGCACGCTCTGTCGCTTGTTAGCCCGCTTTTGGCGGTTGCCGCTTGCGTGTCCGAGCCGCCACCACCCGATCCGGGCAAGCTCGCTTTTGATGAGCAAGTCATCAAGGTGCCCGGCTTTGTCGACTTTCTGGTGATCGATGGCGACAACGTCTGGGCCACCAACGCGACCTCCCGCGAAGAAGGCATGGTTGAGAAATGGTCGACCCAAGGCAAGGTTGCGAGCGTGGAAATGCCTCGTCCCTGCGGCACTATGGCCTTAGCCGAGGGGTTCATCTGGCAAGCGAGCTGCCCGGAGCTCAAAGTCTACAAGATCAACGCTGAAACCGCTGAAATCGAAGCGATCCTTGATACAGGCCTGGCCGAACCGCGCGGCGAAACCAACGTGGTGGCGGGCGCAGGCTCTGTTTGGGTGCCGACCGATGCGGACGGGAAAATTTCGCGCATCGATCCCAAAACCGACGAAATCATAGCTGAGATCGAAGTCGTCCCCGGCACGTTCTTCCTGGCCTTTGGCGAAGGCGCCTTGTGGGCCGTCGCCAGCGAGAAGAACCTGATGCAGCGCATCGATCCAGAGACCAACACGGTGACCGGAACGGTTGATCTTGGCAAACAGCCCGGCTTTCTCACTGCGGGTGAAGGCGCGGTGTGGGTCCAGGAGCAAGGCGATGGCACCGTGGCCAAGGTCGATCCTGAGAGTCTCGACGTGCTTGCGCGCACCAAGGTTGGTGACAGCCTCCTCTATGGCGATATCGACGCCGCCGATGGCAAGGTCTGGCTGCGCACCACTGACGACCAAACCTTCGTTGTGATCGACGCCGAGACGACTGAGATCCTGGCTCGCGTCGGACGTCCTGAAGGGAGCGGGGCCATTCGCTATTCACCCGAGGGCATTTGGACTTCGGCGCACGATGTGGAGTCGATCAATTGGTGGACTGCTGCTAAAGATGATGCCGAAGCTCCGATCGAAGCCGAGGCGCAAGCCGGGGCCGAGGTCGAGTAGCCACGAACATCTCATAGGTCTGGAGCAGGAGGCCGCATGTTTCTTCGCGATATCGGAATCATTCCCGAGGATGGCACGGCGGTGCCGCCCAGGCGGGCGGGCGCGTCTATAACCAATCTCAGCCGGCGCGGCTTTGTCGGCGGCTCGGGGCTCTTTGTCTTGGGCCTCACTCTAACGGGCTGCGACACCTATGTTGAGCCCGAGATAGATGCGAGCCAGTTCAATTTGGGCGATCCTGGCGCCAGCCCGTTGACGCAAGTAACCGGCGGCGACGCCACACCATCGCTTTGGATCGCCATAGAGGGAGACGGCACGGTCAAGATCACCTGTCACCGATCTGAAATGGGCCAGCAGGTTTGGACCTCGATGGCGCAGATTGTGGCGGATGAACTAGAAGCTGACTGGGACTCGGTTGCGATTGTCCAGGCCGAGGGGCACGAACGGTATGGGGATCAGAACACCGATGGCTCGCGCTCGGTGCGCTACAACTTCCACCGTCTTCGAGTCGCCGGTGCAGCGATGCGCCATATGCTAACCGAAGCCGCGGCGATGTTCTGGGACGTCGATCCTGCGCAATGCAACGCCGAGGCGGGCCTCGTTCGAAACATCGAAACCGGAGAGACCTTGTCGTACGGCAACCTTGCTGAGCTCGCGGCGAAGCTGCCCGTGCCCGCTGAAGACGCGATTGCTCTCAAGGAGCCGGAGGACTGGCGCTTTATTGGGCAGGAAGTCTCATCGCTTACAATCCCCATGATCACACGTGGTGAAGGGCAATTTGGTATCGATGTCGATGTTCCGGACATGGTCTACGCCGGTCTCGCCCGCCCACCGCTAGTTTTTTGCAAAGTGGGCTCTGTCGACGACGGTGCCGCTCTCGAATTGCCTGGAGTCCTCCAAACGGTCCGCCTGCCTGATCCCAAACCGCCGGCTCTCTTTCAGCCGATGGGAGGCGTCGCTGTCATCGCAAAAGACACCTGGGCGGCGATCCAGGGCCGCAACGCCCTCAAGGTTGCCTGGGGTGATGGGCCGAACGCGGCTTACGATTCGGAAGACTATGGCGAAGCCCTCAGAGCGGCCTCGCGCCGTCCTGGCACCACGCGGCGCACGCGCGGCGATGTGGAGGCCGGGCTGGCAGATGCCGCCATTAAGGTGGATGCGGAGTACTACGCCCCACACCTCACTCAATCGCCAATGGAGCCTCCGTCTGGCACCGCGCGCTGGACCGGCGAGACGCTCGAATGTTGGGGCTGCGTGCAGGACCCGCAAGCGACGCGCGACACGCTGGCGCAAGTGTTGGGCATCGAAAAGGAAAACATCACGGTCAAGCCAACTTGGCTTGGCGGCGCGTTCGGCCGCAAATCCAAGCCCGATTTCATGATCGAAGCCGCCATGCTCGCCAAAGAGGTCGGCAAGCCGGTCAAGGTGACATGGACCCGCGAAGACGATGTGCGGCACGGCTTTTATCACGCGGTGAGCGCACAAAAGCTTGAGGCGGGACTTGATGCAAATGGCGCTTGCACCAGCTACCGTCACCGCACGACTTTCCCCTCAATCTCTTCAACGTTCGCCAATGGCGTGAACAGCCCCAGCGCCGGTGAGCTCGGCCTTGGCGCGACCGATGTTCCGTTTGCCATGCCTATTCTCAGGGTCGAGTCGGGTGAAGCGAATGGCCATGTGCGCACCGGCTGGCTTCGTTCGGTCTGCAATGTGTTTCACGCCTTTGCCGTCCAGAGTTTTGCGGGCGAACTGGCCCATGCCGCGGGCAAGGACCAAACGGATCATCTGCTCGAGCTGATCGGGCCCGATCGCGGTATTGACCCGGTTTCCGAGGGCGCGGAATATGGCAATTACGGCGGCGATCCCGAAGAGTACCCGATCGAAACAGCGCGGCTCAAAGCGGCGGTTGAGAAAGCCGCTACAATGGCCAATTGGGGCCGCGATCTGCCCGAAGGATCAGGCCTTGGCGTCGCCGTGCACCGTTCGTTTCTTGCCTATGTCGCGACCGTGGTTGAGGTGTCCGTTGCTAAAGACGGCACACTGAAAATCCCAGGCATCTGGGTCGCGCTGGACGCGGGTACGGTGATCAATCCAAAACATGTGCGCGCGCAGATGGAAGGGGGGACGATCTATGGCCTCTCCAACGCGCTGTATGGCGAAATCACCGCCAAAAACGGGGCGATCGTTCAGGACAATTTCCCCAGCTGGCGTTTGATGAAAATGGCCGAGGCTCCACGCGCGTTCGAAGTGGAAATCATCCGCTCTAACAAGCCCCCCGCTGGGGTCGGCGAACCGGGGACACCTCCTGCCGCGCCGGCGCTGGCGAACGCGATTTTCGCCGCGACGGGAACACGCATCCGCACGCTACCGATGATCGGCGCCAGCGGCCGTCGCCTACCGCTTGACGACAAAACCCAAACCGCCTGACCCTGGGAGACACAACATGGCTATGAAGCTGATTATCAATGGGCAGGAGCAAGACGTCGACGCGGCGCCGGGAACGCCGCTTCTATGGGTCTTGCGTGATCACCTTAAGATGACGGGCACAAAATTTGGCTGCGGCGTCGCCCAATGCGGCGCGTGCACCGTCCATATCGATGGCGCTCCCACGCGTTCTTGCGTGCTACCGCATGATTCGCTTGAAGGTGTGAAGATCACCACGATCGAAGGTGTCGATGGGCGAGCGGCGGACGCTGTCCGCGACGCCTGGATTGAAGACGATGTCCCGCAATGCGGCTATTGCCAGTCAGGCCAGATTATGGCGGCCACAGCCCTGCTTGCAGAGAACAGCAATCCGAGCGACGAGGACATAGACGCGGCGATGACCAATCTATGCCGCTGCGCCACCTATATGAGCATTCGCCGCGCGATCAAGAAAGCGGCCTCAAACGTCTGAGGCGCTTTGCCTCTGTTCGCATCCTACTGAGGGCAATCTGGTGGACAGGGCTGGATTCGAACCAGCGTACGCTTGCGCGGGCAGATTTACAGTCTGCTGCCTTTAACCACTCGGCCACCTGTCCACACGATTGCTCGCGAAAGTGCGATGGGGCGCGTTGAAAAGGGCCCGATCGAGCATCGAAACCGTCGCCCTTGCGACCAGCTCCTTTTGCCGAGACGCGCGCTTTGGCGAAGCGAGCCTTGCCTGTCAATGGGGCGACTGGCAGGGGAGCGCATTCTTTCAGCGATCAGGAACACAAATGGCCAAGGGTGACAAAAAGCGGGCGCTTCGCGGGCGTGCAGGCCGGATGAAGGGCGGCCGTGGATCCGGCCGTGCGACAGCGGGCCATGTGCGGCTCTGGGGGCGCCATCCGGTCGAGGCTGCTCTAAAGAACCCAAAGCGCCAGCACCGCAAACTGTGGGCCACGCGCGAGGGTATTGAGAATCTTGACGGCGAGTTGCCACCCGATTTTCCGGTTGAGTACGCCGACGTCCAAGACCTTGCGCGCCTTGTCGCCAAGGATGCGCCCCATCAGGGCCTTGTGCTGGAATGCGAGCCACTCGACGCAACCTTTCTCGACGAAGTTGCGGATGGAGATTCGGCCCGTCCCATTCTCTTGCTTGATCAGGTGACCGATCCACACAATGTTGGCGCGATTTTACGTTCGGCCGCCGCGTTCGGAGCCGCTGCGATTGTGACCCAAGATCGACACGCCCCGCCTGAAGGGGGTGTTTTGGCCAAGTCCGCTTCCGGCGCTCTCGAAACCGTGCCGTGGGTTCGCGTGGTCAACCTTGCCCGCGCGCTCGACGACTTGGCGCAGGCCGGGTATTGGCGCATTGGGATGGCCGGCGAAGCGGACGCTACGCTCGCCGAGACGCTTACAACCGGACCAATTGCGCTCGTTCTTGGCGCTGAAGGCGAGGGTCTGCGGCACAATATCGGACAGCATTGCGATACGCTTGCACGCTTGCCGATCACTTCGGATATCGAGAGCCTCAACGTCTCGAACGCCGCGGCGATTGCTCTTTACGCAGTGTCAACGAGGGGCGCATAAGGGATGCAGACTTGCGAAACTTTGGGGGAGAACTCGCCATGACCAAGCCGCTTGAACCGCATCGCTCGTTGCGCGCCGTCGCTACGGCCATGCTTGCGGGACTGTCGCTCTTGCTGACCGGATGTTTCATCACTCCGGGCAAATTCACCTCGGAGCTCATTCTGGGACCAGACCAGGACTTCACCTTCACGTATGAGGGGGAGATTTTCTTTCTCGGCCTGTCGCAGCTTGCTGAAATGGGAGAGAGCGCAAAGGAATTCGAACCCGAGCCGTGCTTTGTTGACAGTTCGTTCGATGAACGCGAATGCACCGCCAACGAGATCGAAGGACAGCGCGCAGCTTGGGAAGCGGGCGCCGAACAAAGGGCGGCTGAAGCCGCTCAAAAGGCAGAGCAAATGTCCGCGCTGTTAGGCGGAATCGATGCGACAGACCCAGAGGCAACCGCCAAATTCACCCAATTGCTCCTCCGTCAGAAGGGCTGGGAACGGGTCGATGACAAGGGCGATGGCGTGTTTGATGTCAGCTACAGATTAACAGGCAAGCTGACTCATGATTTCACGTTTCCATTGATCGAGGGGGTTCCCTCGACCAACCCGTTTGTTCAGATTTTTCTGCGCGACGGAAACATAGTGCGTGTTAACGCGCCGGGCTTTTCCGCTCAGAACGACGACAATCCGATGGGCGCCATGATGGGCGGACTTGCGGGAATGGCCGGGATGGCCGCTTTGGCCCCAGAAGCGTCAGGCGACGAAGGCGAGCCGATGCCAAACATCCCGACGATAGACGGCACCTTTACGATCATGACGACCGGAGCCATGGATATTCGCGCGAACAACACAGACGAAGGCGCCAACCCAACGCCCAGTGGCGAAACTCTGACGTGGGATATCAGCACACGCACAAAAGCATCGCCGACTGCGCTGATCGACTTGGGGGAGTGACCGAAGAGGCACACTTCGAAGTCCAGTATCTATAGAAAGACCCCGCCGATCGGCTGCAATCGGCGGGGTCAAAAATTTTGCGGCGCGAGGCGCAGCGCCGATCAATCAGCGTTAGTTGACCGCGTCCTTGAGACCCTTGCCCGCCTTGAATTTAGGCTGGGTGGAAGCGGGAATATTCATCGGCTCACCGGTGCGAGGGTTGCGTCCAGTAGAAGCCTTGCGCTTGGCAACAGAAAAAGTTCCAAACCCGACCAGGCGCACTTCGTCACCGCCAGCAAGAGCTTTCGTAATGGCATCGAAAACACCTTCAACTGCATTTGACGTGTCGTTCTTCGAAAGGCCGCTTGTCTCAGCGACTGCACTGATCAGATCATTCTTATTCATTCCAAGTACCCCTCTTTATTATTCCGGTGTCATCATCGGTGAATCGCCTCCCCGAGCGCGTTCAGATTGAGCCCTTTTTCAGAGTGCTGTCAAAGGCAAATCGCGCCAGAAACGGCGGTCTTGCGCCAATTTGGGCCAATTGCGACGAATTGCGACACTCTCGACCATGGTCGGGAGCGTTGATCAGGACTGAACCAGCGTTCCTGGCAGGAGGTAGCGCTGCGGCGATGTGGCCGTTTGCACGAGGCTTAAAAGGCTCAATGCGCTGTGGGCACGTCCGGATTAGAAGGCGAACTGGGCGTATTGCCCCCCGACCCTGCACCGGGTTGACTGGCAAGATCGTCAGCCTCACTCCACTCGATGGGCGACGGCATATCGGTGAGGGCCAGCTCAAGCACCTGATCGACATGGCTCACCGGGAGGATTTCGAGACCCTCTTTGACGTTGTCGGGAATCTCAGCCAGATCCTTGACGTTCTCCTCCGGGATCAGGACCGTTTTGATACCGCCTCGGAGCGCCGCGAGAAGCTTCTCCTTAAGCCCACCAATCGCCAGCACACGGCCGCGCAAGGTAACCTCTCCGGTCATCGCCACATCAGGACGGACATGCGCTCCTGAAAGGGTCGACACAATCGAAGTTACCATACCAATGCCCGCGCTCGGACCATCCTTGGGCACGGCGCCTTCGGGCAAATGGATGTGGACGTTCTTGCGATGGAACAGGCTTGGCTTGATGCCGTAAGCGGGCGCGCGCGACTTCACGAAGCTGAACGCCGCCGCGACGCTTTCGGTCATGACTTCGCCGAGCTTACCGGTCGTCTTGATCTCGCCTTTGCCTGTCGTGGTGACGCTCTCAATAGTCAGCAGTTCACCGCCAACGCTCGTCCAAGCCAGACCGGTGACCGCACCGATTTGCGCTTCCTCTTCGGACGTGCCGTGCTTGAACTTGCGAACCCCGGCGAACTCGCCAAGGTTTTCCGGCGTAACGGTGACGCTCGTCGCTTCCTTCTCCAGTATTTTGCGAAGGCTCTTGCGCGCCAACCGCGCGATCTCGCGCTCCAAAGTGCGGACACCGGCTTCGCGCGTGTAGTAGCGGATAAGGTCACGTAGCCCGCCTTCGGTCAGCTCAAACTCACCGTCCTTGAGACCGTGCTGTTTCACCTGCTTGGCGATCAGATGACGCGTGGCAATCTCGACCTTCTCGTCCTCGGTGTAGCCTTCGAGCCGGATGATCTCCATCCGATCAAGCAGCGGTTGCGGCAAATCGAGGCTGTTCGCGGTGGTCACGAACATGATGTCCGACAAGTTGAGGTCCAGCTCGAGATAGTGGTCCTGGAACTTATCGTTCTGCTCAGGGTCAAGAACCTCAAGCAGCGCCGATGCGGGATCGCCACGGAAATCCTGGCCCAGCTTGTCAATCTCATCGAGCAAAAACAGCGGGTTGCTCGTTCCGGCCTTCTTCAGATTGTTGACGATCTTGCCTGGCATAGAGCCGATATAAGTCCGCCGGTGGCCGCGGATTTCAGCTTCGTCGCGCACGCCGCCGAGCGACTGGCGAACAAATTCGCGTCCTGTTGCCTTGGCGATTGATTTACCCAGAGAAGTCTTACCCACCCCAGGCGGGCCCACGAGGCACAGGATTGGCCCCTTCAGCTTGTTGGTGCGAGCCTGAACGGCGAGGTATTCGATGATCCGATCCTTGACCTTCTCAAGCCCATAATGATCAGCGTCCAAGATCTCCTGAGCCTTGCCGATGTCCTTTTTGACGCGGCTCTTCTTGCCCCAGGGCAAGCCCAGCAAGACATCGAGATAGTTGCGCACAACCGTCGCCTCGGCGCTCATGGGTTGCATCCCTTTGAGCTTCTTGAGCTCCTGGTTGGCTTTTTCGCGCGCGTCTTTGGAAAGCTTGGTCTTTTCAATCTTCTCAGTCAGCTCGGCGATTTCGTCACCGTCTTCACCGTCGCCGCCGCCCAGCTCGCTCTGGATCGCCTTGAGCTGCTCGTTGAGATAATATTCGCGCTGGGTCTTCTCCATCTGGCGCTTCACGCGTCCGCGGATCTTGCGCTCAACCTGCAGCACTGACAGCTCGCCTTCCATAAAGGCCATGACCAGCTCCAAACGCTTCAAGGGGCTGGCCTCGGTCAAAATGGATTGTTTGTCTGAGACTTTTGCGCTCAGAGCCGCCGCTATCGTATCCGCCAGATGCCCTGCATCGTCGACTTCGGTGAGGTCGACGGTGTTGTTGTCGTCGCCCATCTTCTTGTTGAGTTTGGCGTACTCACCGAAGTGCTCAGTAACTTGGCGCATAAGCGCGGTGACTTCGCTCCCCGCAACGGTCTCAGGCTCCTGCAAACGAACTTCGGCCAGCACATAGTCGCCATGGGTTTTCAGACCGGTGAGCGTTGCGCGATCGGTGCCTTCGACCAGCACACGCACTGTGCCGTCGGGCAGTTTCAAAAGCTGGAGCACCTGCGCCACAACGCCCGTGTCGTAAAGGTCATCACCATCGGGATCATCGGTGCTGGGATCAAGCTGGGCGAGAAGGAAGATGTCCTTCGAGGCGTCCATCGCCGCTTCGAGCGCGGCCACCGATTTCTCGCGCCCCACAAAGAGCGGCACGACCATGCCAGGAAACACGACAATGTCGCGCAGGGGAAGGAGAGGGAATTGCTCGGTCATTTTGTCTATCCGTGGCCGCCATTGGGGCGCGCCTTTGCCGTGAATATGGGTAGCGGTCTCTAGCGCCGCAATGGCTGGCGTTAGGAAGCTGTGGATGCGCCAACGGTAAGTTTACCTTCGCCAGTTAACGTCGAGATCACCAGCTTATGGAGGACGACGTGCGGTACTTACCTTGGCTCTTGGCCGGATTCGGTCTGGTTTCAACCGCTGGAATGCTGGAAAGTCTCGGCGATTTCGGCGCCTCGCCAGAGATGCGTTTGCCCTTCTACTTTGTTGCCTTGGCGTTGCTCGGGGCCGCTTTGTACTGTTTTTACAAGGGCTACCGCGGATTCTCTGCCGATTTGCCGTGGGCAAAAAAAGAAGCTGAGGCTGACCAAACACCGAAAACACCCAAGCCTGCCTCGCCGATTGAGGAGCCAGCTATCGGCGAGAGCTTTGATGTCGATGCAGCGTTTTCTCGATATATGACCACGCGGCAGGGACAGGCCAAAACCGCGCCTGAACCGATGGGCTCCGTCAAACCGCCCGCGCCGCGCGGCGGGTTTGGCCGCAAAGGCCTCTAACCGACCTCGCTTAACCGAGCCCCGGCAGGTTGAAGCCCGGCGGCAGGCCCATCGTACCCTGCATCTCTTTCATCTGCTCGGCTGAAACCCGGTCCGCCTTGTCGCGCGCGTCGTTGAACGCGGCGGTCACAAGGTCCTCAACAATACCCTTTTCTTCGGGCTTCATCAGGCTGTCGTCAATATTCACACCCAGAATTCGACCTTTGGCCGTAGCGCGCACCGTTACCAAGCCGCCTCCAGCCGCGCCTTCGACCTCAATCGAATCGAGCTTCACCTGCATGTCGTTCATTTGGTTCTGGATCGTCTCAGCCGCTTGCTGAGCCGCCTGCATCATTTCTTCCATGCTCTTCATGGCTTAGGGGTCCTTTATCGTTAGTGCCATTGACCACCCGAGGCCGAGCGATGCGGGGGCGCTTCTTCGGTACCGGGCTGAGTTTCTATAAGTTCCGCGTCGGGAAAGGCGTCAAACGCAGCCTTTACAAGCGGGTCGGACAAGGTCGCATCACGCTCGGCCTTGGCGCGGGATTCGGTCTGCTCGCGAAGGGTCGGCTGCGCCTCCACCGGCCCCGAATTTTGTACGCGTTCCACGAGCCAGCGCTTTCCGGTCAATCGAAACAGCCCCTCACGCACATCGGGGCCGGGGTCGTCCGAAAACGCATCAGCTTGCTGAAACTCCAGCCGCTCGCCGGTCAGATTGATCACACGCATGCGCGATCGCATCATTTCCGCGACATGCAAATGACCCGCCTCAGCCATCGCCTCGACCAATTGCGCCCAATCCTGAGAAGGTTCATGGGACCGCGCCGTGGGAGCCGCAACAGCTTCGCCTGCAACAGGCGCGGCAAGCGCGGTGGGCTGGCCTGCCAGTTGTTCGATTCGGCGTGCCAGTTTACCCGGATCGGGCAAGTCTGCAGCGTGAAGCGCCCGCAAAAGCGCCATCTGCAGCGAAACGACAGGGTCTGGCGCCGAACGCACCTCATCGTGTCCCTTGAGGAGCAATTGCCACAGGCGGTGGAGTTGGCCAGCGGACAACCGCTCAGCAAAATCGGCCAGGGCCGCGCGATCATCCTCGCCTGGCGCATCAGGATCAGCGCCTGAAACCTGCGAGACCGTAATCTTATGAACGAGATCCATAAGGGCGCGCATCAGAGCGAGCGGCTCAACGCCCAGGGCGTAGAGTTCATCAATCCCAGCCAAGAGCGCCGAAGCGTCCGCGTTGAGAACATGGCCAAGGATCGCTCGCTGCGCGCCCTTATCGGCAAGGCCCAGCATGTCGCGCACGCGCTCAGCGCTGACCTTTCCGTCAATTTCGAGGTCGGCATGAGCAATAGCCTGGTCGAGGATCGAGAGGCCATCGCGCGCGGATCCCTCCGCCGCGTTAGCGATGATACGAAGCGCCTCTTCCTCCGCCTCAACGCCCTCTTTGCGGCACACATTGGCGTAGTGTTCGGCCAGGAGGCTCGCCGGAATACGTCGCAGGTCGAAACGCTGCGTGCGGCTGAGCACCGTGACCGGCAGCTTGTCGACTTCGGTCGTGGCAAACAGGAACTTCACATGCGCGGGCGGCTCTTCCAGCGTCTTAAGCAGCGCGTTAAAGGCGTTGCGCGAGAGCATGTGCACTTCGTCGATGATGTAGATCTTGAAGCGCGCCGAAACCGCCGCGTAACGCACCGCCTCGATAATCTCGCGCACATCATCGACCCCGGTGTTGGAGGCGGCGTCCATTTCGATCACGTCGATATGCCGGCCCTCGGCAATCGCGACGCAATTCTCGCACACGCCGCATGGATCGATGGTCGGGCCGCCCTGCCCGTCAGGGCCGATGCAGTTCAGAGCCTTGGCGATCAGCCGCGCGGTCGAGGTCTTCCCCACCCCGCGCACCCCGGTCATGAGGAAAGCGTGCGCCAGCCGGTCGCGCTCGATCGCGTTGGCGAGCGTACGGACCATCGGCTCTTGACCGATAAGCTCGGAAAAGGTCTGCGGACGGTATTTGCGCGCGAGCACGCGGTACGGTTGCGCACCGGGCTCGGCTTGCGCTGGAGGGCCCTCAGGGGCCGCCGCAGATGAAGCGGATGCCGGAGAAGGCGAGTCGCCAAACATCGAGTTCTGCCCCGCCGCTTCAAGCTCTGCGGCTGAGGGGGCCACGTCCTCTTCGGGCTCTGGCGCATCTGGATCGGAATCAGTCACGCAACAACGCTAGGCTCTGGCGCGCGATTTGTCATGGCGATGTTGGGGAAAATCAAAAGGAGCCGAGCGACCCGCCGCAATTCACCTGGGCTGCTTCCTTCCGGACCTGACCCGGTGAGCGAACGCAAACGTCCACCCGACTCCCGAATGCGCATATGGCGAGGAGCCGGTTAAAAATCAACTCACCGAAAATTGTCGGCGTAGGCTTGAAGCTTGCGCGCCTTGGTCGGCGTCGCGTGCACGCGC
Source organism: uncultured Erythrobacter sp. (assembly GCA_937899785.1). Lineage (GTDB taxonomy): Bacteria > Pseudomonadota > Alphaproteobacteria > Sphingomonadales > Sphingomonadaceae > Erythrobacter. The sequence goes on along the minus strand of CALCCG010000105.1, from coordinate 17,524 downwards.
GCCGGAATGCCGTATTTCTCGGCATAAGCCTTGGCCGCGTCCTTGGTCGGGAAGTTGAGTTTCACCTGCGCTTGCGTGTCGCCGCTGCCCGTCCAGCCCATCAGCGGATCCGCCTTACGGGCCTCACTCTGGGCGAATTCGAGCACCCACGTATCAGTCTTGGCCTTTCCGGACTGCATGGCGCTCTTCGGTGTCTGGTAGATTCGTGCTGGCATGGCTCTTTGGTCCCTTACGACTTTTGCCGATACTCCAAACCTATTGGCGATTGAAGGCGTTTTTGGTCTTCAGGCTTGGCTTTTCAAGCCAGGGTTCCTCGGGCCAGCGATGCTTGGGATAGCGGCCCTTCATGTCCTTGGCGACATCGGCCCAACTGCCGCGCCAGAAACCGGGCAGATCGCGCGTCGACTGGATTGGTCTGCCTGCGGGGCTCGTAAGCTTGAGTAAGAGCGGCACGGTTCCGACAATCGGATGGCGGTCTAGCCCGAACAAAGCCTGCACCCGCAGCTCAACACAGGGCGCGTCATCACCCGCATAGTCAATCGCGTGGCGTGTCCCTGCGGGCGAAGTGAAGTGAGTGGGAGCCACCTCGTCCAGCCGCCGTCGCGCCTTCCAGTCAAGCTGGCCAAGCGCCGCGTCCGCGACACGCGCGGGGGCTAGATCGAGATCACGCCGCCCGTGAAGCAGCGATTCCAGCCACATATCGGTAGTCTGCGAAAGGAACTCCTCGCTCAACGCATCCAGCTCGGCAAAGCGAGCGCGGGCGAGGAAACCGGGTGGGAAGAGTTCCCCCAGCTTCTCCCGCGCCTTTTCCACTAATCTGTCCACAAGCGCCTTGGGATCGGGATCAGGGTCCGGACCGCTGGAGAGAAGGATCGCGCCAAGTCGCCTCTCCCGGCGCGGTTCAATACGATTTTTCTCTTTATTCCAGACGACTGACGATCGTTCCTCAAGCGCTTGGGCAAACAAAGACTCAACCCGCGCCGCGCTTAGCTCAAGCCCCGCCGTGATCCGTGCCCCGCGCGCAGCCCCTTGAGCATCGCCAATCACGATCCACTCGGCACGCGCGAGGGGCGACACCGGATCCAGAGCAAATCCCCGCCCGCCTGCGCTGATCCAATGCTCACCGTTTGAGTCGCGCTTCCGCGCAACGAAATCAGGCCGTGCGAGGGCGAGCGCTTCGGCCGGGTCTTGCACCGAGCTCGCAAGGTTTAGCGGGACTTTGTTTGCGCTCGCTGCCCAGCTCCTCGCCAGGCGCCTTGCGGATTGCGCGCGCCGCGACGTCTCATCGCGCCAACGCGTCAGGCGCTGCGCCAGGTCCTCGCTGCGTCCACCAAGGCCACGCTCTTGCAAGAGCATCAGGACGGGTGCGGTTTCCTGGGCCACGCCAGAGCGCGCCGCGTGGAGTAAGGCTGCGGCTTCATGCGGAGCCATAGGCATGGCCACCATCGCCTCACCCAGCGCGGTGATGCGGCCTGCTCCATCGAGAGCGCCCATGCCCTCAAGACCGGCCTGTGCCGCTGCAATCGACGCGGCGGGCGGCGCGTCCAGCCAGGGCAGACTGGTCGGATCGCTCGTGCCCCAATGGGCCAGCCGCAAAGTAAGCGCGGTTAAGTCAGCGGTCTCAATTTCGGGTGGAGCGAATTCAGGGCGCCCCGCATGCCCGGCCTCTTCCCACAAACGGTAGGTGACCCCGGGCCCCTGCCGCGCGGCCCGCCCGGCCCGCTGCGCTGCGGCCGCCTGACTTGCGCGACGCGTTACAAGATGGGTTGTGCCTGCGCTTCGATCAAATTCCGCCAACCTTGCCAGACCACTATCGACGACTGTGGACACGCCATCGAGGGTCAGCGAGGTCTCGGCAATCGCGGTGGCGAGCACGATGCGACGGCGCCCCTGCGGGTCACGCCGGATCGCTAAGCGCTGCCCAGCAGGGTCGATCTGGCCGTGCAAGGGCAGGATCGGGGTTGCAGGCAAACGCGTGGTCAACCGCTCGCGCAGACGTTCAATCTCGCGGACACCTGGAAGGAAGACCAGAATGTCACCGTCCTCGTCGCGCCATGCCTGCATAACGCCGGCGCAGACCTGATCGTCGACAGCCAGCGTGGAGTCACTCCCAAGCCACTTAATGGTCAGAGGAAAGCTACGCCCTTCACTCTCAACCACACGCGTATCTGGGCCCAGCACACTGGCAAAGCGCGCGCCGTCAATCGTCGCCGACATCACAAGCACACGCAAATCCTCGCGCAAGACGCTTCGGGTCTCAAGCGCCAACGCCAAACCAAGATCGCTGTCGAGGTGCCGTTCATGCGCCTCGTCGAACAGGATCGCCGAAACACCGGCGAGTTCGGGATCACTCATCAAACGGTTCACCAGGATCGCTTCGGTGACAACGCGGATACGCGTACGAGCCGAAACCTTGCTATCCATCCGCGTCTGATAGCCGACCGTCTGGCCGGTCTCCTCGCCCAGCGTCTCAGCGATTCGCTCGGCCGCCGCGCGCGCGGCGACTCGGCGAGGGGATGTGAGGATGATCTCTCCACGGCACCAATCCTCATCCAGCAAAACCGGCGCAACCGCCGTTGTCTTGCCCGCTCCCGGCGGCGCGACAAGCACCGCAACTCCCGCCTCGCGCAGAGCGCTGAGCAGGTCTGGAAGAACCTCATTAATGGGAAGGTCAACGCTCATGATGAGCGATTAGACTTTAAGCGCCGCTGGCCTCAATAGCCGCGCGCCACCGCGAATTGCGCGGCTTCGGCCATCGCCTGGCGTGCCTTTCCGTCCGGAAAGATCGAAATGGCGTCAATCGCACGCTGAGCAAAGTGCCGAGCGCGCTCGCGGGTGTCGTGCACCGCGTTATGCTTCTTGATGAGCTCAATAGCGTGGGCAAGATCATGGTCCGAAGTCCGGTGGCCGATTATCGCGTCCCTCCAGAACTCGCGCTCCTCCGCATTTCCACGCGCATGGGCGAGGATAACGGGAAGTGTCATCTTGCCCTCGCGGAAGTCGTCGCCTTGATCCTTGCCCATTTCAGCGGCATCTGAATCGTAGTCAATCGCATCATCGACCAACTGAAAAGCGACCCCGAGATTGCGTCCATAATCTTCGAGCGCGCGCTCCTGCTCCTCGCTGCATTCGGCTACCACCGCGCTGATCTGGCTGGCGGCGGCAAACAGAGCCGCGGTCTTGGCGCCAATGATGTGCAGATAGCGCTCTTCACTCGTCTCAATCTGGCGCTGCGCGGTCAATTGCGAGACCTCGCCCTCGGCAATCACAGCGCTCGCTTGGCTGAGAATACTAAGGACGCGCAAGGAGCCATCCTCGGTCATCAGTTCGAAAGAGCGGCTGAACAGAAAGTCACCAACCAGAACCGTCGCCGGGTTGCCAAATACGATATTGGCCGCGGCTTTGCCTCGGCGCAGCTCGCTCCCGTCAACGACATCATCGTGCAACAAGGTCGCGGTGTGAATAAATTCAACCGCGGCCGCGAGCTTGTGGTGACGATCTCCCTTGTACCCAACCAATTCAGCGCCCGCGAGGGTGAGCATCGGGCGCAAACGCTTGCCTCCGCCCGAGATCAAATGCCCAGCGAGGCGCGGTATCAGAGGGATTTCGCTTTGCATCCGGTCCAGAATGACCGCGTTCACCGAGTTCATACCGGACGCGGTGAGCGACAGCATAGGCTCCAGAGTCGGTCGCTTGCGCGGCAGAGGTACGACTTCGGCGCTCATCACACACGCCCTTAGGGGCCGGTCCAAGCGCTTGGCAAGCCTTCAATTGCTGCGTATTTGCGGTCCCATGTCGCAAGAAACGCAACCCCCACTCGCGAGCGCGCCCACCGATGAAAGCGGCGCGGACCCCGTTCTGGCGACGTATCGCAAGAGTATCGACAACATCGACGCGGCGATCATTCACATGCTCGCCGAGCGTTTTCGGATCACGCAAGCGGTGGGAGAGTATAAGGCGAAGGTCACCCTACCCCCCGCCGATCCGGACCGCGAGAAACGTCAGATCGCGCGGTTGAGAGCGCTGTCAGAAGCCGCGAACCTGGATCCGGAATTCAGCGAGAAGTTCTTGCGCTTCATCATCGAGGAGGTGATCCGACACCACGAGCAGGCGCGCGAAAAGTAAGGGAAAGGGGGAACAACGCCTTGGTTAGGCGCGCGGAAGGCTAAGCTCAACCAAAAGGCCACCCAGGTCCTCGCTTTCATCCAAGCGCGCCGTTCCACCATAAATCTCGGCCACATCACGCACGATGGCCAGGCCAAGGCCAGTGCCCGGCTTTCCGGTATCCAGCCGCGCACCGCGATCAAAGATGCGAACGCGTTCCGCTTCGGGGATACCGGTCCCATCGTCTTCGACCCAAATCAGGCATTGCGCGCTGTTGGGCTCGGCATCGATCGTGACGAAGACGCTGCCGCCGCCATACTTTGCTGCGTTCTCCATCAAGTTGCCGAGGATCTCATCCAGGTCCTGCCGCTCAATCGCCACCATCGCCTTATTGTTACCGGCAATATCGAGCCGACCATCAGGATACAGCCGCTCCACCGCTCGCCGCACCGCTTCGGCGCTGGTGTGCACATCGGTGCGCGCATGTCCGACGGCGCGCCGGCCCAGCGCGCGCGCGCGCGCCAGATGGTGATCGACATGCCGCTGCATCGCCCGCGTCTCGCGAAACACGGCCTCGGCGATGTCGGGATCGCGTGCCGTCGCGGCGTTGGTCAGCACGGTGAGCGGGGTCTTTAGCGCATGCGCAAGATTGCCAGCGTGCATACGCGCTTCTTCGGCTTGGCGTTCCGTATGGTCGAGCAACGCGTTCACCTCTTGCACCAAAGGTTCCACTTCGGTCGGCAAGGGTTCGGTGATGCGGTTGTCGCCCGTGGTGCGCAGTTTCGAGATCGCGGCCCGCACCCGGCGGAGCGGGGAAAGGCCATAGCGGATCTGCAGCAAAGCCATGAAGATCAAGCCGAACCCAAGCACCGCAAAGCTCCAAATCAGGATAAGCCTGATGTTCTGAAGTTGCTCGGTGGTTTCATCGGGCGTGCTGGCCACAGCGAACGTCCAGCGGGTCTCGCTGCCCGGTAACACAACCGTGCGCTGGACGATGCGCAAAGGCTCATCCGGGAACTCATCGGAATCGTAAAAGATCGCCTCATCAGGAAAGTTGCCGTCGGCGTCCACCACATCGCGAACGATGAGCTCACGGTCCCACAGGCTGCGCGAGGGATAGGGGATCGAAGTCCCGCCGCTGACTTGCCAATAGACCCCGCTTCCGGGCTCCAGAAAGCGCTGATCGCCCAAACGCAGCTCGAAATAGACCTCACCGAGCGGATCGATCTCAGCAGACGAGATCATGGCGGTAAGGATGTATTCGAGTTGTTCGTCAAAGCTGTCTTCGACCTGGGCCGTGAGCGTACGATCGAGCGCAAGACCGCCGCCGAGCAGCAGTACGATAATCCAGCCTGCGGCAATAAGACCCATGCGCCGCGCCAGACTGCCGCGCAAACGCGGTTCGGGCGCGCTCACAGCCTGTGTGTCGAGTTCGGGCGCGTCTAGGTCGCCTTTGGCCGCAGCCTCCGGCGCACCGCTGCCCGAAGCAGAGGGACCACCGCTGGCTTTAGGCCCGGGGGGCGTCGGCCGGGTCGTCGAGGCTGTAACCGAGGCCACGGATCGTCGTTATCACTTCTGCGCCAAGCTTCTTGCGGATTCGGGTAACAAAGACCTCAATCGTATTGGAATCACGATCAAAATCCTGGTCGTAAATGTGCTCAATCAGCTCCGTACGGCTGACGACCTTGCCCTTATGGTGCATCAGGTAGGAGAGCAGCTTGTACTCCTGCGCCGTCAGCTTCACCGGCTCTCCATCAAGCGTGACCCGACCCGATCGCGTATCCAGCCGGACATTTCCGGCGGTGAGTTCGGAAGAGGTGTTGCCCGAAGCGCGACGGATCAGCGCGCGCAGGCGGGCGATTAGCTCTTCGGTCTGGAATGGCTTGGCGAGGTAATCGTCCGCTCCTGCGTCCAGCCCGGCCACTTTGTCCGACCAACTGTCGCGCGCGGTCAAAACAAGTACCGGGAAGTCACGCCCTTCCTTGCGCCACATGCCGAGCACGCTGAGGCCGTCGATCTCGGGAAGTCCCAGATCGAGGATGCACGCGTCGTACTCCTCGGTGCTGCCCAGGAAGTGTCCATCCTCACCATCCGTGGAAAGATCAACCGCATAGCCGGTCTGCTCGAGGGTCGATTTCAACTGCTGACCAAGTGTGGGTTCGTCTTCGACAATAAGAATGCGCATGGGTCCCCGTTAGGTCTTGATTGTGAGCGGTTAAAGTCGTGAGCGTTTGCAGAGCCAAGGTCAAGCGAGCGAACAGCTTATCCTAGCCTGATCGGTTGATGATCTTGCCCGTGCGCGCGTCAACATCGATATAGACCACGCGGCCATTCTTGATGAACTTCAAGCGATAGGCGTGCGCGGCGGCGTCGTATGTTGGGCCAAGATACTCCGCCTTGCCCATTTGCGGGATGACCCGTTTTTCGATCTCGCGCAGCGAAAGCTGGTTGCCCGCCTTCATCTCCTTGCGCGCCTCGCCCTGGTCGTCGCGCTGCTTGGATTGAACCGAGTACGATCCCTCAAACGCGGCTGCCAAAGCACCGGACGCGCCTATCCCGGCCAGCGCGAGCGCGGCACATGACGCAAGTATCCAGAGGCGGCTTTGTTTCATAATGGTGTCATGCCTAGCCATGCAGCGTTGAACAAGCAGTGAATAGAGCGATGACGGTTCGTTCAGGGCCTCCATCCCCTGATTGGCGATCGGCTGCGTGATCAACGCGCTGCCATCCGAGTCTCGCTGTGCCTTGTTCCCTTCGCTTCAAGCCCCTAATTGGCCCAACCTATGGCGCAACCCCCTATTCTCAGCCTCGAAGGGCTTGGCCTGCAACAAGGCGGGCGCTGGCTCTTTGGTGGACCCAAACCGGGAGAAGGCGCCGAGCCGATTGATCTGCATATCCTTCCGGGAGATCGCCTCGCGCTGATTGGCCGCAACGGCGCGGGCAAGACGACTTTGCTGCGCTTGATCGAGGACCGGATCGACGCGGACCGGGGCACGCGCCGGGTGAAGCCCAACACGCGCATTGTGTTCCTTGAGCAAGAGCCTGACTTCAGCAGCTATGACCGCCTGATGGATTTTGCGCTGGGCGGCGTGAACGCTCCAGCCACGCACGAGGTTGAGGCCATTGCGGGCCAGCTCGGGATCGATATGGAGCGCGAAGCCGCAACCGCGTCTGGCGGGGAGAAGCGCCGCGCCGCCATCGCCCGCGCTCTGGCGCAGGACCCGGACCTGCTGCTGCTTGATGAGCCGACCAATCATCTTGATCTGGGCGCGATTGACTGGCTGGAAGACTGGCTCACCCGCTATAAGGGCGCCTTCATTACCATCAGCCACGACCGCACCTTCCTGAAGCGGTTGACCCGCGCGACGCTGTGGCTCGACCGCGGCACGCTGCGGCGCAAGGAGGTTGGCTTTGGCGGCTACGAAGCCTGGGAAGAGCAGGTCTACGCCGAGGAAGCCCGCGCCGCCGAGAAGCTCGACGCGAAGCTCAAGCTCGAAGCCCACTGGCTTGAGCGCGGCGTGACGGCGCGGCGCAAGCGCAATCAGGGCCGGCTTGAGAAGCTTCACCAGATGCGCGCCGCCAGGGCCGCGATGATCTCCGACAGCAGCGCGGCCAAGCTCAAGCTCGCCAATGACGAGGACTTCAAGTCCAAATCCGTCATCGTCGCTGAAGGCATCTCCAAATCTTACGATGGCCGCGCCATCATCAAGCCCTTCACTCTGCGCATTCAGAACGGCGATCGCATCGGGATCGTCGGCGCCAATGGGGCTGGCAAGACCACGCTCTTGAAGCTTCTCACCCGCGAGATCGAACCCGACACCGGCACCATCACCCATGCGCGCACGCTCTCAGGCGTCATGATCGACCAACAGCGCAAGCTCCTCGAACCCGGTGCCAGCGTGCGCGACATCCTGGCCGAGGGCGGTGACTGGATCGACGTGCGGGGGCAGCGCAAGCACGTCCAGGCATACCTTAAGGACTTCCTGTTCGACCCCAAGATCGTTGACACGAAGGTCGGTATCCTTTCGGGCGGTGAGCGCTCGCGCCTGCTGCTCGCGCGCGAGTTTGCCCGCACCGCCAACCTGCTTGTCCTCGATGAGCCGACCAACGATCTCGATCTCGAAACGCTCGACCTGCTGCAGGAGGTGATCGCCGACTTTGACGGGACCGTCCTCATCGTCAGCCACGATCGCGACTTCCTCGACAAGACCGTGACCGTCACTTTGGGGCTCGACGGATCGGGCAAGGTCGACATTGTGGCCGGCGGCTATGCCGACTGGGAAGCCAAGCGCCGCGCGCCCATCGCCGCCAAGGCCAAAGCCAACGCCCCAACCGCTCAGGCTACCGCTGCACCTCTATCACCTCCTTCCCAATCCGGGCCCAAGGCGGACAAGCTCTCTTACAAGGACCAGCGCGATTACGAGCTCCTGCCTGCACGCATCGAGGAGCTTGAGGCCGCGATCACCAAAGGCGAGGCGATCCTTGCAGACCCTGACCTGTTCACCAAGGACCCCCAGCGTTTCGCCACCATCTCCAAGGGCATCGCCAACGCCCGCAGCGAGAAGGACGAGGCCGAGGAGCGCTGGCGCGACCTTGCCGAGCGGGTCGAGGGGTGAGCGAGGCCGCCGCGCAACTCCACGCCGAGATCGCCGCCTGCACCCATTGCGCCGAGCATCTGCCGCTTGGTCCGCGGCCCGTCGTCCAGTTCTCCGCCAACAGCCGTATACTGATCATCGGCCAAGCGCCGGGCACCAAGGTCCATGCGAGCGGCGTGCCCTGGGACGATGACAGCGGGGACCGGCTGCGCGGCTGGCTGGGCCTCGAAAAGACCGCCTTCTACGACCCTGATGTCGTCGCCCTGATGCCCATGGGCTTTTGCTACCCCGGCAGAGTGAGCGGAGGCGACGCCCCGCCCCGCCCTGAATGCGCCCCTTTGTGGCATGATCGCGTGCTTACGCAGCTGCCTCAGGAGCGTCTGACCCTGCTGGTGGGCACCTATGCACAAGCCCATTATCGGCCCGACACCAAGCGCTGGTCGATGACCGATCGGGTTCGCCGCGGCGGTGAACTGGCGCCCTTCATCCCCCTCCCCCACCCCGCCTGGCGGGTGCGGATGTGGATGACGAACAACCCCTGGTTCGAGGCCGAGACCCTTCCCGCCTTGCGCGCCCGCATCGCCGCTGCGCTTGCCCGCAACGCTTACGGTGTAGGAGACACAGGTTACACGGTCTAAGACAGGAAACACTCCTCGCCTAATCGCCCCCTCGCCCGATCATGAAATCCGGTAGAAATCCGCCACCCGGTCAAGCGCGAGCTTCAAGACCAGCTTGCCGCTGCGCGCCGGCCAGCCCAGCGATTTTCCCGCCTGCGGTAACCCTTCGCCCGTGCACACAACGCGCCACATCTGGCGATCTGTGCACCGCCGACGCCGCCCCAGAATTCAACATCTTTTAACCTCCTTTAACTCAATCCACGCTAGTCCATCCTTGAAACCCAGGGAGGAAATGATGCCAAAAATCGCGCAGGCCATTCTTGGCATTGTCTTGTTCGCCGTCTGGGGGCCATATCTTCTGTATGTCTGGGCCGTCCCCGGCGCTGTCCCAGAATGGGCGATGGCTCCCGGCTTTCGCCGGGCCTTGATGCTCAGCCGCGATTTCGAACCGACCCTTATCACCTTGATGTTTGGCGTCATTTTCACCGGCATTTTCCTTTATGGCGCACTGGCAACCGCGACGGGCAATGCACACTTCCAAAAGGTTGAGCGACAACGGCGAGCATAGACCGCCTCGCTCACGAAATCCGGTAGAAATCCGCCACCCGGTCAAGCGCGAGCTTTAGCACCAGCTTTCCGCTGCGCGCGGGCCAGCCCATAGCCTTCTCGGCCTCCGGCAAGCCTTCGCCCGCGCACACGACCCGCCACAGCACGTGTTCCAACCCCTTACCGGCCTGCGCCAGCGCGCCTTCAAAGCGACGCTTGGCCGCGATCTGCTTTTCGGTGGGAGAAAGACCGCGATCACCGCCCGGCCCAGTCTTCACCCGCACCGGATCCCAGCGCATGGTGACGCTGGGGGAGAGCTGCGCGCGCTCATAGTCGCCGCGCAAGGCCTCCCCCGCATCGAAAGGGCGATCCTCCAGATGGCCGCGCGCGTGCAGCCAGGCGATGGGCGATTCGCCGATATTGACCGTGACCGTGCGGCGCTTCCCGCGCGGATCGCTGGCGCGCTTGGGTCCTTCGCTGGTGAGTTCGCGTTCGACGAGTTGGCGCTTCATGTGGGTCTCCTTCACCAATTTGGTGATTAACCCTTGAATGAACCGACTATCTGTAGGAAAGTAAAACCTGATTGGTTATCTCCTAACAGACTGGAGCCCATTGCATGATCAACCGCATCCGCGAGATCCGCCGCGCGAAGGGGCTGACCCTGGCCGACCTTGCCTTGGCGTGCGATCCGCCCACCACCGCGCAGACAATCGGTCGCCTGGAAACGGGCACGCGCACCTTGTCGACCAAGTGGATGGACCGGATCGGCGTGGCGCTGGAGGTGGACCCGCAAACGCTGGTCCGCTCCGAAGCGCAGCCACGCCCGCGCGTGATCGGCGAGCTGGGATTGAGCGATGTCGCCGCGCTTGCCAACCCGCGCGAAGCGGTGCTGCCGCACGAACTGGCGCAAGGGGTGAGCGAGGAGCCGCCGCTCGTGCTCGAAGTCACCGCTGCGGTGAGCGAGTACCGTCCCGGCGATCTCATCTGGCTGCGCCAGGTCCCGCTTGGCGAGGCTGCGAGCGCGATCAACCGCGACTGCCTAGTGCCAAAGCCCGGTGGGCGGTTCGTGTTCGGAAGGCTGATCGACACCGCGCCCAAGGGCGATGGCGCGCTGGTCGGAGTGCTTCCGGTGCAGAGTGGTCAAAAGCAGCAAGTGATCGACACGCCGCCCTGGATCGCGGTGACGCAGATGCTCGTGCGAAAACTGTGAGCCGCGCGATCCAAAGCCGATCCGCATGAAGCACGTTCTGGTTCTCAGCACGCTCTACCCCAACGCGAGCCAACCGCGCTTTGGGACATTTGTAGCGCGATCAATGGAGAGCTTGGCGAGGCGCGGCGATTGGGCCGTTAGCGTGATCAACCCGATCGGGGTTCCACCGCTGGGTCTGGGCGCGCTTTCGCCGCGCTACCGCGCTCTGCGCGATCTTCCCGAGCGTGCGGTGGAGGGAGGCGTGAGCGTCAGCCGCCCTCGATTTTCACTGATCCCGAAAGTCGGCGCGCGGCGCAATGTGGCGGCTGTGACAAAAGCCGCGCTGAAACAGGCTCACACCATCCACGCGCAGCGTCCGATCGACGTTGTAAGCGCGCAGTTTTTCTTCCCCGATGGCCCCGCTGCTGCAAGGCTTGCCAAGGCGTTCGCGGCGCCGCTTTCGATCAAAGCGCGCGGAAGCGACATCACCTATTGGGGCGGTGTCGACTATGCGCGAGCAGCGATGGTTGAAGCCGCGAGGCAAGCGGACGGTCTGCTTGCAGTCAGCGACGCGTTGGCCCGGGACATGCGGGCGCTGGGCATGCCTGGCGCGAGCATCGCGATCCACACGACCGGGCTTGACCGCGACCGCTTTCGCCCGCTGGGTCACCCGCGTTTGCGCGCTCAGCTTGGGGCCGAGATGGGTTTGGACTTGCCCAATACTGCGCCGCTCTTCGCCTGCGTCGGAGCCCTTGTCGCACGCAAGGGGCACGACCTTGCCATCGAAGCGCTCGCGCGGCTCGAAAGCGCGTATCCCGATGCACGGCTTCTTCTGGTGGGCAAGGGCGAAGAAGAGGCGGCGTTGCGGCGTTTGGTGCGAGAGCGCGGCCTTGAATCGCGTGTCCATTTGATCGGCGCGGTGGATCACGACATCTTGCCGGTAATCCTGTCTGCGGCCGATATCATGGTGCTGCCCACCGTCAATGAAGGCCTCGCCAACGCCTGGGTCGAAGCGCTGGCCTGCGGCACGCCGCTGGTCACCTGCGATGTCGGCGGGGCGCGCGACGTTGTGACGAGCGCGGCCGCCGGGCGGTTGGTGGAACGCTCAGCGCAAGGGGTGGCCGAGGGCATCGTCGCGATTCTCGCCGACCCACCAGACCCGGACGAAGTCGCCGCGCTCGTCCAGCACTTCAACTGGGATACCCACGCCCAAGAGCTTGCGCAGCACTACACCGCGCTGGCGGGCTAGACGACGCCGCGGGTCCGGTCGCGCGCAGCCTTTTCCTGGCGATCGATCGCGGTCTCTTCGGGGACAAAGCTGGTCGAAGTCACCCCCAGCCAGATAAGGATCGGGCTGGCGAGATAAACCGACGAGTAGGTCCCGATGAACAGGCCCGCGGTGATCGCTGCGACGAGGCCAAACAGGCTCGCCGGGCCAAACAAGAGCAGCGGCAACAGCGCCACAAGCAATGTCAGCGAGGTCATAACCGTGCGCGCCAGCGTCTCGTTGATCGACAGGTCAAGCAGCTCGGGCAGCGGCATCTTGCGGTACTTTTTGAGGTTCTCGCGAATGCGGTCGTAGACAACGATTGTGTCGTTCAGAGAATAGCCGATGATCGAGAGGATCGCGGCGATGATCTGAAGACTGAATTCGAGCTGGAACAGCGCGAACAGGCCCAGTGTGAGCGAGACATCATGGAACAGCGCGAACAGCGCGCCCACGCCAAACTGCCACTCAAACCGGATCCAGATATACAGCGCCACCGCCACCATGGCCGCAATCAGTGCGATCAACGCGGCCTGACGAAACTCGCCCGCGACCTTGCCTGAAACGGTGTCGTTGCCGTCCGTGCGCGCGTCGGGGAACTCGGAGCTGATCGCCGCGATCACCTGATTGCCGATCTCGGTCGCAGCGCCGGGCGTCTCTTCGACTTCAGCGGGCAACGGCACGCGGATCGAGACCTGGTTGTCCGCTCCGAAAGTCTGCACCACGGGCGAGCCATAGCCCAGCCCATCGACCAACTCGCGCAGCTCGGGGATCGGCGCCTCTTCGCGGCTCTCAAAGGTCAGGCGCACTTCCTGTCCGCCGGCGAAGTCGACGCCGTAATTGAGCCCCTGCGTCAAGACCAACGCCCAGCTTGCGGCGATCAGCAGCAGGCTTACCAAGAAGAACGGCGCGCGCAGTTTGAGGAACTTGATGTTCGTGTCACCGGGGACGAGCTTGAGAAGTTTCATAGGCTTATTGGCTCTGTCTAAAGTCAGATATTGATATCGGCGGGACGGGTCTTGCGCAGCCAACCCGCGGCCCACATCCGCGTCAGCATCAGCGCGGTGAAGATGGTGGTGGCCAGGCCAATCACCAGCACGATCGCAAAGCCGCGAATGGGCCCGGAGCCGAACCAGAACAGCAGGGCGCCCGCGATTAAGTTGGTGATGTTCGCATCCCAGATGGCGCGGCTGGCCTCTTTGTAGCCGGTCTCAACCGCCGCCAGTACCTTTCTGCCCCTTTTGCGTTCCTCTCGGATACGCTCGTTAATCAGCACGTTGGCGTCAACCGCCGCGCCGACGGTCAGAACAAATCCGGCAATCCCCGGCAGCGTGAGCGTGGCGTTGAGCCCGGCCATGAGGCCAAGCAAAATGAGAACGTTAAAGCCCAAAGCCACCGTCGCGTACACGCCAAAACGGCCATACGTCGCAACCATCAGCGTGATAACCGCGATTGAGCCAATCAGCATCGCGATCAGGCCCTTACGAATTGAATCCGCCCCCAGTTCCGCCCCCACGCTGCGCTCTTCCACCACCGTCAGTGGCACGGGCAGCGCGCCGGAGGAAAGTTGGATCGCGAGTTTGGCCGCCGTTTCCGCCGTGAACCCACCCGAAATCTGAGCCGATCCGCCCAGAATGGGCTCGTTGAACTCGGGCGCTGACAAAACCTGCCCGTCCAAAATAATCGCGAAACGTTCTCCCACATTTTCGGTGCTGAGCTTGGCGAACTTGGTCGCGCCCTGGCTGTCAAATGTGATGTTGACCACCGGCTCGTTAGTGTCCGGATCGTTGCCCGGGCGCGCGTCGGTCAGATTATCGCCGCGAATACCTTCCAGCCGCTCCACCGCGAGCAAAGAACCGGGGGAGCGGCTTTCCGGAGCAAAAGGAAAAATCTGGCTGCCCGGCGGCGCGATCCCAGCCTGCACGTTCGTCGGCAAGGCATCCTTGTCGACCAGTTTGAATTCGAGAACCGCCGTCTCGCCCAGCAGTTCTTTGAGCGCTTTGGGATCTTCAAGGCCCGGCACCTGAACCACAATGCGGTTGTCGCCCTGGCGAATAATTGTCGGTTCGCGCGTGCCCAGCTTGTCAATCCGCGTGCGCACCACTTCGGCGGCCGCTTCCATGGCGGTGTCGACCGCGGTTTCGAGCCCGGCGCTTGTGGGCGCCAGAACCATTCGCTGGGTGTCGACGACCGTCAGGTCCCACTCATTCGATATGCCCTGGCCCGCGATCAGCGGCTCAAGCTCACCGCGCGCGCGGTCAATATCGCCCGGGTTGTCGAGAATAAATGAGAGCTGCCCATCAGCCGTCGAAACATCGCCGATGCGGATGCGCGGCTCAGCGTTGCGCATTTCCAGACGGACAGCTTCCTCGATATTCTCCAGCCGCTGGGCGGCGACATCGTCTTCGCTCGCTTCGAGCAGCAGGTGCGATCCACCGGCCAAATCGAGCCCGAGATTCACCTGCGGCAGATCATCAAGGTTGCCCGCGCTGTCCAGCCCGCCCGCGCCGAGCAGCGAGGGCAAAGCGGCAAAGGCCAGCAGGAGCGTCGTTGTCCAGAGCGAAATCTTCTTCCAGAGGGGGAAATCAAGCATGGCGCGGGTTTCTTTGATCGTGATCGGTAGGCGTGCGTGTGGGGGCGCTTAGTCGTTAGCGGGCTTGCCACCGGGCGGGATGATGTCGCCGATGGTCTGTTTGACAGCCTTGACGCGCACGTCCTTGGCAAGCTCAATCTCGGCGTATTGATCATCCACCTTGATCACCTTGCCGACAAGACCGCCTGCGGTGACGATCTGATCGCCCTTTTTCACCGCAGCGATTTTCTCTCGATGCTCCTTTTGTTGGCGCATTTGCGGCCGGAAGAGCAGAAAATAGAAGATCACAACCATACCGACAATCGGCAGGAAATTGATCCATTCGGGCGGCTGGCCCGCGGAAGCGCTTGTGGTCGCAAGAAGTTCGAGCATCGTGTCGGTGGGCCTATATGTCCGTTGATGTATCAGCGGTGACGGGGTGAACAGAGATGGGTTGCAATCGCAAGAAGGTTTGCGCCGCTATCCGTTCGAGCTGACCCGAACGGGCGCGTCCCGCCCCTCCTTTGCCATGAAGTGGGCGCGATTAGCAGCCTTTCAACCACCCGGCAATCACGCGAGGCAGCTCAGTGTGGAGACTGTGGGATTAGGGCACTAGGCTACTCAAAGCGAAGCGCTGTGCGACGCAGATTCGGGAAGGCATCCGATCGGCCGCGAAAGGTGTCCGCAAAAGACACAGTTGCCGGGTTGCCAGACTTTGACCTCCCCCTTATAGCGCGCGCCTCCACTGGTTTCGGGAAGTAGCGCAGCCTGGTAGCGCATCACACTGGGGGTGTGGGGGTCGCAGGTTCGAATCCTGTCTTCCCGACCAGTGGTTCGTCGATTTGGGCTTTCCAAAAGCATGACAAACCCCCACGGAACTTTTCCCCGCTCCGTGATTATTACAAAAGCCCCCATGAGTAATAAGCTCTTTCTGTGCGGCGGCGTATCCTGTGCGCTCGCCTTTGCGTTGACGGCCACGTCGGCAAGCGCGCGCGCGTCGGGAGAGGAGCGCCAGGTCGCCAAGGAAGGCGCTGAACGCGATGAGGCGATGGAGGATAAGGCGGGCGGCACCACCGCACGCCGCAGCTACACGCCGGAAGACTTTGCTCGTTTTGCACCCCGCAGCGCGCTCGATATGGCTCAGCAAGTGCCGGGCTTTTCAATCCGTGAGGGCGAAGGCGCGCGCGGTCTTGGGCAGGCGGACACCAATGTTCTTATCAACGGGCGGCGCATCTCGGGCAAATCCAACGGACCGGTCGCCGCGCTGCAACGCATCCCGACCGAAGAGGTGGTGCGGCTTGAAATTGTCGATGGCGCGAGCTTGGATATTGGCGGTCTGACGGGCCAAGTTCTCAACGTCATAACGGCCAGCGGGGGGAAGATCACAGGGCAATTCCGCTACGCCCCGCAAATTCGCAGCTTTGGAACGGATCCCCGCCTGTACGAAGGCCGGATCGCGATTGCGGGCGGCGGAGCGAAGACGGACTGGACGCTGGCGCTGGAGAACAATTCCGGTCGACGCGGAGATGAGGGCCCCGAACTCGTCTTTGACGCCGCAGGCGCTTTGATCGACACGCGCGACGAACAGCGCACCGAGGACTCCGACAATCCCAGCCTTTCCGGTTCTTACACGCGCGTCGCCGACAACGGCAATGTGCTCAACCTGACGGGCGAAGTGAACGGATTCCTCTTCCGCGAGGATGAAATCTCTGAACGAACCGGCGTGATCAACCCGGTCGACAGGGTGCGCGACTTCCGCTTCTCGGAAGACGAATACAATTTCGAATTAGGCGCGGATTACCAGTTTCGCCTGGGCCCCGGCAAACTCAAACTGATCGCATACCACCGCTACGAAGACAGCCCCACAGTCGGCACATCGATCACAAGCTTTGCCGACGGTCGCGATCCCGTCGGCACGCGCTTCACCCGCGATGCGGATGAAGGCGAAACGATCGCACGGGCCGAATACAGCTTTCCAGCCTTTGGCGGAGACCTGCTGATCGCCACGGAAGGCGTGCGCAATTTTCTTGATATCGAGAGCACCCTCAAAGAGCTCAACGACTCGGGCGAATTCATCCCGGTTGATCTGGACGGCGCAACCGCGCGCGTCGACGAAGCCCGCGCCGAACTGCAAGTCACCTACAGCCGCCCACTGGCCCCCAACTTGCAGTTCCAGCGCAGCCTTGCGGGGGAATATTCGCGCAGCAGCCAAAGCGGTGAGCTGGGCCAAACGCGCACCTTTTACCGGCCCAAAGGGTTTGTCGCGCTCGATTGGCGGGTCAAGGATGGAGTTAACATTGCCGCTCGGCTGGAACGGCTGGTGGGCCAGCTCAACTTTTTCGACTTTATCGCCACGGTCGATCTCAACCAGGACCGCGAAAACGTCACCAACGCCGATCTCGTGCCTCAGCAAAGCTGGCGGCTTGAGGTCGAGGCCAATGTGGGTCTGGGTGATCTGGGAACGCTCAATCTGCGCCCCTTCTACGAAGACATCACCGATATCGTCGATCAGATCCCGATCGAAGGCGGCGGCCAGGCTCCCGGCAACATTCCTTCCGCAACGCTGTACGGGGTGGAAACCGATTTGACCCTGTTGTCCGAGGGGATGGGATGGCGCGGCACCCGGCTTGACCT
>CALCCG010000104.1 GCA_937899785.1 uncultured Erythrobacter sp. | reverse complement strand
ATCGCCTGAATATCGCTGACCACGCCGCCGGGATTGGCGAGGCTTTCGATAAAGACGACGCGCGTCTTGTCATCCATCGCCGCGCGCACGTTTTCGGGATTGTCGGTATCGACAAAGCGGGTTTCCCAGCCAAACTTCTGGAACGCCTCACCCAGTTGGTTGAGCGACCCGCCGTAGAGCTTTTTCGCCGCCACGATGTTGCAGCCGGGTTCCATTAGGGTGTGGAATGCCAGCAATTGCGCCGCGTGCCCTGACGCGCAGCCCAGCGCGCCCACGCCGCCTTCCAGCGCGGTGATCTTCTTCTCCAGCGCATCGTTCGTCGGGTTCATGATGCGCGAATAGATGTTGCCGAATTCGCTCAGGCTGAAGAGGTTTGCTGCGTGCTCCGCGCTGTCAAAGACATAGGAGCTTGTCTGATAGATCGGGGTGATACGCGCGTTGGTGGCGGGATCAGGCTGCGTGCCGGCGTGAACGCTCAGCGTTTCGGGGCGGGTTTCGGGCGGCAGGTCGGTCATGGAAGTCCCTCTCAAATCGGCAAAGCGGCCTTGCCTGCGCCGTTTAGGGCGCGGTGGATTGGCAGTCTACGGTTAGCCCATAGTCTTCCAACCAATCGGCCTTGGTTGGAAGCAGAAATTGCAGCGCTTGCGGCAAGAGCTGGTGTAGGCTGTTCGAGTGGCGAACACGGCTGGCCCGGCGATCCGCAAAACACAGCGCATCCGCCGAGGATTGGACGAAGCGCACAGCGCCCTCTTCGGTGGCCCCGCCCTCATTCGCGAGCGATAAGAACATCGGCGGGCGCTCTTTTGCCTCGGCGAGTTCCGGCGCGCGGGAAAGCGTCTGGCCATCCCATTGCAGGCTGGGCGACAAGGCCGCGTAGCCATCGAACAGTTCGGGCGCCCTCACCCAGGTTTCGGCCACAAAATGCCCCGCCGCGCTTTCGCCGATCAGAACCGCGCGCCCATCGTGGCGATAGGTGGCGCGCACCAGCGGGAGGACCTCGGTCTTAAGCTAGACGCGAAACGCCTCGGCCTCGCCCGCTTTGGGATAGCGCGCCGCTTCCTCGGCGTCGCGCGTCGGTGGCAGCAATTCGCGCTGGCGGTCCACCGTTTCGATCCCGACAAGGATCGCCTCTTCGCTGCGCCCCCACAGCTGGTTCCAGCGGTGGACGCCGAATTGCAGAAACAGGTCCTGCGCCGTCCCGCCATCGAGCATGACCACAAGTGGATAGGTCCTTTCGGACGAGTGATAATCCGCCGGCAGCAGCACGTTTACGCGCCGCTCAGCCCCGTGGGTGGTCAGCGTGTGGGCTGCGCCGATGGTGATGGGCTCCACAGCGTCTTGCGCCGTGTCCTGAGCCGCCAGGGGACCGCTCGCCAGAAGCAAAACGCTCGCCCATCGCCAAGCGCTAATCATTGCGAAGCCGCGCGTCGAGATCGGCCTTTATCTGGCCTTCGTTCGCCAAACGCTTGAAGACAGCCATCGATGCGCTGCCACCAAGCACAAACGCCGCGCCGAGCGCGACAAAGTTCCAAGGGGTGGCAAGCGTAAAGAAACCCAGCAAGCCCAGCGCCATTGCGCTAAAGAACGTCAGATAGCGCGCCAGATGCGGGTTCACTCCGCCGCCTCTTCCAAGACGCTCTCAAGCGGCGGCATATTGTGGCCCAGCATCGTCAGAATATCCGCCGCGCATTCGACCACGTTCGAGCCCGGCCCGTAGATGCCTTGCACGCCCGCTTCGCGCAGGAAGTCATAATCCTGCGGCGGTATCACGCCGCCCGCGGTGACCTTGATATCGGGACGCCCCGCCTCCTTGAGCAACCTGATGATTTCAGGGATCAGCGTCTTGTGACCGGCGGCAAGCGAAGAACACCCGACGACATCGACATCGTTCTCCAGCGCCATTTTGCACGCCTCTTCGGGTGTCTGGAACAGCGGGCCAGAGACGATCTCAAAGCCCATGTCGCTAAACGCGCTCGCGATGACGTTGGCGCCGCGATCGTGCCCGTCCTGACCCATCTTCGCGACCATCATTCGGGGTTTGC
>CALCCG010000103.1 GCA_937899785.1 uncultured Erythrobacter sp. | reverse complement strand
CGAGTTGTCCGGCCTCGTTGTAGATTTCGAGCATGAGGTCCTGCCGGATATCCTTAAGCGAAACTTCCGAACCCAAGCCGCCCTCATAGTTCCAGACCTTGTTGGCCCATTGCTCGAATTGCTTACTGTGTGTGACGCCGCGCTCCAGCGTGATGGCGTCGTATTCAGTCTGGCCCGGCGACTTGCGCGAGGTGGATGGATCCCCCCCTTCACGGTGTTTGACAACCTCGGTCGTGCGTTTGAGACCGCCCATTTTGCTCAACCCGGCGACATAAGTCCCATCCTCAAGCTTAAGGCGAAACTTGTACGTCTTGTAAGGGTCGAACCGCTCGGGTTCTTGCGTGAATTGCTGCATAGCGGGTTCCCTCCCTTAGGCGGCGTTGCGAATTTGCTGAATTGAAATCACAACAAATTCAGCAGGTTGCAGCGGGGCGAAGCCAACAACGATGTTGACTATCCCGCGATTGATATCGTCCGACGTAGTCGTGCTGGCGTCACATCGGACGAAATAGGCCTCTTTCGGGCTCGCTCCTTGAAACGCGCCTTGCAAGAATAAGCGCTGCATGAAACTTCCCACGGAAAGACGGATTTGCGCCCAGAGCGGCTCGTCATTGCCTTCAAACACCGCCCACTGGGTGCCACGGAAAAGGCTTTCCTCAATGAACAGCGCGAGTCGACGGACCGAGACGTATTTGTAATCGTCCGAGAGTTGATCCGAACCCTTAAGCGTGCGCGCGCCCCACACGGTGCGCCCAATATTGGGGAAAGTGCGCAGGCAATTGACGGCAACCGGGTTGAGCAGGCCGTTCTCATCATCGGTCAGCTTAACGGTAAGAGCTTCGGTCCCGACGACCGTCGCACCCAGGCCTGCGGGAGATTTGAAGATACCTCGCTGCGTATCCGTGCGCGCCATGATCCCCGCAACCGCCCCGCAAGGCGGAAAGGTGTCAACTTGCCCGCCCCGTAAAGGATCGCGCTTGCGCAGGCGGGGAAAGTAAATCGCGGCGTGGTCAGCGTCCGCAAGCGCCATAATCTCACCGGCCGCCACGCTTGTCTTCGCGGTGGCGGCGGCCGTATCGGGAATGGCATCCCAGGCCGAAGGCGGGTCGACTATGAACAGCGCGCGGCGTTCGCGGCAGAATTTGGCCGCGGCCTCGCGAAGATCCTTGGCCAAATTAGAGCCGCGATCGACCGGCGGAATGCACAAAAGGTTGAAGATATCAGCCCGGCGTAGCGCGTGCATACCCGATTTGGACTCCTCTTCCCCCTCCAGCGCATCGTCATCGACGGGTTGCCCATCATTGCCGCCACTCGCTTTGGTCGCGACCGGCACGCCGTTGGTCACGGTCGCCGGTGCCGGTCTTACCCCAAAGCTCGGAGTGCCGGCGCCGTCGGGCAGGAACTCAACCAGTTGCGACGTTTCGCCGAGAACACGGTCAAATCGGCGCTGACCACCCGCCTCGGCCAGCACTAGGTTCGGGTGGACCTCGCGCGATCCGGTCGACGTGTCGACGACGGTCAGGGTGAACAGGTCGGCACCGTCAACACCATACTTTGTTGCAATGGCAGCGCGAGCGGGATCGTTGGCAGGATGCTCGACCCACGCCTCGAGATTGTTGCCCCACGCGCCCGAGCTGGTCGCGCGAAGTTTGAGTGTTCCAAGGTCAAGTTGGGCCCGGCCGTCGGCGAACAGCACATTGGCGGGATCTGAGTCGTCGTCGGCGTTGAGAGGCTTGAACACGCGCACAACTTCGCATTGTCCACCGCCATTGGCGAAGAAGTCCTCGACGCAATAGCTCATCGTGCTTGCCGAAGAGAGCCCGCCAAAGCGGCGACTAAACTCGCCGAAATTGAAGCAGGCCACGGGCTCGTTGACCGCGCCACGTTCCGCAACTCCAACAAAGGCGGCGATTGAAGTGGGGACCCCGGCCACCGTGCGGACGCCGGAATCGACCTCTTGCACATAGACACCAGGATAAGTGGGACTGACAGCCATGCATTTCCTCCCTCTCTTGCGCCAGCCCGGCTGGCTCAAACGCCAGACAGGGTCCAAGCTAGGCCCTGTTCTGACACTGCGTTGACATTCTGCCGACAGACATGCGCCCGGCGGGCCAGATACGGCCTGTCAGACGGAGGGCAGAATTTAAGCGACCGAAGACATATTGTTCTTTGTATTCAACTTCGTTCTGCAAAAGGATCAGGCCGAAGCTTCGTCCAAATGCAGGTCGCCTCAAATAGAGGTGGAGCGTTCGACGCATACGATTCGAAGACCGCTTGAGGCTGTGCCTGAAACGCAAGACTAGATGCTCAACACCACTTGGGGATTGTATATCTTCGACACGATTATTTTTTTGTAGTTCTGGCGTTGTTTGCTGGGAAACGGCCTCGCAACTAACAACGCGCAGCGCGCTCAGACGACGGCCAGAAGGCCCGTGGACAGCCAAATTCCAGCGGGTGCGGCGTACCCTGCCGGTGCACGGGAGGGCTTTTCCGGCCGATCAAGTTGGGCAACCGTCTTATAACGGGGAGTATTATCTGGCGACGAAAGCGTAGCTCGCACGTTCCTATCTGTTTGGCTAGCAAGCCGACAGACAACGCAATGGCGCGAGCTCTGTCTTTGGAATGGCGATTCGTTTCGCCTATGGCCTTGCCCCCATTCAGAACCCGAACAGGACGCTGGCGCGGGTGCCGAGATCGCCATCGGCGGTGTTCCCGCTGACCCCGGCGGAGATGTAGACATCGCGCGCAATCTGGCCGGTCAGGTTCCCGGCGATCGCCTGCTCGCCGCGGTAATTGGCAACCGACATGGAAAGCGACACCGACTTGCCCGGAGCGATCGCTGGCGCGCCCATTGCCATCGCCGACGCAATCCCGCCCTGCATCCGGCTGTCCATATCCTGGAGCTGGAATTCGAGCCCCGTCAGCCGCCCGTCAAGCGCCGCAACCGTGCTCTCGAGCGCGCCAAACTGCGCCTCGGAGACCTGGGCGAGCGCATCGACCGAGACGCGGATGTTGTCCACCGAAGACGCGGTCGCCACCGCTTGCCGCCCGAGCGTGCCATTGGCGTCGACGGTGACCACATCGACCGGGCCCACCTGCGCGTCGGTGCTCGCATCGATGTCACCGATCCGCACCGAGCTTCCCGCACCGCCCAGTGTAACCTGGTCGTCCTTTGTCGTTGCCGCGCCCGCGCCAATCGCGGTTGAGCGCGCGTTGCTGGCGACCGCCTCAAAGCCGACAGCGGTGCTGAAGCCGCCGCTGGCGTTGGCCGCTTCGCCCACAGCGGTGGCGCGGTTGGCGGCGGCGGCGGCAAAGCCCACCGCGGTGGCGCGCGAGCCGGTTGCGCGGCTGTCCTGGCCCACGGCGGTGGCGCGGCCACCGGTGGCGCCGGCGGAATTGCCGATCGCGGTGGCGCTCGATTGCGTCGCAAACGCCCCGCGACCCACGGCGGCGCTGCGCAGACCGGAGGCTTCAGTGCCGGTGCCTAGCGCCGTCGCGTCCTCGCCGCTGGCCAAGGCCACAGCGCCAAAGGCCGCCGCGTTGGTCGCCGAGCCAATCGCGCTCAGGCCCACCGCAATGGCTCTGTCCGCGCTGGCCTGCGTACTGGAGCCGAACGCGAGTGAGTTGACGCCGCTTGCGTTCGCGTTCTCTCCAATCGCCGTGGAAGATTCGGCGTTTGCAATCGCGGTCACGCCAACGGCAATCGAGCGATCGGCGGTTGCTTGCGCGCCGGGGCTGCCAATGCTGGTGCCATCGCCACCAATCGCTATCGACCCCACCCCGGTTGCATCACTTTGCGAACCGAGCGCTACCGCATCGAGCCCGCTCGCTGTGGCCAGATAGCCGAGCGCTGTTGCTTCCTCTCCGGTCGCGGTCGCGCTGAATCCAAAAGCGCTCGCGATCCGCCCGGTGGCGTCGCTTTGGCCGCCAGTAGCGGTTCCAAACTCGCCGGCCTCGGCGCTGCGTCCCGCCGCCAAGGCCTGCAAGCCCGTTGCGCTGGCCTGGCTACCTATTGCGGTTGCACCAATACCCGTTGCGCTGGCCTGTTCGCCAAGGGAGGATGCGCTTTCCGCCGAAGCGAGCGCGTCTTCCCCGACCGCGGTTGAACTGATGCCTGTGGCTTGCGCGCCGTCCGTGTCGACGTCCGCACCGTCGCCGCCAATGGCGATTGCGCCTGAACCGGTAGCGTCGCTTTGCGATCCCAACGCAATCGCATCATCACTGCTTGCATTGGCTAGATTTCCGAGCGCGATGGCGTCCAAGCCGGTTGCGCTGGCGCTTACTCCAAAGGCGGATGCCGATTGTCCCGTCGCGACGCTGCTTGTACCAACAGCGGTAGCGAGAAATCCGGCTTCGGTACCACGTCCGACCGCCGTGGCGGACGTGCCATTGGCCGTCGCTTCGCTGCCGAGAGCGGTTGAGAAAGCGCCCGTTGCGTTTGCCTGTTCACCAAAGGCTGACGAACTGCCTCCTGAGGCGACGGTGTCCATTCCAACCGCGCTCGAGGCCGTCCCCGTTGCCTGCGCGCCCGCCGTTCCAGCGTCGAGGCCATCCCCGCCAATGGCCACCGCTCCCAATTGGGAGGCCGTGGTGTTGTGGCCGACGGCGACCGAAGACGTTCCCGTAGCGGCTGAGCTTTTCCCGATAGCGGTCGCCTGGGTGGCCGATGCAAAAGAGGCTTGTCCAATGGCGGTTGCGTTCTCAGCCGATGCCCGTGCGGAATGTCCTACGGCGGTGGCGTCATCGGCGGTCGCGTCGGACAAACGCCCGATCGAAGTGGAGCGATCCCCGGACGCGTCCGACGCGCTACCAAATGCCGATGCGAACGAGCCGGTCGCCTGCGCGCCGACACCGCAGGCGGTTGAAGTGTCATCGTTGTCTGAATTCGCCCCGCCGTCGTTGTCAGTGGAGCCCGCATCGACATTGCCATCGTTGTCGCGATCGAGCAGGCAATCGTCCGCTCGAACAGCATCGATAGGCGCCACAAAAGTGCCCAAGATGCCAAGTGTGAGTGCGCTTGAAACGAGCAGTGCGTTTTTCATGATTGTCCCCCTAAGAACGTTGGGCTTAAAACGGGCGGCGCCGCGTTCGAAATTCGCGGTTTGTCCCAAAGCTATGGCTGCGTCGAATCGTCTGCAAAAGCGTGCCGATGCTAAAAGTGTAACCTGATCCGGCCATTTCCAAACAGCCAAACACCAAAACCGATTGCGTCAAAATTATGATACCGGGCTTGATGAAGCCAAGAACGCGATCTTAGCGGCGGATGCTAAAGAGCTGCCGATGCTCGCGCGTCTCATCGAAAGCGTCGAGCGTCGTGCGAGCGATCCTGCTTATCGGCAGCGCCAAGCCAAGACGAATATGAGAGTTATCTGCCAAAGGTTCGGTCGCAGATGGCCGTGGAGGCGTTAAGTCCAAATCTGGCCTCAAATATCGCAGCGGACCGGATCAAGGCATGCGTTAAGGAGCCGATCAACCGCGCTTGGTTTGCCAGCGATTCGACGAAGCCCTGGCCGTCCAGCGCCTTTCGAGGATAACCTTCGGTTTGAACAACCACACGCAGATGAGCCTCGTCCATCGGCGACGTGGCACCCCAGGTCATCAATCAATAGCCATCAATCACGGGCCATCCGAGCAAGCGGGCAAACGCCCTATCGGGTCGAGGGCCAAACACTTTTTGCCCCCGATCAAAAGGGGCGTTTGAAACGCTGGGCGCGGAGCCAGAGGTCAGAAGCTTTCGGCTGAATCCTGATCGTTGATGTAACCGTCTTCGTTGCTGTCGAGCCGCTTGAACATGCGCATGCCGGAGGCATGGAACTCCGCTGCGGTCATGATTTCGTTTTCGTCCGTATCCATAAAGCCGAAGCGGAAATTCGCCGCTTCAACTTGCCGCTCACGATTCTCGACCGTAAAATTCACTTGGCGCGCATCCATACGAGCGGTGAAATCACCGACATACTCTGCCTTGGTCAGCGAACCATTCCCATCGGCATCACGGCGCGCATAACCCTGCTCGCGCTTGACCATGAACTCGCCGATGGAAACCTGTCCATCTTCGTTCGTATCATAAGTCTTCACAAAGGCCGTCTTGGAGTGGCCTCCAACTCGGCGCTCACGCTCTGCGGCTTCCGGATCATCCTGGGGCGCAACAACCGCGTTTGTAACCTGCGCCTTGTCAGGCTCAATTGCCCAGGCAGGACCAGTCGCCGCAAGCAGCGTTGCCAATGCAACACAGGAAGACGCCGTTGTAAACTTGATCATACTTACCACTCCAGTTGGTTGCGGCGCGCAGGCCGATACTGATATATTCCGTATTAAGAGTCATTAGCAATAACGTCAATTCGTTTGCACTAGATTTCTACCCCTAGCTTCCCTTTATCCGAACGAGGACTGGCCCTTGGCCGGGCGGAGGTTTGGGATAGGGAGACGCGGTCCTCGCCATCCGCATTGCCTGCCGGTCAAACCCCGTCGAGCCCGAGGAACGATATATTTCGACATCGCGAATCCGTCCGTTTGGCGCAATACTCAGTTTGAGAATAACAGAACCCGCACCAGCGGCGTTTGAGCGCCGCTTGCGACGAATATGCGCGGTGACAATCCCGGTGTAGTTTGATCTGCTCGCGCTGCCCGAACCGCTTTGGGCTGATCCGCTACCAGAGCCTGACCCTGACTGCGATTTTCCGGCGTTGGGGGATTGGTTTGGCGACGCTGTGTTGGCCGATGCCGCCCCGCGGTCGGCCTGTGTCCCTCCCGCAGTGTTTCCTCCCTGTTCGCGGGCTTCCGCGCCGTCCTGTGGGCTCACTGCGCTCGGCCTTTGCTCTGACGGTCTCTTGCGCGCGGGCGTCGAAGCGGACGATTGCGCCTCCGCGGCTTGGCGCGAGGCAGGTGACGACGCCAAAGGCTGGGCAGACTGTTCGTTTTGCAAGGCTGTCGCCGCCTCAGCCAAAGGGGGCGTCGCCTGCTGCGCTCGGTCGCTCTCCCGCTGAGCGCGATCGTCCGCTTCGCCGTCCAGAGCCTCAACTTCGGACGCGTCGAACTCTTCGGCCAGCTCTTGCTGCTGATCCAGCTCGCCGGTCGCCGTTTCCCTCGCTCCTGTTCCGAGGCCGCCGTCTGAGAGGCCAAAAGAAGCGCCTCCTCCGGCCAGCTGCGCCTCTTCATATTGGGGCGCAAGCAAGACCGAAAGAAGCGCTGTGTGCACCAACAGCGATACGGCAATGGCAACGGCAAATTGGCGCCACGTTTTGCCAGGCACCGATTGTAATACGTCTGCAGGCAAGACCGAAGAATAAGCGGCGCTGCTCATCCCGAGCGTTCCGTTATCAGGATAAGGCGCTTGACCCCGGCGGCCTGAAATTCTTGAAGAATGGCGATAAGCCGGGCAGCTGGAAGAGCGCGCGCTGGGATAACTCGGCTCACCTCACGCAGTTCAGGATTTTCGGCAAGCAACCCGCCCAAACTCGCGTAGCTGCGTCCTTCATAGACCAGATCACCCCGGAGTGAGATTACCACCGTATCGCCTTGCGCGCAGCATTCTAGACTGCCGCTCGAGACAAGCTCGAACGCAGCCTTTGGCGTTTTCGACAAGGTGCCGGCGACCATGAAGAAGATCAGAATGAGAAACACGATGTTGATAAGCGCGATGGTCGGCTCGCGCTCAACACGGCGGCGGCGACTGGCAATCATGCGCCGGCCATCAGATTGACCTCAAGACCCGCGATCGGATCCAGCAAGACAAGAATTTCGACCAGCCGCTGTGACGTTACGCCCGGCGCTACTTTAAGATTCAGCCGCTTGGGCGTGTCTGAGCGCACCCGCAATCGCTCAACAATCTGCGCGTCGCCCGCAGACGCTCCGTCCAAAGTCAGCAGTGCAGGTTGCACAACCAGCGTCAAGACCGGGTCCTGCGCGCTGGCCGCTCCGCCGACCTTTGCGGCGGTCGAAGTGACCTCCAACTCAGAAAACTGCCGAAAGGTGGACGCCAGCATAAAGAACAGCAGCAACAGGAAAATCACATCAATAAGTGATGTGATCGATAGGGTGCGCCGTCTCCTTCTGCGTGGGGCGATCACGCGCTTGCCTGCCCGACCTGGGCCGGCACCAAGACCGGCTGGCTGGCGGCGGGTAGGGGCGTTGCGATAGAGCTGAGGATACGCTCAGCCATCGCTCGATCGCGGTCAAGCTGGCTCTCAAGCCACGCAAGACCGATCGAGACCGGCATAGCGACGGCCAGCCCAGCCGCCGTCGTGAGCAAGGCGACCCAGATCCCCCCGGCAAGAACCCCGGGCTCCACTTGCGAACCGGCGGTTTGCAAAGCCTGAAACGCCTCAATCATCCCCAGAACGGTACCGAACAGACCCAGAAGCGGCGCGGTCTGCGCGACAATGTCGAGGATCCGCAGGCCACTCTCCAATTGCATAAAGCTCTGCTCAGCTTCAGCCTCCAGCCGGAGGCGCGCGTCCTTTGCATCGCCGCTCCGTATCGCCAACACTCCAAGTTGGCCAAGATGATTGTCAGCCAATCCCAGGCGCCGTTCGACCTCGCTGGCTTCGCCCTTGTCGTGCATCCGGATAAGTTTCTCCAGCTCATCGTGCTGCCCAACGCCCGCACGACGAAACTGCAGCAGCTTCATCCCGAACAGGGCGAGCGAGAGAACACTGGCAAGCAACAGGATAATAAGGACAGGGCCGCCCAACAGGACAAGGTCGCCTATCGCCTCAAAGCTATCGCTGCTCGACATATTTCCGCCTCTCCAAGAATGGTGGCGCGCTTGCCCCGAATCTCCGTTGCACCCTTGGAACCCGCTTCGTCAGTCTTGGGGCTGCGTTCGGCGCAACTGGGCGCTGCACGCAAAGTACCGGTCAGAACCGCTTTGCCAAAGTGAATTTGAAGTTTCGGCCGGGCGACGTGCGCAGCGAACGCGCCGGCTGGTAAAGCGTATCGAACACGTTCTCGACGCTTAAACGCAGCGAAAAGCCATCCAGAAAGCCCCCGCTCGGCGTTAAGTTCGCGCGGATATTGTGCAGGTCAAAGCCGTTGTCTTCGTCAACTCCGTCTTGCACGCGATCTTCGGTCAGAACAGTTTCCCAGCGCAGGTTCAGCAGGTCGCCAAAGCGCTTGCCGAACGAGGCTTGGTAGGTGTTCTGGGGCAGATTGCGCCAATCGCCGACGGTGCCGTCGGTGCGCAGTTCGTCGCCCGAGATAATGCTGGCGTTCACATCAAAGTAGAAGCCGCTGCGTGTGGCGTAAGACGCCTCACCTTCGAAGCCTTCGGTGTCAACAGCCGACACGCCAGCCGTGCTCGAAAGGTCATCGATCTGTGTGTTGTAGTAATTCACCTTGATCGACAAAGCGTCGCTGGAGCCGAACACACCCACACGATCGAACGAGCCGCCGAACTCGTAGGTCTCTCCAACTTCGGTCTGCTCGCGCAAAATCTCGTTCTCGAGATCGTCAATGATTGGCAGATTGCGCGACTGCGCCCAGCTTGCAAAGAAGGCGAGGCCGCTGGGGAACTCGTAGCGCGCCGAAACGCCTCCCATCAGAGCATCGCGTGACGCGCTAAAGTCGGTGCCGTCATCCAATGAGGGGTCGGCCTCAACGTCTTGCGCTTCGTAGCGAAGCGCCGGCGTGATCGTCAGACCACGGGCGATTTGGATGTCATCGACAATGAAGAAGGCGAGACGATCATCCTTGCCGCCCGGCGCGGAATTGGCATCGGCGCGAACGCGGCTTCTGAACTCAAAGCCTGCGCGCAAATTATGCTCAACCGTCCCCGTGTTGAAAAACGCCGAGTTCTTCAGCAAGCCCTGGTATATTTCGAACTGCAAATCCGCGTTGCCCAGGCCCGATACAAACTGATCAAAGCCCGGCGGGTTCGTGCTTCCTGGAATGAAGGTCTGGTCAATGTCCTGATTGGTGTAAGAGAACTGCGCGAGAAAATCGATCGCGTCGTTGTCGACCGGATTGTAGTTGTAACGCAGGATCGCGACTTCACTCTTCGTGTCGCGGTCCACATTACCGAAAAAGTCGGTCGTGGTAATAAAGGTATCGAGCGGCACATCGCGGTCTGCCGTCGTCGTCTGCTGATAGCTGGCGCGCAAATAGTGCTCTTTGTCGGGATCGAGATAGACCCCGGCTTTGATCAGGAAGGAGGGCAGCTCAAACTCGCCATTGCCGATTTCATTGCCGTCACCGTCTTCCTGGTTATCCTGTTGGCGCCAAGTGAAATTGCCGAGCAATTCAACCCGGTCCGACGGCGCAAACGCGACGGTGCTTGAGCTCTGAAAGCCGTCGCCATTGGTGAAGTAACCGAAGGACTGGTTCACCGCGATCCCGGCTTCCCCGCCGGTCAGATCGAAGGCATCGACCGTTTCGAGCCGAATGACGCCGCCAATGATGCCCGATCCATACTCAAAGCTGCCGACTGTACCACGAATGACCTCGACGCTCTTGTAGAGGTCGGGCTCGGTGAAAATCTGGTTGCCCAGGCGGTAGATCTCTTCGGCATCGGCTGCGGCGCCGTCGATCTGGATCGACACTTTGCTGTCGGTTCCAAAGACCTGGTTGAATCCAAAACCGCGGATCGAGATGCTTGAACCAATCGGTGTTGAGCCGTTGACAAGGCTGACGCTGGGAACCGAGTCGACCAGTTCCGCAATCGTGTTGGCTTGGCGATCAAGGATCTCCTCGCGATTGATGACGGTCGACGGTGTCGCCGTGCTTGTCTGTATCGAGCGGACGCTCTCACCGATGTCGACGGTTCCAATCTCCTGGCCATCCTCGGTCTCTTCGACCGCTTCCTCATCATCGTCGGTTTCTTGCGCAGCCACCGAAGCGGGAAGCGCCAGAGCGGCAAGGGCAAGTGTGGAGGTGCACCAAAAGTGGTGCGGCCGGAAACGCTTTGTCATGTGTGATCCCCAAGAGAACGCTATTGCGAATGATTATCTTCTATATCGCTAGAAGCGATTGCGAGTCAATTGCAATTAAGCGTTGCCCTTTTGCCCTCCCTCTCGCCAATCGGCTTCGTTCGAATCGAGGGGGTGGATCTCAGAAACTCGGCGCGCCCGTCGCGCTTTGTCCCAGCGATCCTGCGGCGGAGCCGATGGCTGAGAGCGTGCGATTTTGCGAGGCGGAGCCGCGTGCCATAGACAACGCAGCGGTCATGACGCCCCGCGCGTCTCGACCGGACCCGTCCACAGGCGTCCGCTTGCATCCCCAAAGCTCGTCAAAAACGCAATTGACCGAAATGCTAATGCAAATTATTCCTAAATGCTGATGAGCCTTTGCGGCTTTTGGTCCATTCAATGTGTGCCCGTGCCAACCGGCATACAAATGCGGAGC
This sequence comes from uncultured Erythrobacter sp., assembly GCA_937899785.1. GTDB lineage: Bacteria > Pseudomonadota > Alphaproteobacteria > Sphingomonadales > Sphingomonadaceae > Erythrobacter. Next base: position 13,142 of record CALCCG010000103.1, on the reverse strand, counting down.
GCCCCCGATGCGGAAAGTGTTGATTTCAGGCGCGGCTTCCTTTGCGTTCGCCGCGTCCCCAGTTGCGGCAGATGAGGGGACAGTTACCTATGAAGTGCCGCGCCAAGATGTCTCGAATTATCGCAAACCCTATATCGCTGTCTGGCTCGAGGATTCGGCTCGCAAGCAGGTCAAAGTCTACGCCGTCTATTTCGATCAATCTTCCTTTGGCGACAAATGGCTTCCCGATCTCAAGACCTGGTGGCGACGCGGTGGACGGGCCATGAAGACACCTGTCAGCGGGGTAACACGCCCAACACGCGGCCCCGGCGAATACAAGCTAAAGATCGGATCGCTCAGCGCGCTCCCCGAAGGCCGTTACGCGCTGGTGATCGAAGCCGCGCGCGAAAATGGTGGCCGCGAGATCGTCAAAATGCCGTTTGATTGGACGCAGGGCGAAATGGTGTCTGTCTCATCTAACGGCTCATCGGAATTGGGCCGCATATCGCTGTCGATCGGCGGCTAGGTCCGCTGGCGCTAAGTTTCACTCGCAAGGACGAGAAGAAAATGAAGAAGAACTGTCTTTCCCCCGCTCTCTTGGCGCTTGCAGCGACATTGATCGCGGCGCCCGCCATTGCGCATACTAGCTATATGCTGCCCTCGCGATTTGTCGCCAATAACGAGCGAATGATCACAATCGAAGCGGCCTTTGCCGAGGACTTCTTCGTCCCCGATGTGGCCGTCAACAAGGCGGATTTCCACGTCATTAAGCCGGACGGGACGCGGGCGGATTTCGACAGCGTTAATCCACACAAGCAGTTGGTCATCCTTGAAGCGGACATAGCCGAAGAAGGAACCTATCGCTTTACCACAGGCGTGCGCCGCGGACGTCGTTCCACGCTTGCAATGGTCGATGGCGAGTGGGTTAACACCTTTGCAACGGGCAACAAGGTTCCGGAAAACGCCACCGCCACAAAGATCCGTGAAACCGAGACAGTCGCCGACGCTTACCTATCAAAGAAGGGACCAACGCGCGCGCCTGTTGATGTCCAGATGGGGCGGCTTGTGCTGCAACCCATAACTCATCCTAGCGACGCCTTCCTAGGAGAACCCTTTGAGTTTCAATTGCTCTTTGACGGAGAGCCTCTCGCGGGCCATGTCATGAATATTGACCGCGGCGGCGCGCGCTACGACGCGTCCAAATTCCACGGGGAAGCGCCCACTGATGACGACGGCATGATGAGCGTTGAGTTTGATAAAGCGGGCGTCTACATTATCTGGACCCGCTTCAGCGCTGCCGCGCCCGAAGGCGCAGACGTCGACGAGCGCGGATACACGACCTCGCTGATCCTCGAGGTTCAGGGTTGATAGCGATCCACAAAACGGTGAGACAACCGCGACCACGTCGGCTTTGCAGAGTTTGGGGTGCATGCACTGGCGGTGCAATCATCGCGTCCGGCGTCCTTTGAAACGATCGTCAAGACCGTGCCATTCGCCAACCCATTCTGGTCGCGTCAGTTTCGCCAATGGCACTGGATAAGCTCTGCGCTCATCCTTTCACTCATGCTGCTTTTCAGCGTGACGGGCTTCACGCTGAACCATCCGGATTGGTTCACGTCCACTCCGGTGACGCAAACAGCTGAGTTCGAACTTTCAGCGGACCTGCAAGTCGCTTTGAGGGCCGCCGACAGCGGCGCTGCGCTTACGCCAGCGCTCTCAACTCAACTGGCCCAAGAAACCGACATAACCATTCCGCGCAGCGCCCTCCCCATCATAGAGTACGAGGAGCTGATCCTCGATTTGGGCGGTCCCGGTGTCGATGCGAACCTCACCATTGATCTGGTCACAGGCGAGGCTTTCTACGAACGGATCGACAATGGATTTGTCGCGCGCTTGAACGATCTGCACAAGGGGCGCGACGCGGGCCCGGTGTGGGGCGTAATGATCGATATCACCGCGCTGGCATGCCTCGTCTTTTGTGTTTCAGGCCTAGGTCTCCTGTTCATCAACGCCAAGGGCCGTACCTTAACCTGGCCGCTTACGTCGTTTGGCCTCGTTATCCCTTTGATCGCCTACATCTTGTTCGTGCACAGCTAAGGCTTGCCACGCGATGCATCTCCCGCCCGACAACAAGCTTACGCTGCTGATCCCGCCAGACGTACCAGCCAGCGCCTGTTTGAAGGATGGACGCGAGCTGTTTCACGCAGGCGATATCTTCGGCACCCAATGGTCTCTTTGTCTGCTTCGCAAAGGTTCGACGAACCCTGCAAATGATGAGGCCTATCGAGAGCAGGTGGTCAAGGCGTGCCGCCAAACGCTCGAACTGATCGATTCACAGATGAGCCTTTGGCGCGCCAACTCGCTTATCGCACAATATAACAGGCTCCCGGCCGGCAAGCGGCTCTCGCTTCACGACCCTATGGCGACGGTCGTGCGCAAAGCGTTGGTGCAAAGCGAGAAGACGGGCGGCGCGTTTCATCCCGGATTGTACGAGGCCGTCGAGCATTGGGGCTTTGGCGCAACCAATATAGAGCATCCCATAGCCAGCGGCTTGGCCTTTGCGCGGCGTCGCAACGGAGCTCAACCACCCCGCTTCAGGATGGAGGGCAGCGAGCTTGAAAAAACGGCCGAACACTCGCTTGATCTCAACGGAATTGCCAAAGGATATGCGGTCGATCTGTTGTGCGACCTCATCCGTTCGCATCCCGATACCGCGTCCTGCCTGGTGGAAATTGGTGGAGAGTTAAAAGGCTTTGGAACGCGTGCGGATGGTATGCCCTTCTGGACGGAACTTGCCTCGAGCGGCGACCCCGGCACCCCTGCCTATCGCGCAGCGCTGTATGGTTGGGCCTGTGCGACCTCAGGCGAATCCGAGCGCAGCCACCAAGCCGAGAACATCGTTTACTCGCACATCATTGATCCGCGCACAAACGCAAGCTCAACAAGCGATCTGATTGCGGCAACCGTGTTTGACAAGGAATGCGCGAAGGCTGACGCGCTGGCGACAGCTCTGATTGTTATGGGAGCCAGCAAAGCCCTCACCTTCGCCTATGCGCATAACATTCCATGCGTGCTGACCCATCGCGATCAGGCGGCTCCCATTCTTAGTGAGGCCATGATCGAATGGGCGTGACTTGAGCGATCTCTACCTTGGCGGCCTTGGCCTCGATCGCGTGCTGCTGTCCGCCGCGATGTTCATCCTATGGGCGATCGCGTCCTGGTTCTGGACGCATGGCGCGCGGGCGAAGGGCGGTTCTTCCGCGCAGATCGTCATCGCGCACGCTTCACAAACAGGCACCGCCGAACTCCTCGCCGATGGAATGAAGAAGCGGCTGGATGCTTTAGGACACGAAAGCGCGTTGTTGACACTCAGCCTGCTTACCGAAGAGCGGCTGCGCGTTGCACGAAAGCTGATAATCATCGCCTCGACAACTGGCTTGGGCGACGCTCCCGACGGCGCGCGGAGCGCTGAGAAGCGTTTGCTGAGCCAAAGGTTCAATTTGCCCGAACTTGACGTCTTCGTACTCGCGCTGGGCGATCGAGCCTATGAAGACTTTTGCGCCTTCGGCCTTCGTGTGGGAGAGTGGGCCAAGAGCACCGGGGCGAACCTTTCGCTTGTCACTGTCGACAACCAGTGCGCCGATGATCTGGCGAAATGGGACGCTATCATGGAGGCCAATGAGCTTCCGGTTTTGGGAGAAACCCGCTCGCAGGAAATGACGGAATGGGTTGTCGATGCTCTCGAGGAAGTGGCTGGCGGAGACCCAAGCCCAATCGAGTTGAGTCGGCCGGGGCCGTTGTTTCGGGTTCGCCTCACCCCACAATCGGGCATCATGCCGTCCTACGAAGTCGGCGACCTCTTCGAATGGCATAGCGCAGACGCAGATCAACGCGACTTTTCCATCGCGAGCACACCCCAAGAGGAGGCGCTTGATCTGATAGTGCGCCGTGTCGAGTTGCCGGGCGGACATATGGGCAAGGCCTCCGCAGCGCTCACCTCAAGCGCTTTGGGTACGCTTGTTCGCGGACGCATACGCCCCTTTTCCAACTTTCGCGAGACAAGCGGAACCGGGCCCTTGCTGGTGGTGGCTGCGGGATCAGGCTGGGCGGGCGTGCGAGCGCATGTGGCCAGCGCCATAGAAAAGGGACGCCGCATATGGGTGATCTATGGGGAAAGGGGACCGACCGACGATCTGCCGATCTTTGCCGAAATGCAGGATTGGCGAGAGAAGGGGAAAGTTGCCCGGCTTGATGTGGCGTTGTCGCGAACGCAAAGGCAGGCGCCGCGCTATGTTCAGGACTGCGTCGCTCACCTTCACAACGAGATCGCAAGCTTTCTTGGCCCCGACGGCGCTGTCGCAATTTGCGGCGCTGCCACGATGGGCAAACACGTCACGCACCAATTGGAACAGGCCTTAACCCATCCGTGGATTGATCAAGCGCGCGAATCTGGACGCTGGCGCTCAGCCACATACTAGGGCAAGCGACTGCGCTCCGTCCGCTGTTACACCCGCCCCGCACACCGCGAACTTGGCAGAGGCCACGATCGCTGGCAGCGGCTCCCGAATAGCGGCGACAACGCGCACCTATCGAGCCGCTTTGACATTCTGCCGGCACTTCATCAGCGGCTGGATGCGGGTCCCGAACGTCTCAACCCCTTCAACGAAGTGATCGAAGGTCAAAAGCACCCCGCCCGTGCCGGGAACCTCAGCCACCTCGTCAAGCATCTTGGCGACGCTTTCATAGCTGCCGACAAGGGTGCCCATATTGAGGTTCACAGCCCCTTCCGGGGCTGCAAGCTGGCGCACATTGGTCGTATCGTTGACCGTGTCCTTGGCGCTCTGGTCAATAAGCCAGCTGATCGCCCCCACATCCACGCCCTCATTGTAGCTCTTCCACTTGGCCATGGCCTTCTCGTCGGTCTCATCGGCGATCACCATCATAAGCACAAAGGTCTGCACATCGCGCTTGGTTTGAGCCGTGAAATTGGCCAGTCGTTCGTTGTTGAAGCCAAAGGCTTGAGGGGTGTTCACACCCTTGCCGAGGCAGAAAGCGTAGTCGGCCCATTTGGCGGAGAAAGCGAGACCATCGTCCGATGATCCTGCACAGATGATCTTCATGTCCCCTTCGGGTTTGGGAAAGACGCGGCAATCGTCCATCGTGTAATATTGGCCCTTCAGATCCGAGACCCCGGTGTTCCACAGATCGCGCAGGACGTGGGCGTATTCGTCGAGCATCTTGTAGCGATTCTTAAAATGATCATCGCCCGGCCAAACCCCCATCTGGGTGTACTCGGGCGGCTGCCACCCAGTGACCAGATTGAGACCAAACCGCCCACCGCTGATGGAATCGATCGTGTTGCCCATACGCGCCGCGAACGCGGGCGGAATGACTAAGGTCGGAACCGTCGCGTAGATCATTATCCGCTCTGTCACAGCGGCCAGGCCGGACATGAGCGTGAAGCTCTCCAGACCGTAGTCCCAAAATTCAGTCTTCCCGCCAAACCCGCGCAGTTTGATCATCGAGAGCAGAAAATCGAAGCCGTTCTCTTCGGCTTTAATCGCGATCTGCTTATTGAGCTCAAAGGACGGCTTGTACTGAGGAGCGTTCTCCGAAATCAGCCATCCATTGTTGTTGATCGGAATAAAGACCCCAATTTCCATCTGTTTGTCCTTCTGCCCCGTCTGTTCGGGTTTCCCCGTTTAATCCTTGCCGATATGCGCGACGCTGGCAATCTCAACCAGAAAATCCGGCTTCACCAACTCGCACTTGATGCAATAGCGCGCCGGCTTTTCGCCGGGGAAGTACTCATCGTACACTTCGTTGATCGCCTGGTAGTTGGCCCAGTCGGTTACAAAGATGTGGGTGAAGGTGATGTCACTCATCGAACCGCCAGCGGCTTCGATAATCACCTTGATTGTTTCCAGAACATGCCGGGTCTGAGCCGCAGCATCACCGGGATGGGCAACCGAATTGTCTGACGCAAACGCCAAAATGCCCGAAGTGTAGACGATGCCATCCGCCTTGGTGCCGCCAGAGAATGGTGCGATTGGCGTCGGCAAACTGTCTGGATTGATCGCTTCAAAAGGCATTATTGAGTCTCCTCTTCAAATTGGGAAGCCCGCAACAGGGACGCTTTGAAGTCGTCGACCGAGGAGACCCATCCAAAAAAGGTCTCAACATTGTAGACCGACGCCTTCTGAAGGAAATCCGGACCCAGTTGATGGGTCGCATCCTCCAACATCACGCCGAAATATTCGAGGTGGAAACCGTCGCGCAGGGTCGATTCAACGCACACATTTGTGGCTATGCCGACAAAGACGAGATTGCGTATCCCTCGTGAGCGCAAAATGCTGTCCAGTTGCGAGTTGAAAAAGGCGGAATAGCGCGGCTTGGCGACCTGAATATCACCCGGCTGCGGTTTGAGCGCGTCTACCATGTCGTAGTCCCAGCCGCCCCGAGCCAGCAATTTCCCCTTAAGCTCTGGTCGTTTGCGCATGGTCTTTAGCGCGTTCGACTTATGCCAATTGGGCGATTGGGGTGTGCCGGCTTCGATGTAATCGGGATCCCAGCCATTCTGGAGAAACACGATCTGTACACCCGCCTCGCGCGCCGCATCCAGCGTCTGACCAATGCGGCCGATCACCCCCGCGGCCCCGGTAATGTCGAACCCCGCCAGATCCACATAACCCCCTGGCGAGGCGTAAGCGTTCTGCATATCGATCACGATCACGGCGGTCTGTGACACGGCAAGTTCCAGCGGCTCGGGCCGCGCGGGGAGCGTGAAAGTCTCTATCCGATCTGCCACCTGGCAGCTCCTTTCCAACCATAAATGCGCAAGCGCCCACTGCGCAGCCTGCCTTCGAGCGAGCGTAGCAGACACAAGGCGATTGCTCAGTCCGTTTTTTGGGATCAGCGGCTGGGCCTGAAGGAAGGTATCCTCGTACAGAAGTGCGGGAAACCCATTTCAGTGGCCGTCTCAAAAAAAGATTGAACCTTTTTCGTAACGACATCCTCTAAGCCTTCGAAGCACCATAAGGCGTCCGGATCGCCAAACGAAAAAAGGGGCCAGAAAGCCGCATGGAAGTGCTCCAAGAGCGCGAGACCTCGACCGCCGAGCGCGACGATCGCTTGATCGAGCGCCTGCGCTTGGGCGAGCTCAGTGCGTTTGAGGCCTTCTACAAAGCGTATCGCCCAAAACTACGGGGCTTCATTCGCAGCGTCACCTCTAACGAGGAGGCGGTGGACGAGGTGTTTGACGATGTGATGATGGTCGTCTGGAAGAAGATCGGCGACTTCGAAGGGCGAAGCAAGCTCTCAACTTGGGTGTTCAGCATTGCCTATCGACGCGCGCTCAAGGAGCGCGGCAAGAAGCCGGAGGTCGAAAACAACGACCAGGTTGAGGAAACCGCACCCTCGGAAGAAGCAATGGAACGCGCCCTGGAGGCGGGACGAGCAAAGGACAGGATACAGGCGGCGTTGGGCAAGCTGCCATCGGATCAGGGGACGGTTGTGCGTTTGGCCTATTTTGAAGGGCTGACCTACCGAGACATAGGTGCGATCATGGGATGCCCGCAAGACACGGTGAAAACGCGAATGTTCCACGCCCGACGTAAGCTTAAGGCGGCCTTGGGCGGAACTCTCGCGGACTGGATTTAGGAGCAACGCGCTTTGGACGAAGAGCAAAAGAAGGGGCGGCCCGACCGCGAGCGGATCGAAGCTCTCATGCCATGGATCAGGCGGGGGCAGCTGACTGAGGCGGATAGCGTGGCAATTGATGACGAGCTTGCGCGCTTTCCAGAGCTCGCATCTGAACTGGCAGCCGAGGAAAACTTATCCGCCGCGCTCGCAGCGATCGCCGCGGACGAAGAGGCTGAGGCAGCGAGCGATGCCGATGAGGCTTGGGCGAAGTTCCAAGGCCGTCTGGCAAGCGTCGAAGACGCCCGTGCGAGGGACCCAAAAGATATTCGCTTGCGAAGCCGAAGCTCTGCCCGGTCAAGTTCTTGGCGCTCGCTTGGATTGCCCCGATCACCGCTTGGCTGGCTTGCCGCCGGGCAGACCGCCGCGCTGGCCGCCCTCGCCTTCCTGTTTCTTCCGGCGCAGCTGGCAACCAACAACGAGGAATACCATACGCTAAGTTCAGGCGGGGGAACGCATGCCCCGATTGGCAACGCCGTTATGGTGCTTGAACCGGCAACGGACTTGGCCACCATGCGCAGTCTGCTTGGCTCAGCCAAGGCTCGCATTGTCGATGGCCCGATGGCCAATGGCGGATATGTCATTGCGATTGAAGACGCTGAGCTGGACACCGGACTTGAGACCCTGCGAGCAAGCGAAAGGGTTCTGTTGGTCGAAAAACTTGGCGGGGGGGACCAGCCATGATCGTGCGCTTTGTGCTTTTCGTCTTGGCCTCTTGCCTGCCACTGGGTGCCGGGATCGCATCGACAAGTCAGGATCGCGACGCGACGCTCTCCGACGAGCGTAGGGCGAGCGACGCGGTGGAAGTTGCAGAGCGACAGAAGATCCTCGTGATGATCGAGCAGGCTCCCAATCGTTTGCGTCCGGGCTCGTCCTATTCGAGCGGCTATGGCAGCGCGCAGACAAAGGCGGCGCGTGAACGTCTGGGTCGCACGATTGCAAAGGAATACGGATTTGAATTCGTGGAGCTTTGGCCGATGCCGCTTATTGGCCTCGACTGCTTTATCATGAAGTTTACGGAGCAATACTCGGCGACCGAAGCGGCCGAAATGGTTGAGCAACACCCATCTGTGGAATGGGCCGAGCCGATGGACGTTTACGAAACGCTCGCAACGGCGAGTTCTGACGACCCTCTTACTACGCTTTCGCCCGCAGCCGAGGCGTGGAATCTTAAACGCGTTCACTCATCGTGGACCGGTCGCAATGTCACCGTGGCGGTGATCGACACGCAGGTCGACACGGAGCATCCCGACCTCAAAGGGCGTGTGAAAGTGTCGCGCAACTTTGCGCCCCAATCGCCCATGCGCCCCGAATATCATGGCACCGAAGTCGCAGGGATCATAGCGGCCAACGCCCGCAATGGGATCGGGATTGCCGGCGTTGCTCCCGGTGCACGGCTGATGGCGCTTAGAGCGTGCTGGCAACGCGCTGGGTCACGAAGCTCGGCGTGCACCAGCCTAAACCTTGCGCGCGCCATGAACTACGCGATCGAGCGCGGGGCCAAAGTTATCAATCTCAGCTTGGGTGGACCACCCAATCGGCTCCTGACCAGATTGATCAACACCGCTTCCGCGCGCGGCATCGCGGTGGTCGCAGCCTACGATCCCGAACGTCCAAAAGGGGGCTTTCCGGCTTCCCATCCGGGCGTTATCGCGGTTTCACAAATGGGAGTTTCGACGGCGAAGGGATATGTGGCTCCGGGTATGGACATTCCGACAACTCGCCCCGGAGGTGGCTTTCACTTTGTTAGCGGAAGCTCCTATTCTGCGGCGCATGTCTCGGGACTGTTGGCGCTTCGCTATGAGCGCGGCCGGGGGCGCGAGGCACAGTGGCGTTCGCTCGTACGCACCGCTTCGAACAGCCGGGAAATCGACATCTCTGCAACCTTTGAATAAACCTCAAAAAAGACCCGCACTTTTTGCATGTCAGATTGCACGAAAGGCCAACGCTCGCGCGTGCTCGCTTTTCGTACTCTGTGCGAGTGCTCTTCTTACACCAATGCCCGCCCACGCTCAGGTGAGCGGTGCGCTGGCGGTGCAGAACGATGATCGGTTCCGCGGGCGATCAATCAGCGCCGGGGAGCCGGTCGCGATAGGCTCGCTCTTTGTCGATCACGAGAGCGGCGTTGCGGCCAGTGGATCGGTCGTTCTCACTTCCAACGGTCCGGATATCGGGCTGTTGAGAGCATCGGGGCACATCGGCTATGCACGCCCGCTTGACCGCAACCTTTCGGTGGACGGCGGCCTTGTGGTGCACGCGTACACTGACCGGTATAGCGGTGGGAGCTCGCAGACCTTTGCCGAAGTTTTCGGGGGCGTGACATGGGGCCAATTCGCGCTTCATGCGAGCTATTCACCCAGCTATCTCGATCAGGGGTTGGAGACGCTCTATCTCCAGTTTGACGCGGTCCAAGAATTGGGTGCGGGCTTTCGCGCCAACGCCCGCGCCGGAGTTCTCACTCGCTTGGCTGGCGCCGGTTCTTTCGGCGGAGAGAACACCCGCTACGATGCGCAGATCGGGATCACCAAGGACTTTGACCTTCTCTCGATTTATGTGAACGCGAGCACAGCTGGTCCGGGCGAAGGCTCGTACTTCCGAGACCCGTGGGGCGGGCGCGACGCCGTGATTGTGGGGATCAGCCGCAGCTTCTGAGGCGGCCTTCAAGCTCGGTTTTGGCCGAGTGTGAAAATTTTCCTACACACCTTTGAACCTTCTCTGCGCGGCAAAGCACTAAGCCCGTGTCTGAGAGGTCGCAGCGCGTTTCTGAATGAAGCGCACCAACTCCTTTGCAGACGAGTCTTTGAGCAACGAGGCGCGTCCAGCCCCCTGTGGTCGCGCGCAAACGGAGGATGGCCCAATGAGTGCCCACCAAACACACAAGTGCGTCGAAAACGGTAGCATAGCGCGAGGCGCGTTTCTTTACACATCCGCTTCCATGATCGCGATGCTGGTCGCAGCTCCGGCAAGCGCACAAACCGTAATCAATGATGGCGACAACGTCACGGTCACGTCGGCAGCGGATGGCGAAACCATCTCAGCGGCAGCAGGTGTTACCAGCTCGGTGGACGGCGCGCCGGTTGTGGTCGTCGACACCGATGATGTGACGGTGGACAATGCGGGCACACTCGTCACTACGGGTATCACACAAACCGTTCAGGTCAATCAGGGCACGACGGGTGCCGTGATCAACAACGCGGAGACGGGCCGCCTCGAAGGCGCCTCACGTGTGGTCAACTTCGATGGCACGGACGCGACGCTCAACAATGACGGCGTCATTCTGGGCACTGGCAGCCAGCGCAACGGCGCTGTCTACGCCAACCGCACCTCGAACAACATCACTATCAACAACGCCGCCACGGGTTCGATTGATGCGGGCGTCGAAGGCGCTGGCATCGCGATTGAAGTGGGTGGTGGCGGCGCGCCCATTGATGGATCGATCACCAATGAAGGCACGATCCAGGGGCGTGGCCAGGCGCCAGCCTCGGGCGGCACTGCAGGAGACGGCATCCGTTTCTTTGGCCCCGGTCTCGCGCCGGATTATGTCTATGCAGGCGACATAACGAATAGCGGTCTGATCAACTCGGAGAGCACGCAAGGGACCACAGCTGGCATCCGATTTGCCAACCGGATTGGTTTCCAGGGCACGCTGACCAACGAAGAAGATGGCGTCATCTCAGGCGCGCAGAACGGCCTCTATTTCGGCAATGATGCCGATCACACTGGCGGCGTGGTCAACAACGCGGGCACGATCAGCTCAGACAGTCGCGCACTCAACATTGATGGAATCGGGCTTGTCGTCAACAACACCGGCTCCATTCTAGGCACCGGCGATCAGCGCAATGGCACGGTCTATGTCGACAGCACAGCGCAGGACTTTGAGCTCAACAACCTTGCGAGCGGTGTCATCGACGCTGGCATGGGCAATGAAGGCGCAGGCTTTTCGGTCGAGCTTGCTTCGGCAGAAAGCGGAGGGAACGCCTTCTCGATCACTAATGACGGCACGATCCAGGGCCGCGGCAACGCCTCGGCTGGCGCAGCGACGGCAGGCGATGGCCTGCGGTTTGAGCGCACCCGCGTTGGCGGCGTGCTCGAAGGCAGCACCGACGGGCTGTTTGTCGGCAATATCACCAACACCGGCACGATCGCTTCAGAGGCGGCCAACGGCACAGCCGGCGGTATCCGCTTCGTCAACGGCGTGAGCTTCCAAGGTGTGCTTGATAACTCGGGAACAATCTCGGGCGTCCAGAACGGCCTGTATTTCGGCAACCCCACCCCGGCGGGTGGCGGCGATTTCAGCCAGGCCACCGTCAACAACTCGGGCACGATCAGCTCAGACAGTCGCGCTCTCAACATTGATGGCATCGGCCTGACGGTCAACAATTCGGGTTCAATCCTGGGCACCGGAAACCAACGCAACGGCACTGTCTATGCGGACAGCACCGCGCAGGGCTTCACGCTGAACAACCTGTCAGACGGCGTCATTGACGCGGGCATGGGCAATGAGGGCGCGGCGTTTTCGGTTGAACTGAGCGCCGAAGGCAACGACTTCACCATCACGAATGAAGGCCTCATTCAAGGCCGTGGTCAAGCGGGCGCCGGCGACGCCACAGCCGGAGACGGTCTGCGCTTTGAGCGCACCCGCGTGGGCGGCGCGCTCGATGGCAGCACGACGGGCCTGTTCACCGGGACGATTACGAACTCAGGCACCATTGCGTCTGAGAGCGCGCAGGGCACTGCGGCGGGTATCCGCTTCGTTAACGGCGTGAGCTTTCAAGGCACGCTGACCAACGAAGAAAGCGGCGTGATCTCCGGCGTTCAGAACGGTCTTTACTTTGGCAACCCAGTCCCCGCTGGCGGCGCCGACCACACTGGCGGCGTGGTCAACAACGCGGGCACGATCAGCTCGGACAGCCGCGCGCTGAATATCGACGGCATCGGCCTTACGGTGAATAACCTTGCCACCGGCGAGATTATCGGCACGGGCAACCAGCGCAACGGCACCGTCTACGCCGACAGCACAGCGCAGGACTTCGCCTTTACCAACGCGGGCCTCGTCGATGCGGGCGAGGGAAATCAGGGCTCTGGCTTTGGCGCGGAAATCGCTCCTGAGGGCAACACGTTCGATCTGGTCAACACTGGCACGATTCAAGGCCGTGGCCAGGCGAGCGCAGCTGAAAACCAGGCCGGAGATGGCGTGCGCATCGGCAATGTCGGCAATATTGGCGTCTTCGACGGAACAATCACCAATAGCGGCGTGATCGCGTCGGAGAGTATGCAGGGCACCACGGCGGGTATCCGCTTTGTGAACGGGATAGGCCTTCAAGGAACGCTGACCAATGAAGCAGGCGGTGTGATCTCCGGCGTTCAGAACGGTCTGTACTTCGGTAACCCAGTCGGCGGCGAAGGCGCGGACCACACTGGCGGCGTGGTCAACAACGCGGGCACGATCAGCTCGGACAGCCGCG
>CALCCG010000102.1 GCA_937899785.1 uncultured Erythrobacter sp. | reverse complement strand
TTGCCTCTCTGACCTTACTGGACTTCCGCCCGTCTCGCGTCTCTCCCTCCCCTCTGCCCCTCCTCCCTGCCCCCCCTCCCAACCGCGCTCCTCTGCTTCCCCCGCGCCGCCGGCCGCGTCGGCAAACTGGTCTTCCAGAAACGCCATGAACTGGCTGGAGTGGCAATAACGCGAATCGAACAGGAACTTCACCGCCGCGCCGGGCAAACGGTGGGGCGGAACCGCGACGAGCGTCTCCAGAGGCGTGAGCGCGCGTTCGACATCCACCACGGCTTCGTAGTGCACGCGAACGCGGCCTTGCGCGTGGATCCAGATGCGCTCTCCGATATCGTCCTGCGCGGGCACGCGGTTGATCGTTTCGCTGCCCAAGATCCGGGTGCGCGCGTCGAGAACGCGCTGCTGTGGCAGAACGGCGGCCTCGAACTGGAGCAGCGCGTCGGCGGGGCGCTCGAGATCAAACGCAAAGGAAGCGGAGAGGGCAAGGCTCATCGCCTTACCAACGCGGTGCAGGGCAAGAGTTCCGATGCGGGAAAAAGATAAGGCGCAGCGATTTGGATCATCGGGATGCGAAGTGTTTTCCTGCTCGGGTTTTAGGCCATAGGTCTGCTTGCCATGCGCGCGTTTCAACCCCTTGACCGGTCCGCCGGAGACATTGTCGTAGAGGCGCTTTTTGCGCAGAATCGGCGTTTGGGCGGGGTGTATTTTGCGGTTTTGGACTGTGTAACCTGTGTCTCCTACACGGCGGCGCGCCGCCGTCGGACTGGCGGGGCGAATCCGGCGGCGAATCAGCTGTTGGCGATGACTCCGAACAGGTCGTGCGCATCGGCCTCTTCGACGATGACATCGACGATGTCGCCGGGCGCGAGGGTCTCCGGCACGTTGCGCAGATACACTGCGCCGTCGATCTCCGGCGCGTCGGCCTGGGTGCGTCCGTTGGCGCCGGTGTCGCCATCCTCGTCGGGTTCGCCGACCTCGTCGATGATCACCGGGAGCGTCTTGCCGATCTTGGCTTGCAGTTTGGCGGCGCTGATCCGCTCGGTCACTTCCATCAGGCGGGTGTAGCGCTCTTCCTTAAGCGCTTCGGGCACCGGATCGGGCAGCGCGTTGGCCGCTGCGCCTTCGACGGGTTCAAACCGGAAAGCGCCCACCCGGTCGAGCTGCGCTTCCTCAAGCCAGTCGATGAGGTACTCGAAGTCCTCCTCGCTCTCTCCGGGAAAGCCAACGACGAAGGAGGATCGGACCGCGATCTCGGGGCAGACCTCGCGCCAGGACTTGAGCCGGGCGAGCACCTTGGCCTCGTTGGCGGGACGGCGCATAAGTTTGAGGACATGGGGACTGGCGTGCTGGAACGGAATGTCGAGATAAGGGGTCAGCAGCCCTTGCGCCATCAGCGGGATGACGCGGTCGACATGCGGGTAGGGGTAGACATAGTGGAGCCGCACCCAGGGCGGGGTGCCTACCGGGGTGCGCAACTGGCCCAATTCGCGCGCGAGGTCGGTCATATGGGCGCGAACCTCGCGGCCCTTCCATGCGCGCGCATCGTGGCGTGTGTCGACGCCGTAGGCCGAGGTGTCCTGGCTGATGACGAGCAGCTCGCGCGTGCCTGCGGCGACCAGCTTCTCCGCCTCGCGTAGCACCGCGTCGATCCGGCGGCTCGCGAGCTTTCCTCTCAGATCCGGGATGATGCAGAAGGAGCAGGAGTGGTTGCAGCCCTCCGAAATCTTGAGATAGCTGTAGTGGCGCGGGGTGAGCTTCACATCGGGTTGCGGGATCAGATCCACAAAGGGACCTTGACTAGGCGGGGCGTGTTCGTGGACTGCCTCGACAACTTGCTCGTATTGATGCGCGCCCGTAACGGCGAGGACTTGCGGATGGGCGGCGCGGATCGCCTCGGCCTCATCGCCCATGCACCCGGTGACGATGACACGGCCATTTTCGGTGATCGCTTCGCCAATGGCTGCGAGGCTTTCCTCCTTAGCGCTGTCGAGGAAGCCGCACGTGTTGACGAGCACAACATCGGCGCCTTCGTAATCGGGGCTCATCGCGTAGCCATCGGCGCGCAGGCGCGTCAGAATGCGCTCGCTGTCGACCAGCGCCTTTGGGCAGCCGAGCGAGACCATGCCGACGCGCTTGGCGTCCGGGAGGGTGGTGGTCGTGGTCATGATCGGCGGCCCTCTACACCGGGATGCGCATTTGCGCTAGAGCCCTCCAAATCCAAGGGGAGGGATCACCGATGAATGACTTTTCACTCTGGCCTGTGCTGGCCGGCGCCGCCGCTTTCTTTGTGGTTGGCATGATCTGGTATGGCGGGCTCTTCGGCAAGGCCTGGCAAGAGGCATCCGGCATCACCGATGAACAGGCCGAAAGCGGCAATATGGCACTCATCTTTGGCCTGTGCTTTGTGTGCGAAGTGCTGATCGCAGCGGTTCTGTGGCATTTGCTCGCGCGGACCAATCCAGCCCCGCATGTGGTGATGATGATGGCGGTGGGCTTTGCCGGTGGGGTGATGATCCCGGCGATGTCGATCAACTACCTGTTCCAGCGCAAGCCTTTGGTACTGTTCCTCATCGATGGCGGTCACTTCCTGTTGGGAATGGCGGCGATGGGCGGGGTGTTTGTGCTGTTTCGCTAGCGCCAGGGGCCGAGCGGCTGATCTGAAGTCTATTTGCCGTTGGCGTGCCCATTGCCATTGCCGTTGGAAGGGACGATTTCGACCACCACATCGCCTTCTTGCAGGGACTGGCATTCCTCTTCCCAATAGCCGATCGCGCGGCCGTTGCGGTAGATGCGAAGGCCTCGACCGCCGGACGAGAGCTCGGTTATAGGCAGGCCCGCTTCGCTCTTCTCGACCCGTCGTTCGACCAGTTGCACGCGGCCCGACACCGAAGCGAGGTCGGCGAGGTAGTCGGCAATATGCGCGCCTTGCGCCGAGCCAGCCAGCAACAGCCCGGTAAAGCGCACCGGGTTGATGACGTTGTTAGCCCCCGCCTGGCGCGCGAGAAGCTCGTTGTCGTCGGCGCGGACGACGACACTGATCGGCACGGCAGGCGCCAAGTGCCGAACGGTGAGGACAATCAGGATCGAGGTGTCATCGCGGCCGGCAGAGACCAGAACAGAGGACGCTGTTTCAATCCGCACCGCTTTTAGGATATCATCGCGCGAGGCGTCACCTGCCAAGACGGCGACGCCCAGCTTTTCGGCGGCGGCCAAGCGCTCTTCGCTTGGATCCACAACGACGATCTTGGTTGCATCGGTGCCGCGCTGAATCAGTTCCTCAACGCTTTGCGAGCCGGAGACGCCGAAGCCAAGCACGACGACGTGATCGGTGAGTTTGTCCTGGATGCGCGCCATGCGCCATTTCTCCCAGCTGCGCTTGATGATGAAGTTATACGCGGTGCCCACGAAAATGAAGAACACGAGGAACCGTATAGGCGTCACAATCACCGCTTCTTTGAAACGCGCCGCTTCGGTGACTGGGGTTATGTCTCCAAACCCAGTCGTCGTGATCGAGATCATGGTAAAATAGAACACGTCGAGCACGCTGACATGCCCATCAACGCTATCGGCAAGGCCATCGCGGTCCCACCAGTGAATGAACACGACAATCCCGATGAGCGCCAGCGCGGCGCCGAGCCTAAGACCAAGATCGGCGTACCATGGCAAATGGACCGCGCGCCGCAGCGGCTTGAATTTGCGAGCCAGTTTGGTGGGCCGTTGGATCGGGTTAGCCATAGGCGTTGCGTGGGCGGCTCTTACGACGCGTACCGGTCGGCGAAGCTTTTCAGCGAGGAATGATGCGTCAGGTCAAGCTGCAGGGGCGTCACCGCCACATAGCCATCCGCGATCGCCTCCAAATCTGTGCCATGGTCCAACGTGTGCTCAATCGCGTGGAGGCCAAACCAGAAATAGCGATGCCCGCGCGGGTCCTTGCCCTCGACAACGCTGCCGCGCGAATAATCATGAAACCCCTGCCTAGCGACGCGAACGCCCCGCACATCATTGGCCGAGCAAGGAGGGAAGTTGATGTTGACCAGCGTGCGGTCATCGAAGGGCGCATCGAGCAGCGGCTGGATGGTTTTGGGCCCCCACTGCGTTGCGGCTTCGAACAGGCCGGCATCGCCTGCGCTGATGGTTGAAGGGCCGTAAACCTGGCTCAACGCAATCGAACGGATACCGGCTAGGGCGCCCTCGATCGCGGCGGAGACCGTGCCGGAATAGGTGATATCATCGCCAAGATTGGCGCCGCGATTGACGCCGGAGAGGATAAGATCGGGGGGGCTGTCCAGAACTTCGCGAAGCGCCATCATCACGCTGTCGGTTGGCGTCCCGGTAACGGCAAAGCGGCGCGCGGCAAACCTTTGCAAACGCACGGGACGGTTGAGCGTCAGCGAATGGCCCGCTCCCGACTGTTCTTCGGAAGGGGCGCACACCCAGATGTCATCGGAGAACTGCGCCGCGATCTCTTCGAGCACGGCAAGGCCGGGCGCGTGGTAGCCATCATCGTTGGTGACGAGAATGCGCATTATCAGACGGGCTCCAGTTTGGTCACTCCGCCCATATAGGAATGAAGCGCTTCGGGCACGCGGACGCTGCCATCACCCTGTTGGTAATTCTCGATAATGGCGACCAGAGCGCGTCCCACGGCGAGGCCCGAGCCGTTGAGCGTGTGGACAAACTCGGTCTTCTTCTTTTCGCCTGCGACGCGATACCGCGTGTTCATCCGCCGCGCTTGGAAGTCGCCGGTGTTCGAGCACGAGCTGATCTCGCGATAGGCATTCTGGCCGGGCAGCCAGACTTCAAGATCATAGGTCTTGCGGGCACCAAAGCCCATGTCTCCGGTGCACAGGAGCATGGTGCGATAGGGCAGGCCCAGCGCTTCAAGCACCTCTTGAGCGGCCCTCGTCATCCGCTCATGCTCGGCCTCGCTATCTTCGGGGCGCACGACGCTGACAAGCTCGCATTTGGTGAACTGGTGCTGGCGGATGAAGCCGCGCGTGTCGCGCCCGGCGGAGCCCGCTTCGGAGCGGAAGCAATCGGTGAGCGCGGTCATGCGCAGCGGCAGAGTAGCCTCGTCGAGCAGTTCGCCCATCACGCTTGCGGTTAGCGACACTTCGGCGGTGGGGATGAGCCAGCGGCGGCTCTGGGGATTAGGCCGGTAAAGATCCTCAAGCTCATGAACAAGGTCATTGGCTAGCTGGAAATCCTCGTCCTTTACCGCCGCATCCATGCGAGCGTTCACTTCTTGAAGGGCCTCCTTCGATGGCTCGACCATCGTCTGAAAACTGTCCTCCGCAAACTTCGGAAGCTTGTCGGTGCCGTACATCGCCTCGTCCTTGACGAGCAGCGGCGGCGCACATTCGGTGTAGCCGCCTACGTTCACCTGATGATCGAGCATGAACTGGCCAAGCGCGCGGTGGAGGCGCGCCATGGGGCCGCGCAAGAAAGTGAAGCGCGCGCCCGACATGCGTGCTGCGGTCTCGAACTCCATGCCTAGCGCAGGCGCGAAATCGGCGTGCTCCTTGGGCTCGAAATCGAATCTCGGGACATCGCCCCAGCGGCTGATTTCGACGTTGTCTTCTTCGTCCGCGCCTTCGGGCACGTCCTCAAAGGGGATGTTGGGGATCACCCCCAACGCGTCTTTGAGTTTGTCGCCCAGCGCGCGCTCAGTCTCTTCCATTTCGGGCATGATGCGCTTCAATTCGGCGACCTCGGCTTTCAAAGCTTCAGCGGTTTCGGTGTCGCCCTGACCCATCGCCTTGCCGATCGCTTTGGAGGCCTCGTTGCGGCGCGATTGCGCCTCTTGCAGCTTGGTGGTGAGCGCGCGGCGCTCTTCATCGAGCGCAAGAATGGCTTTGGCCACCGGTTCGGCCCCGCGTCGGGCCAGCCCCGCATCAAAGGCCCCGGGATCGTCTCGGATCAGGCGGATATCATGCATGGCCGCGCCTATGCCCGCTTCGCATGACGATTGAAAGGCCCCGCAGGCTCCGTCTCAAAAGGGCGGGGCGGCGCGGTCTCGGGAGTTCGCGCCGCCCCTTGGAGAGCCTTCTGAAAGGCGCGGACCTAGAAGTTGACCTGTGCGGTTACAAAGAAGCGCCGCGGGTCGCCGTAAAAGCCGGTCAGTGTGCCTTCGAGGCCCAATGTCGGCACAAACGGTGTGCCCGGAGGCGTGCCGCCAGCGACGAAGTTGTAGCCCGCTACGATATATTCGACATCGAACAGGTTCTTAACGTGGCCTCCAACGCTGAAGCGATCTTGGTCGTCGGTGTAGACAATGCTGAAGTCGACCAGTTCGAAACCGTCCTGGTCGAGAAACGCGTTGGGCGTTTCGAATTGGCTTGCGTCTGACCGAAATGAGACGAGCCCGATGAAATCGACTACACCATCGGCCGCCGGAACACCCAAGTTGAAGCCCATATGGCCGGTAATATCGGGAGTGTTCTGGAACACGCGCTGATCCGCCACATCGTTGCCAAAGGCGTCGATGAACTCGTTGAACTCAGCGTCGAGATAGCCCAGTGACCAGTTTATGGTGAAGCGGCTGCCTTGGCCTAGGAAATCTTTGCCAACCAAGGCGTTGCCCTCGAACTCGAAGCCGTTCACATCCGCTGACGCGGCGTTTGAGGTGATCCCGGTGAAGGTGTCGTTGATCCCGTCGCCATCGGTGTCCACACCGACGGATCCCGGTATCTGGACGTCGTCATATTGCGAGAGGAAACCGGCAATCGCGATATTGAGCCGGTTGTCGAGCAGCGAGGCCTTGTAGCCGAGCTCAAAGCTGTCGACCGTTTCCGGCTCAAAGCGCAAGAACTCGAACTGGTCGTCGAAGTCTACATCGCCGTCGCCATCCAGATCCGGCGCCGCGCTGGTTTGCCCCCGCGGGTCGAAGCCACCGCCTTTGAAGCCCTGGCTGTAGGTGAAATAAACGTTATGATCGCGCGTTGGCTGCCAGCTGATCGAAGCGCGCGGGTTGAAATCGTCAAACGTCTCGCTGCCGTTGAAGTCGCTCGTCACGGCGATCGGCACGGCGGGGCTGTCAGGGATGAAGAGATCCGAGAATCCGCCAATAAAGGTCGTGCGAAGGACCTGGCTGGTGCGCTTGTCGTTGGTGTAACGCCCGCCCAAAGAAACGCTGATCGTATCGGTTAGATCATAGGTGAAGTCGCCGAAGATCGACCACGTTTCTGTGTCCACATCGCCCAAGGTCTGCGCGTTGAGCCCTGGCAGGCTGATGAGCGCACCCGTGTTCTCCAACAGCACGTCGAAGGCGGTGAAGGCGCTCGCGTTGAGGTAGTAGGCCCCAACCACGCCCGAAAGCCGGTCGCCCTCATAGAGCAGTTGCAATTCCTGGCTGAATTGGTCGTTCTCGTAGATGGCGGGGACATCAAGGTCGCCCGATGGTAAGCTGTCAAAGTCAATCGGTGTGGTTGAGGAATCTTCGCGGTATCCGGTGATCGACTTGAGTGTGATTTTGTCGCTGACTTCGAACGCGATATTGAGCGCACCACCATAGGCCTCGACCTCTTGATCAACGATATCGAGCCCGGCGCGCGTGTCGAACACATCATCGAGTACGGGCGCTCCGGTAAGTTGTCCCGGGATCAGTCGATGCCCTTGGCGCGCCTCGCTTTCATCGAGCACATAGTCACCCGACAGCCGGATAGACACAGGACCGTTGTCAAACTCGAGGGTGCCGCGCGCCGCCCAGATATCCTTGTTGTAGTTGTCCGCGCCCGTGACGATGTTCTCGCCAAATCCACCGCGTGAAAGCCGCGCGCCGCTGGCGCCAATCTTGAGCGTGTCAGTGATCGGGGTGGACGCCGTGACGATCAGGTCCGCCTGATCGAACGAACCATAGGCGCCGCGCACGCTGACGCTCGTCTCATCGGGCAGGGCAGCGGTCACATATTTGATCGCGCCGCCAATTGTGTTGCGGCCGTACAAGGTGCCCTGGGGGCCGCGCAAAACCTCGATCCGTTCGACATTGTAGATATCGAGCACGGCGGCCTGTGGGCGGTTCAAGTAGACATCATCAATGTACAGGCCCACGCCGGCTTCAAAGCCCGCGACAGGATCCTGTTGCCCAACGCCGCGGATAAAGGCGGTGAGCGTGGTGTTGGTGCCGCGGCTTACCTCCAACGTGATGTTGGGGACTTGCTGGCCGACCTGCGTCAAGTCTTGCACGCCTTGCTTAACCAGATTCTCCCCGGACAGCGCGGTCACCGAGAGGGGTACGTCAAGGATTGTTTCCTCACGCCGCCGCGCGGTGACGATGATCCGGTTGTCGTTTTCGTCTTGTGCTTGGCTGGCCTCGACATCGCCTTCCACAGCGTCCTGTGCGGTGACGGGCGCGGCTAGGTTTGCAAAGCACGCGCATCCGGCAAGCAACAGCGCGCGGCTTGTGAACATCCGTTTCATTCTCTCTCCCCTTATACCGTCATTCTCGCGGTTTCCTTTCTAATATTGAAAGTTGAACCGACTTTCAAGTTTGTCTTGTGAAAACACCGCTTGCGTCTTACCCCTAAGCGCGAGAAGGGGTTTGATATGGCGCAAAAGGCCGCGAATGGGGCAACCGGTTCAGAAGCCCTTGAAGACTCAATCGGAAGCGTCGCGGCCGATCCTGAGCCCATTTCCGAGGCCAAGGTGCCGCGCACCGAACGCGGCCGGCGCACCTTGCGCAAATTGCTTGATGCCTCCGCAATTGAGTTTGGCGAGAAGGGCTTTCACGAAGCTTCGGTGAGCTCGATCACCCGGCGCGCTGGTATCGCGCTTGGAAGCTTTTACACCTATTTCGATAGCAAGGACGCCCTGTTTCGCGCGCTTGTGCGCGACATGAGCGAGAACGTAGGCACCAGCGCGCGCGCGGCGATTGCCGATGGTATGAGCGCGCTCGAAATTGAGCGCGCTGCGCTAACCGCCTTTCTCGACTTCGCGTCCGCGCACAAAGAGGTTTACCGCATCATTGATGAGGCGGAATTCGTCGATCCCGCAAGTTTTCGCGACCATTATGAAACCATCGCTGCGCGGATTGGCCAGCGATTGCACGCCGGCTCCCAAGGCGGTGAATTCCGTCAGGACTTGGGCGAGGTCGAGGCTTGGGCTGTGATGGGGATGAACGTCTTTGTCGGTCTTCGCTACGCCATATGGGCGAGCGAGACCGACACACTTAGCCATGATGATATCGCCGCTCAGGTCAATCGGCTGCTGGAGCGCGGTGCAACGCGGCGAAGCTGACGCCGCGGGGCGCTTAGCGCGATCAGCTTTGGGGCAGACCCAGATTGACCTTTGATGCAGCCCCTAAGAGCTGGCCTTGTTCCGCATCAAGCGCAGTGGGGCGCTCAGCAGAAGGATACGCTCTTGCCAGAAGGCCAAGAGCCGCCGTGATGTCGGCGTGGAGACCGGAATTGTAGGTTTCTATGGCAGAGCCATCACGTTCAAACGCGCTCTCAGCGGCCTTGTAGAAGCCATATCCGTCGAGATAGGGCTCATAGATATCCGTAGCCGCCGCCTGACCATACATGGTCGTTGCCCGATCGAGTTGATCGGCCACAACGCCAGCGGCCACGGCACCATCGCTGAGGTCGCTTGAGGGCGCCTTTGCGGCTGCACCGGCTAGCGCTGCCAATATTGTGTCGTAGGCTGCTTTAACACCCTCCGCGTTGTCCGCCTCAAGAGCGGCGGCGGACGCATCGTTCATGGTCGACTTGAAGTCCTCCACGCCCAATTGTTCAAAAACAGGGTCCATATCGGCGAGCACTTCGGAGACCGGGTGACCGAACATCTCAGCGGCGGCGTCAGTTTTGCCTGCTAGGTATGCGTCGCGTGCGGCGATGGCGTGGGCCTCGACAATTGCGAGCGCTGCCCCATAAACGACAGGGTCGGTAGCCGCGTCCCCGATGGCCACACCGCCTTCGCCTTCACCGCCTTCACCCTCGCCACCTTCGCCTTCACCGCCTTCTCCTTCGCCAGCCTCTCCCGCGAGGCTGGTCTCGGCTCCTTCGCCGCCCTCACCGCTTTCCCCTGCGCAGCCGGTGAGGCCCGCGCCCACAAGCGCGGTGGCGAGGCCAAGGCCGGTCCAGACTTTGAGTGTCGAGTTCATGATTTCTTCCTGTAATAGTTTGACCGCCGTATAAACGCTGGATCAGCAATTGCAAATCACTATCAAGAGGGTGGGCATCACTTCGCGCTCTTAATTTCCCCCACAGAAGGTGATTTCGTAGGTTCCAGGACCCGCCGCACGTGGGGTGGCGCGGGAGGCCTTCTTGGCAACGCCGTTAACGCGCAGGTTGTCTTTGGACGTCCAGCGAACGGTCCGCCGATTCAGCAAGTGGAAGCCCGAGCCTAGATCGAAATAGTAGATTTCTGAGCTTGTCGTTTTGATCCGTTTGAAGTCGTTTCTGGCAAAGCTCCTGAGGTTAGGCCGATACTCCCAAAACGTATCGACGCGCCGGTTCCGGCCGCTCTCAAAGTAGCTCAACGTGAAGTTCTTCGTTGTCGAGCAGTTGTTGATCACGCGGATTTCTCGCGGATCACCGATGCCGTTCTCACCGCCGAATGCGTTCCATTCAACATAGGCGACAGGCGTGTCCCATTCGCTGTTGAAGACTTCGGCGAATTCAGAAGAAATGGAGCCGCGGACAACAACCTCACTTGGGAAATCAAGCAGCGCGACGATGTCCGATCCGACATCGGGAGAGATGTAGACCGAGCCGTTTTGGACGGTACGGAACGTCTCCCAGGTCGCCTTCTCGAGAAACGGCCTGCGCGTTTCAGAAAGGTACTTGTAGCTGAGATAACCACCTTTGTGCTGTTGCGATGTGACTTTAACCCAGTTCGGGTTTTCTTCCAGGCGGTATCCGGCAATCTCATCATTGCGTTCGAGCATGCCGAGCTTTTCGGACTCTCCTGAGGGTTCACCCCTCACATTGAGGTCTGAGACAGCGAAATAGGCACGCGATTCGGGTTCCGGTTCGGCCGGCTCAGAGAATGAACCCGACGCGTAAGCCGCAAAGAAGGCCGCGATTGCCAAGCCAATGAGCAGCGGTGTGCGCCAGGCTGGGCCGCCGTCGGTCCCGTCCTCATCTTCACCCGAATCGCCTTCGTCTCCCCCAACCGGTGGAGAACCAGTCGCCTCGTCTCTACCGGTGTTGTCCTCAACGCGCTCTACCACTGGCTCTTCGGCTGCGCTTTCGTCGGGCTCGCCCCAAGGTTGCTTGGCGCTCTGCGTCGCGTCACCTGTTGTCGCTTTGTCGTCCTCAGCGGGGAGCGCTGTTTCAGCTGGATCGCTCTCTTCTTCCTTGCTCGGCTCCGGCGAAGCCGCCGTTGGCGGTACCGTCGGAGACCCAGTTGGAAGAGGAGCCGCAGGCGCTATGCCCTCTTTCTCAAAAATCGGGATCAAGAGCTCGCATTCGCCAGCGAAGATTTCTTCGGACTGTGACGCGCTCGTCTCGTAAACGATGAGTGTGCTCGGCTCAACGAGCTTTCGGGTCACCGCGTTGCGCAATTGGTTCGGTGTGACCAATCGCATCTGCACCCCACCTATCTCGGTAACGATGGCGGGAAACTCGCCAGTTGAACTCATGCGGGTCCTCATACACGTCGTTATCGGAGCAAACTCCGGATTCGGACAAAAAGATCGTCTTCTAATGTGTTAACCAGTCAGCCCACGAACAAAACCCCTTTCCACAAGTACCCACGTATTCTTGGTAGCTTGAATTGGTCCGTTGTCTGCGAGCCTGCGATCGCTGCGCGTGGACCGGTCGGTTGCATAGAAGATGACGAAGCGAGCGTTCGTGGCGGCTCCGCCTGACCTCGGATTTGCGCCGACAACGTCACTCCGTTAAAGTCCAGCCGGAAAAGCCACTTTGCTCGTGGAAGCGCGCGGTCAAGCGATGCCGCTAACAACGCCCCGCGTGACAAGTTCCCAGCCGGTCTTGTCTTTGCGCATCAGCGCCGCTGCCTGGACGTTAAAGGTGTCGCCACGGTCAAGTCTGAAATGATGGCCGAGGGGATGATCGTGGGTCGCGCGCATCATTTGGCCCCAGCCATTCCGGATCGTCATTCCGGGGACCAGCGCCGCTTCGTTAGGATTGCTTGGGTTCGGCAGCAGCCAAAAGCGATCGGTTGCATCTTCGAAAAGCACCTGTGGTGCGTTGATGCTGTCGCTTGAGAAGGTCCTGACCCGCGCGTTGGTTGAGCCACCCCGCAAGCGATCCTGCTTTGTGGCGTTGTTGACCTCGTTGATCAGCGCTTGGACCTCCGGACTTTGGAGGAAGCCTGCGCCAACCGCACCGCTTGGCGCGGCGGACGGCGGCGGAGTAGGTGGCGGAGGAGCCTGCGGCGGAGGCACGGGCACGGATGTGGAGGATGGCGGACTCAAGCTCTGAGCGGATTGCGTGCGCGTACCGTTCGCGCCCGCGCCGCCGGTTTTGGTCGCGGCGCTCAGCTCATCGATTTTCTGAGCGATATAGTCAAACCGCTCTTTAACCGATGTATCAAGAGCGCTGATTCGGTGATCAAGCTTCGCCAGTTCATCGTCGATGTAGGATTTTGAGACGCCGCTAGCCTTCGGGCTGCCGGGCACCGGACGTGCGTCATCTGCGTCCGCGGTTTCCCTGGTCTTTCGTCCGCCTTTGCCAGAATCGCGACGTGCAAAAAAGAACACGGCGCCAAGGGCCAGCGCAGCTATAAGCGCGATCAGGAAATAGAGCGGATTGATACCGGATCCCCTTTCGTCGTTTCCATTTTCGCCTTGCTGACGAAGTTCCTCATACCGTGCGGCCGCAAGGCGTTTGGTGAAAGTTATGTATTCCTGTGCAGCGCGCGCAATTCTTGCCGCTTCTTGTGCTTCGCCCGATGCAACAGCCGCCACTTTCGCTTCATCAGAAGCGGCCGACAGTTGCTGTGTCGCTATGCGCGCCCCGTTCGCAAGGTTCGCGGCGGTCTGATCAAAACCGAGCGCCGATTGCGCGCTGTTTTCGATAATGCTGATCGGGCCAGAAGCCGCTTCAAAAATCAGCGTCTCGTCAGACAGAGCCTCCCACGCGTCGTCAACTCGTGCTTGCAGTTCAAAGGCGTCGGACGCAGCTTTCAGGGCCCCGCATCGGCTGTGTTGGGCAATGCCTAAGAAATTGGGCTGGGTAGGGGGCTCACCGGCAAGGGTCGCTTCACAGGTTGCGTCCACCGGAGGCTGCGAGGCCATGGCGGGAGGGGCGGCAAACTCAGCCGATTCCGATTCTAAAGGCGCGTCTTGCACCGGGATCTCATCGCCGCAGCCACTCAGCGTCACCGCTGCGACTAGAAGGCCAGCGCGCAGGCAAACCCCAGCCCCGCTTAAGATCCCATCTCGCGCTACCATGATGACTCCCTGTGATGGACGGCCACTTTCTGCTCTTTTTCTGACATGTTCTCGGCCAGGATGCTCACCAAAGCGCGTAAGCGCGTGATGAAAATTGGCTCAATCTCAAGCGTTTCACCGAGAGGATTGTTGCCTTCCTTTTTCTCCAGGGCGCGAATGGCCCCTTCGAACTGCCGCCTCGAAACGTTCGTGATCTCACGCCGCCCAAGCCCGCGCTTGCCAGCAATGTCGATCGTGATCCCGGTGCGATCGCCGAACACTTTGACGAACTTGTCAAACTCGCTCCAGTCCAGGTCCTCGATCTCGGCCCCCGGTGTGATGTCTTCTACCGGGTCCGAAGGTTTGAACACGCGGGTGTCTTTACCATCACGAACGGTGATGGTTTCGCCAATTGGAGTGGTCTCAATCCGAGCCCGGCGGCGGGTCTGTTGTTCACCGCAAAGCATTCCGAAGGCCACTTCGTGTTTCGGAGCCGGAGAGAAGAGCGCGGTCACGACGATATCATCGCCCTCATCGTTCCAAGAGCGGTCACCGTCATCGTCCTTGTCTTCGCTCGCGGCGCATTCCTTGTCATCCTTGGCCAGCGCCACATCGGTTATAATCCGTGCGACCGAGCCCAATTCCGACTCCGGATCGGAGGCGTCTCCGAGATGACGGAAGAAGGTCGCTCCGCGCCCCGCAAAGGCTAGAGTGAGATCTTTTAACGCGCTCTCGCCGAACACGCCTTCGGCAAGACAGCTCTTGAGCGCCAGACCGGTGTAGTAGAACATCCCGCCCAGCGCGGTGAGGGCGCAATCGCGCAGGGCACGACCTTCGTCCGAATCGCTGAACAAAGTGTAGCTGCGTTCAAATGAGTCATCGAAGCTGTGCTGACTGATATACAATTCAACAAAGTTGCGATCCGGCGTTTCGATATCGTTCGCCTTGAGCGCTTCGTTGAACGAACTGGCACCCGATTCTCGGTCCTGTATGTGGCTGAAAATCGAGATGTTATCGGTCATAAAGGAGGTGAAGAAATCCCCTCCCGCCAGTTTGAAAGAACTCCGCCAAACGACCCTATCATTCCAGAAAATCGCGATCTCGGTGGTGCCGCCACCGATGTCGTACATGACAATCAGATTGCCGGCCTTGTTGGCCATGCCCGGACCTTCGGTAAAATAGCGCAAGGCCGCGCCGCCCTCGGTCTCGAATGTCAGCGCTTGGTCTGCAGTGACGTCACGCCCCACAATCGGCTCATAGATTTCGCGCCAGACCTGCTTGATCAGATTGTGAAAGTTTGTTGCGCGCGGCCTATTCCACGCTTGTGGATAGGAGAAGTGCCACTTGATATCTTTGAGCGTATAGCCCTTCGCCATCACTTCGACTGAGCTCATCATGATGATCTGGCGCAAGAAGCCATGAACATACCGGCGCATTTCGGGATCGGCTGTCCACTTCAGATTGAAGATAAGCTGATCGCGTTTGTCGTATTCGATCGCCGCGTCGAACGGGTCTTTTACGTCCGGCAGGAAGAAGATGTTGTTGTCGACGCCCGGATAGGTTGAGTTGCGGGCATCTTGCTCGCCATCATCGGCTCGCATCTGAAACTCGCGCACATATTGGACAGTCGGAAACGGCACAGGCGTATCCGCCGACGGCATCAATTCGACGGCGAATTTCTTGAACTGGTCATCAGAAGCCGAGCGAAGGGAGACCGGTCGCATAAGCCGTGACTTAAACTCCATCTGCTCTGCGTCGCCGCCTGCCTTGATATACGCAACCGTGTTTGTGGTCCCAAAGTCGATCGCGATCTCAACCTTGCCCGCGCGCTCATCACTGCGGCGTTCGGGCAGCATAAAGCAGCCCGCTGGGATGGTATCTCCGGTCTCGTTGGGGTCAGCTGAAAAGAACAGCGCGTCGGCGCCCATCGGTAAGAGGTGCTGCTCGCTGATAATCGCCGGCAAATTCTTGAACCGGTGTCGATGCGCGACCAGCTTGTTGTCTGCGCCCCTAAGCTCTCCCACAATGCCATTGAAGAAGGTCTCTTGGCTTTCGAACAGCGTGTCTTCGTCCGAAGCTATGGCCTGGAGCAGCTCGATCGCGTTTTCTTCGTTGCCGTTGGCGCGTTTCTTCACGATGGCGGCGAGGTTTGCGGCGGACGCTGCAAAGCGCGGTGCAAGCTGGAAACCGGGGCTGTGGCTCATGCGCAAAAAATTCCACGGCCAGTTTGACCGGCCAACGTCCGGCCAAAGGATGAAATCGTCCGAAAGGCCTTCGTCAATTACGTCGGACGAAGCGTACTCTTTGATGATCGTGTGGCTGTGCGCCCGAGCGCCTTTGGCCGTGTTGACGATGGGAACTTCGAGCTTGACTTCGATGCGATCGCCGCGGTCAAAGATCTTCAGTTTCTCCGCTAGGTCTTCGCGGTCATAGATAAACAGAACAAGCGGACTGATGGGCAACAAGAACGAGTCCCACTCTAGCGTGTGTTGCGGGACTTTTGCGCCTCCTGCGAGCCGCGTCAGCTTGGATGTGAGGAGATCTTCGGGCGTAATGATGAGATACCCCTCGCGCCGAACATCGCGTTCGACCGCATTCATTGTCCCGCGCTGGCTGAGCGACCCAAGCATATGGTCGTTCCAGAAGCGTATGTTCTGCGCCTCTTTGGGCAGGGTGTGCTTGGCGATCTCATCATCGTGCAAAAGCACGCCCTTGACCGCGCCTCCTGCGCCTGTGATGCCGTTGTTCCTACGCAGCTGAAGTTCGCACTCAGATGGCTGATCATAACGGATTTCGGGCCTCTTGGGCGCGTCCATGATGGGCGCGTAGAAATCCGCAGGTAGACCTCGGGTGCTGCCCTCATAATCGTGCTCGGTGGTTGCCCCACCAGCCCGATCGATCATGGTCTTGCAGTCACCCGCAAACAGCGCGAGTTCATCGCGCAATTTTTCGCCGCGGGTCGACACAAGGGGGCTGTTCAGCAGAGTGAAGAGCCTCCCCAGATAGTCGTAAAGCGCGGCCCATTGTTCAATTGGCAGGTCGCCATCGGGTTCTTTGGGATCGTTGGCCACCTCATAGGGATCGCGCAACCCGTCCCGCAGCCACTTGACGTCGGGAATCTTGATCTTGGCTGCGCCACGCGACGGAGCCACCAGGCAGTTGGGAACCATCAGCCCGATCGCCTGGTGGTCGCCGGTCGTAAAACGATCTTCGCCGAGCGCCTGGATCGTTATTACACCGGTCCGGTTCCAGTCGAGTGTCTCGACAAGAACATCGGTTGGCGCCAACACCCGCAGAACATCGCGGAACCCGCTATTGCCTTGGCTGGTGTCGTTGAGATCCGTGATCAGCAGATCGATGGAATAGGTTCTTTCGTAGAAGCGTCGCAGGCCCAGAAGCGCCAAGAGCCCGCGCCATTTGCGCCGTGCGCTGTCTTTGGCAACGTGCTCCTGAGCGGTCAGCGCCTGGCTGAAGATGAGTGGCCGTGCCCAGGGGTCAGGCAGAGATTTCAGAGCATCGATTTCGACCTGATCGTTCGAAATGCGCAACGCTCCTGCCATCGCGTCCAATCGGCCCGGACGCATCCAGACGCCGTGGTCCTCCGGGGCCTGGAAATCGGCGTTGAGTTCAGGCAGAAAATAGGTAGGCATGAAGTCGCACCTTATGGAGGAATGGCTTAGTCAATGTGCCGGACTTGGCTGAAGTGGTAGAGCGCTGCGACCATCCGGCCCATCAGAGCGTGCTCTTGCTCTAGATCCCATTCGGTCAGATATTCCGCGAGCGCTGCGTCATCCGGCATATCGTCATCGTTGCGCATATATTTGCGGGCGATGATCTCGTACGCGTCCTGATAGTCGCCGCCGCTCAGCTCTTCGAAGACACTGGGGTCCTGATTGGGCTGTTCAAACAGGACCGGATTCACAAGTGTTCCCGGAATTCGCCAGAGGTCGAACGAGCTTTCCTGGTCGCGGGTGGCGTAGGATTCGATCATCCGGCACCAGCGCAGCGCGTGATCGACCGAGCGCTCCAACGCTTCGAGTGCCGTTGAGGGGCTGGCGGCTTCCCAGTCCACCTCGTCGAGCTCCTGGCGTCTGTACCAGGGGCGGTTTTCATACCGGTCGCGCGCTTTGGACGTGGAAAACAGCGTTTTCCAATATTTGAGTGCAACAGCGAAGCGCAGAAACTGGCTCACCGCTTCGTGCATCTTGCGCTGCGCGGCGTCATCGTTTCCGGCCTCGATCGCGGGCAGGTCATGCCAACCCAGCGCGCCTGCGTTGTCCCGGGCGGCGACTTGTACTTCGTTCGGAACTGGGTCTTCTGGAGTTTCGCGATCAAAAAACGCGGCGGTGCTGCTTGCGCCCAGGAACTCAGGAAAGAGCGCTGGATTGCGCTGGTCGCCTGACCCCTTCGAATGGTGATCGATCATCGAGAATGGGAAATCACCGATCAGATAAAGCTGATCGAACAGAGTTGGCCCCTTGAGCAATTCAAAATAGTGACGCAGCGCACCGCGCGATTGCACAAGCTGCTGGTTGGCGCGTGCAACATTCTGATCTTGGTCCTCGTTGGGGTCGGGGAAGCCGAAATAGGGAAGCATCAGAACGCCGCCGACCTCGATATTCCGGTCGATATTGGCGTCGCGCAGCTTTTGCCGAATAATCCGGGCGATCGTCGGAAATCCCGCCGCGCCAGTTCCGCCGAAGACCGATCCGGCCAGCACAATTCGAACCCGACCGAGCATATCGGCGCTCTTGATCGTCTCAATCAGCGCTTCCCAGAACTTGTCGGTCTCATCAGCCAGGGCGGACATGACGGCAGCGCCAACATGCGGTCGACCACGATAGCCGTTCTCAAGTGGCAGCTTTTGTTCTTCGGTTGCTGCATCGCCGCCTGTTTCAAACAGGGCATCAAACAGGTGTCGATCGACGCCCATTGGGCCGAACGTGCTCGCAAGAGTGGCGTTGTCACGGCTGTCGGGAATCCAGAGACCGGTCTCTCCGCCCAGCGGCTGGATATCGGTCTTGAGCAGGGGGCATTCTGCGGTGCCATCAATCTTGTGAACAGCGGTGTCACCGCGCCAGCTCTGCCGCGCGCTCATATAGCTTTCAAAGACCTGGCGGGCCCGGTTGAGATTGCCGTTGCTTTCGTCCTGATCGACAAACCCAATTTTCATCTCTCGCGGCCCAACACCCATAAGCGCAAGGTGGATGGTCGCTTCCACCACCTTGGCTCCGGTACCGCCAACGCCAATTACAATGTTCATTCGTCCCCCAAGGATTTTCGAGTAAGCAGTCAGAGCCTATTTCCGGATCAACCCGGAGGGATTGACGGCTGCATTTTGCTGGGTGTCGCCAATTTGGTACCAACCCAATAGCTTATGATCCAGACGCCTCCGACCAGGGCCGGTACACCCCACGCAAGGCCAGGTTCCACTACCGCAGCCCACTTGCCAAACGCGTCAAGTATGCGGGCGAGGAAGGTCGCAATCATCATAACGAGGACGATCCCGGCAAGGTAAATGAACCACGTGCCCTTAAGTGCAATGAACTGCTCTTCGGTGCCCGCCACGGCATCCGCGCCAACGATCTGGAACATGAAAACCGTGCCGAGCATAAGGATGACGACACCGAAGGTGAAGTGCCACAGCAGCATATCGGTCTGCGCCTCTTCTGCTATGTCGCGCAAAGTCTCATCCGCATTTCTCAAGCAGTCTTCTTTGGATATCTGCACCACCCCTCCCGAAGTGTTATCGCAAGCGGCCTTTTCATCCGTCCGCAGGTTGGAGGCGAGGGTGTCTTGAGTGCCCGTCAACGCAAACAG
>CALCCG010000101.1 GCA_937899785.1 uncultured Erythrobacter sp. | reverse complement strand
GCTTCGCATCATCAGGGTTCCGTAGCGGAAGCCGCGGAGGCTTTCGGTCCAATCGTGGAAAAAGGCCGAAACGCTTCGCGCGTTCCGCTACCGAAGCCACTCGATGCGCCGCAAAGACCGGTTCTCGGCGTCATCGGCCAGGATCACGACAAAGTTGGGCCGTTGGGCCGAGGCATCGGTTTGTGCGCCATTCGGTTCGGGGGTCGGCTCGGGGGTCGGCTCAGCGGCCTGCGCCAAAGGCGCGGTTTGCGGCGCGATCGCGCTCATCACAAAAAGGCCGACCAAAAGGCCACCGACCAATCTCGCGGACACGCTCATCTTCTCATCCCCCCCCTGCCAGCCTTAGCGGGCAAGCCCTCCTATGCGAGAACCCTGTGCGCGCAAAGGCGCTCACAGGGCCACTCGATGCGCATCAACCCGGCCGCCCACTCACTGCAACCGGCCGCGCTGGTGCCTGGTCAGGCGCGCTTACTTGTTTTGCGCGTCCAAACGGGCCTTGAGCTGGTCAAAGCTCACATAGCCATCGCCGTCTGTATCGACGCGGCTGAAGAAGCGCGCCAGACGGGTCATGCCGCCATCTTCAGCCTCTTTCTGGGTCAGCTTGCCATCACCGTCTTTGTCGGCGGCTTTAAAGCGTTCGGTCAGTTGAGCGAGCTGCTCTTCGTAGCTTTGGGCGTAGGCCGCCGGGGCGGTCGCGAGCGTCGCGACGGAGAGAGCGGCAAAAAGCAGGGTCTTTCTCATAGGGTTGGTTCCTCCAGTTTTAGGGTGTTCGTTGGACGGGGGTATTTGGCAGTGATGTCCAGGGTTTGTGTGAGTGATTGAGGCTGAATTGCGAATGAAGAGTCCGGCCGGAAAAGCGAAAGAAGTCTGATACAATTCATAAGCGTTACAAAAGGTTGGAGCGTTCGATCTCCTGGCTTTGGGGAGGCATCGAGAACAGCATGCCGTCCGCACCTACGACAATGTCGCCATCAAAGCGGTTGGGCGCGTCGCCCAGGAAGGTCGCGTGGAGATAATCGGTCGGCATGGGCGGCACGAGATGGGACAAAACCAAGGTTTGCGCGCCGGCGGTCTGCGCGCTTTCCGCAGCTTGTTCCGGGGACGCATGATAGTCTTGGATGTCGAAGAAAATCTTAGCCGCGATGGTGTTTCCGCGCTCTTCCATGGCGAGCTGCATTTCTTTCACCATTTTGGGTTGGAGCGAATCATGGACGATGATGTCCACGCCCTTGCAAACCGCTTCAAGATTGGCGGATTTGGCCGTGTCCCCGCTGATGCACAGCGATCGGCCTTTGTAGTCAAAACGATAGCCCACCGCAGGGAAGACGGGCGCGTGGACCACGTTGAACGCGGTGATCGTGAGATCGCCGTCTTTCAGAACGGTGACCTTGCTCGCCGTCATTGCAAAGGGGTGGGCGACAGCGCCACCACCGGAGCTGGGCGCGACCTCTTCACCGTGGTGCGCCGTGCGGTACGTGTCGTCGGTGGCGTAGACGGCGTTAAACCCATCAATCACCGCCTCCACGCCGCGCGGGCCGTGCACATTCAACGGGTTGGGGTTTCCATCGCGCACCCAATGGATCAGCATGAGCGGCCCCATTCCGTCAATATGATCAGAATGGAAGTGCGTCAGCAGCACGCCGTCTATTGTCGTGGCGTCGACGCCCATGAGAGTAAGGTTGCGGCTGCCTCCTTCGCCGATATCGACCACGTATGTCTTGTCGCCTGCGATCACCACGTTGCAGGGGCCGGCTCGATCCGGATTGGGCATGGGCGAACCGGTCCCACAAAGGCCAAGATGCAGGCCATCGGAAAGTCCGGCGGTGGCGTTGCGACCGATGTTCTGCGCCGCTCCGATCCTGAACAGCGTCATGCCCAGTTGAGCCTGGAACACAAAGAGGCTCGTGATCAGCAAAAGCACAACGAGGCCCGCTCCAATGGCGACCTTCCTGACCATGGCGTCTTCTCCCACTCCCACACAAAGGATGTGTAATACATACCATTAATTGTCAATTCGAAAGGCCGGTAAGCCCGCAGCCCTTCGCACTCTTTCGCGACCGGTGTTGCCGAATGGTGGCGCGAGAACACCACTACGTTGCTCGTTTGCGGCCAAAGAGCTTGCAGCCTCGCGAGAAACGGGCGCGTCGGCTGCGCGCATGGCGATGTCAAAGAAGTGCGCCGGTGAAGCGAGCA
This sequence comes from uncultured Erythrobacter sp., assembly GCA_937899785.1. Taxonomy (GTDB): domain Bacteria; phylum Pseudomonadota; class Alphaproteobacteria; order Sphingomonadales; family Sphingomonadaceae; genus Erythrobacter. The sequence goes on along the minus strand of CALCCG010000101.1, from coordinate 23,905 downwards.
ATTGTCCAAGGGGGCGTTTCAAAAGACTCACTCCACCGGCGCACCAGGCCTTGCCTTTACGGTCTTTTCGCCATGGCGCTGGCGGCCAGGAAGACAATGGGTTTGATGCAGGAATGTGATGTGAACATAACAGATGCAGCCTTCTTGAGATTCCCGGTTCAGAGACAGTCTTGCGCCGCTCAGTGAGCCTTGATCTGACCCCAAAACGTTGCACGGAAATTTCACCCGAGGGCGAGTGTGTTTCGCCCCGTTTCGAAGGATCGAGTGTGCAACATTTTGTAACATCTTGATGGTTTTGCGATGGTCCACTTGTGCTCCAAAGAAACAATCAGGGCCGTCATGGGCGACCGAGCGGCGAAGGAGCGCAGATGAGTAACACCAAGGGCCGCGTGCTGGTTGTCGATGACGACGCGGAGCTGCGCACGCTGTTGCAACGCTATCTGAGCGGCAACGGCTACGATGTTCGGGTGGCGCCGGACACACGCGGGCTGGACCGCCTGTTGAGCCGCGAGCGCTTTGATCTCATGGTTCTTGATCTGATGATGCCTGGCGAGGATGGCTTGTCCGCATGCCGGCGTCTGCGCGCGGATGGTGAGGATATCCCGATTGTTATCCTCACCGCGAAGGGCGATCCGGTAGACCGTATTATCGGGATCGAAATGGGCGCGGACGATTACCTCGCCAAACCGTTTGAGCCGCGCGAATTGGTGGCGCGAATTGGGGCGATCTTGAAGAGAATTTCGCACATTGGCCCGCGTGTGAGCGGCGATACACTCATGCGCTTTGGCCCTTATCGCCTCAACATCGAGGCCATGTCGCTGACCCGGGACGAAAAGATGATCGCTTTGTCGTCGCGGGAATTTGCGCTGCTGGCGGTGTTGGCTTCGCATTGGGGGCGTCCGGTTTCGCGAGCGCGTATTATCGATCACGCCTTTGGGCGGGACGCAGAGGTCACCGATCGCGCCGTCGATGTGCAGGTTACACGGTTGCGAAAGTCGATGGGCGAAGATCCAGCCAGACCGGCTTGGATCAAGACGGTCTGGGGTGTAGGCTATATGCTCGCCAAGGATTGGGAGGCGTGATGCGCCTTTGGCCAAGATCGCTGTTCGGCCGCAACGCGCTGTTGCTGGCGTGCGCGATCACACTGGCTGCAGCCATCTCTGCGGCTGCGGGAATGAGCCTGCTGCTTAACTCGCAACTTAATCGGATCAGCAGCATCACGGCGGAGCTGGTTAACACGATGTCGGCCGCGGCCTTGATCCTAGATGGCGAGGAGATCGAGCGACTTGTTGCGGAAATCGAGGCGAATGAGAATTTGTTGATCCGCAGCGGCGACGAGCGTCCCAATCGCGGTGTCGTTCGATCAAACACCATTCAAGTCATTTACGTCGAGCGGTTTCGAGAGAGGCTGAAATACCAGGACGAGCTCGACTGGTTCGTTGATCAAGACCGGGTTCTGTGGCTTCGGCTGTTGATCGGCAATGAGTATTACTGGGTTGGGGCGATCATCGCGACGTCGCTCACGCCTCTGGATTGGTTTCTACTCAGCCTGCTGGTTACCATTGCCGTAATCGCGGTCTTTTCGTTGCTGGGCAGCCGCGCGGTTGCGGGGCCCATCGCCAAGCTAAAGTCCGCAACCGATCAGCTTGATCTCGACAGCGATCTGCAGCTCTCCCGGATAGAGGGACCAACCGAGGTGGCCGCGCTGGCGCACAGTTTTCGCCGAATGGCGAACCGGCTTAAACGCGCCGAGAACGAGCGATCCGAAACCTTGGCCGCGCTTTCGCACGACTTGCGCACTCCGCTCGCCCGGCTTCGGCTGGCCTTGGAAATGATGGAGGGCGATGACGAACTCAAGGAGAGCGCCAATCGTCAGGTCCAGGATATCGACGCTTTAATCGGGCAATTCATGGACTATGCGCGCGGAACCTTTGGAGAGGAACCTGCGTCGTTCGACATCGCGTTTGCGGTCGCTGATATCGCCGCGCAGTATCGGGTTTCCTTCGAAGGGCCGGGATCGCTTACCTTCGACGGTCATCAACGCGCGGTGCGCCGAGCGGTCATCAACCTGCTCGAAAACGCGGAGAAATACGGGGCGTCGCCGGTGTCCATCGCGCTCCTTCGATCCGGCTCTGATGTCGTGATTGAGGTGCGCGATCAAGGCCAAGGCTTCGCGCCCGAGCGCGCACGCGAAATGGTGAAGTCCTTTAAGCGCGGCAATCCGGATTCCTCTGTGTCGGGCGCGGGGCTGGGTCTGGCGATTGTCGAACAGGCGGCGCGCGAGCATGAGGGCGACCTAAGCTTTGAGCGTCGGAAGCCTATTGGTTTTGTCGCGCGCTTGCGGCTGCGGTCTCTCGAAACGCTCGAACCCGGGGCGGACTAGAGCCCGTTACTCGACCAGCTCCACATCGACCGCGCTTGTCATGGATTGCGGCGCTGTGCCGATAAAGGTGCCGTCTATTGGCGAGACATCGGCGTAGTCTCTCCCCAAGGCGATCGCGATGTGATCTTCGCTGACGAGGCAATTGTTGGTCGGATCAAACCCGACCCAGCCTAGCTCGCGCCCGCACCACACATCGACCCAGGCGTGCATCGCGTCGGCGCCCACCAGCTTCTCTTTGCCGGCCGGAGGAAGCGTTCGCAGATACCCACTCACATAGGCCGCCGGTACGCCGTGGGCGCGCAGAGCCATAATCATCACATGGGCAAAGTCCTGGCACACACCATGGCGCGCGGCGAAGGCCTCTTCAGGCGCGGTGCGGGTGTCGGTCTTTCCCGGGGCGTATGTGAACTCGGCGTGGAGCGCAGCCATGAGCGCGCGGGCTGCGGCGATGGCATCGACGTGATCCTCAAAATGGGGAGCGCTCCAGCGGGTGATAGCCGGACTAAGGGTCGTGATGCGTGAGGCAAAGAGATAGGGTGCGGGTGCGAGGTCGCAAATGTCCGCGACCTCAAGTGTTTCGGCGCGAAGGCGGGAAACGCTCGGCCCTCTATCGGGCAACTTGGCCGCCGCCAGGTCCATTACAAACTCGCTGGCCACTTCCAGGGTTTTCAGCGGCGCGTCAAAAGCCACCTGGGTCGTCTTGACCCAATAGGGACCCAATTGCTCTTCTTTCAGCGATGGTTTGGGGGACAGCGCGAGCGCCTCTTCGACAAGCGCCTGCCCCCGACGCAGACGCGGGCTGAGCCGAAGGTTGAGCCGCGCACGGGCGACCGGAGCGGCGTAGCGCAATTTGCTGAGATGCTTTACTCTGTAGCGCATCAGAACAACCGCTTTGTTCGCACTTCGCTCGAGCGATTGGCCTGGAGGAAATAGCGTTCGCTGATCGCTTCGGACAAGGCGGCAAGATCGTCGCGCAGCTTTTGCAGGTCCATAGGTCCGATCATCGCAGCATCCAGCCCATCGATCTTGGCGCGCAGTTGACGCACAGCGCGCAAGGGTGCCTCGGGCATGCCGTCGGTGCGCAAAGGCGGAATAGCGCAAAGGTGCTTTTCGATCTTGCTGATCTGGAAAGCGAGACCGCGCGGCTGAGCCGGGTCGAGCAGGACCATGTCATACACACGCGCGATATAGGGCATGGTGAGATAGCGGCTGCGATAGAGCGATTGGCAATCGACCAGTTCGAGCAGCGCGGTGAGGTCGTCGGCGCTGGCGCTGCCCGGGATCATCGCCTGGGCGGCCTGCAGGATCATCGAGGCGCGCTCGATACTCATGCCCATATTGAGGAACTGCCACTCCGCGCCTCGGCTCATCCCGTCCGACAAGAGCCAGGACAAAGTCGCGTGGCGCTCAATCAGCCGATCGCAGGCCATGGCCATGGAATCGATGTCGCCGGGGTTAAAACCGGGCATAGCGCGCTGGACGGCGCGCCAACTGTCGCGCGACAACCGGTCGCGCAGGATCAGGGCGATTTGCTGCTCGCGCTCGATGAGATTGCGGACCGAGCCGAATTGCAGCGTGTTGCCAAGCGCGAGGCCCGCCATTTCGGCCAGCGTCATGTCCTTGGGCGGACGCGGGATCGCGCCGAGATTGGTGAGCAATTTGGCAAGGCGACTGGCCGCGCTGGACGCGTCGGATGTCTGCCCCGATATCGCAATCTGATCGACCAGAACGCGCACGATCCTCGTGGTCTGCTGCGCGCGCTCACCATAACGGCCGAGCCAGAACAGATTGTCTGCCGCTTGACTGGGCAGCAACCCCTGCTCCCGGCGAATCTCACGTGGGGTTGTCTTGAGCACCGCTTCGGGCGCAGCGGGGCGCTCGGGCTCTATGATGCAGACATCGGTTGAAATGTCGCCAAGGCCCATCAGGCTGGTGCGCAGGTCGCCGCGCTCAGACACGCGTCCAAAGCCGCCCTGAAGTGGGACCCAATCGCCGTTCTCGTCGCGCGCGAGGAACGCGCGCAAGGTGAAGCCACGCGCTTCGAAACGCCCCCCGGCGAGAGCCGGTGTGGTCGAAAGGTGGACGATCTCTTGCGCGGTGTAGTCCATCGGGCGCACCGCCATGCCGCGTTCGAGCGCGGCGCGTTCTTCGCTCGAAAAGTCGGCGCCGGGCCGCGTATGGCCGTCGGACAGCCCGGCAATTGGGCGGCGAAAAGCCGAGCTGACCACCAGATCATCGAGATTGGACAAAACGTGTGCGCGCTCGTTAGCGCTGCCGCACCACCAGGTGGCGGCGTTTGGCAAAGCAAGCGGTTCGCCCAGGATCGAACGCGCGAGGCGCGGCAGAAAAGCGGGCATGGCGCGGCTCTCAACCACGCCCGATCCCGGCCAATTGGTGATGACAAGGTTTTGCGCCGCCGCCGCTATAAGATTGGGCACACCGATTTGGGAGCGCGCATCGAAGTTGAGAGGATCAAGGTCGCGCGTAGTGATCCAGCGCCACAGCGCGTCAATCCGCTTAAGCCCTGCGATGGTGCGCGCAAACAACCGGCCCTCACGCACGGTCAGGTCGCGGCCCTCGACCAGCGAGAACCCGAGCTGGCGGGCCAGACTGGCCTGTTCGGGATAGGACTGATTGAAGCGCCCTGGAGTAAGCAGCGCCACACGCGGGTCGTCGCGCTGGCACTGGCCCGCGATCCCGCGGCGCAGAGCGTTGAAGAAGCCGCTGTGTGAGCGTGTCCCGATTGAGGCGAGCAGTCCGCCGGTCGCCCGAGCTAACGCCTGACGGTTCTCGACGGCGTATCCGATGCCGACGGGAAACCGCACCCGGTCCGCCAGCACGCGCCATTCGCCGGTGGGCCCACGCGCCAGATCCACCGAATAGGTGTTCATGAAGTGCCCGCCCTCGGGCTTCATCCCAACAAGGCGGCGGGCAAAATCGTTGCTGCCCGACACAACCGCCGCGGGCAGATGGCCGTCCTTCACCAGCGATTGTTCGCCGTACAGATCGGCAATCACACCCTCAAGCAGCTCCGCGCGCTGAATCAGCCCGGCGCTTACACGCTCCCACTCCTCGGCCGCGATGAGGATTGGCATCGGCCCCAGTGGCCAGGGCCGCTCCTGATCGTCGCCAGTGATGCGAAAGGCGAGGCCCAGATCCTCAACATGGCGATCGAGATAGGCTTGCAAGCGCTGGAGATCGCCCTGGCATTGGCCGGCAAAGCCTTTGGCCAGGTCGTGCCACGCCTTGCGGACATTTGGCGGCGAATTGGCGTAGATGTCCGCCGCCGGTGCTTGCGGGGCGTAATAGGCAAGGCTGTCGGTTTCCGGGTCCGGCCCGAAAAGGTCAGCGTCGCTCGCGCCGAGAAACTGCGTATCGCCCTGCTCTTTCATGGCGCCGGGTTACACCGCCCGGAGGGGACGGCGCAAATCGAGCGTCAACGGGAACTCGCCGTGATCCTCGTTTGGCGGAATGGTGACGGTGCCAGGAGAGTGGCCGTGGTCTTGGAAGCGAGCCTTGCGGCGCGATTCGGCTTCGAAATTGTTGATCGGGACATCGTCGAACGAGCGCCCGCCGGGATGCGCGACGTGGTAGACGCAGCCGCCAAGCGAGCGGTTGTTCCAGGTGTCGTATATATCGAAAGTCAGCGGCGGATCGGCTTTCAAGAGCGGGTGGAGGCAAGACGATGGCGCCCAGGCTTTGTAGCGCACGCCGCCCACCGCTTCCCCGGGTTGGCCCGTGAGCGTCATGGGCACACGCCGACCGTTGCATCCAATCACGTGCCGCCCCGGCGTAAGGCCTCTGGCGCGCACTTGCAGCCGCTCGGTCGAGCTGTCGACATAGCGCACTGTGCCGCCAATAGCGCCGGTTTCACCCAGGACATTCCAAGGTTCGAGCGCGTGCGCAATCTCCAGCTCGACGCCGCCCGCCTGCACGCTGCCATGGACGGGAAAGCGGAACTGGCGCTGGGCTTCAAACCAACTCGGATCAAAGTCGTAGCCCGCGCGGCGCAGATCGGCGAGCACTTCGAGAAAATCGCTCCAACAGAAATGCGGCAGCAGGAACTTGTCGTGCAGACTGGTCCCCCAACGAACCAGATGGCCGTCCTGTGGCTCGCGCCAAAACCACGCCGTGAGCGCGCGCAAGAGCGCCTGCGCGGCGACGCTCATCTTGGCATCCGGCGGCATTTCGAACCCGCGAAACTCAATCAGTCCGAGACGTCCCGTAGGGCCATCGGGCGAGTAGAGCTTATCGATGCAAATTTCCGTGCGATGGGTGTTGCCCGTGACATCGACCAGCATGTTGCGAAACAACAGGTCCACCACCCACGGGAACGGCACAGGGTCGTTTGGCCCGGGCACCTGGCCGAGCGCCACCTCGAGCTCGTAAAGGCTGTCATGGCGCGCTTCGTCGATCCGCGGAGCTTGGCTGGTCGGACCGATGAACAGGCCGGAAAAAAGGTAGCTGAGCGAAGGGTGGCGCTGCCAGTAAAGGACAAAGCTCTTCAGCATGTCGGGCCGCCGGATGAAGGCGCTGTCGGGAAAGCTGGCCCCGCCCATAACGAGATGGTTTCCGCCGCCAGTGCCAACCGATCGGCCGTCAACCATGAACTTGTCCGCCGTCATCCCGCATTCGCGCGCCGCGTCGTACAGGCTCGTGGTGACGTCCACCAACTCCTCAAAGCTTGCCGTGGGGTGGATGTTGACCTCGACCACGCCGGGATCAGGCGTCACCTTGAGCACGTTGATGCGCGGATCGGGCGGGGGCAGATATCCCTCGATCCGCACCGGGATTTGCAAAGCCTGGGCCGTGGCTTCGATTTCGCTGACCAGCTCGAGGAAGTCCTCCATGCTCTCCACCGGCGGCACGAAGATCGAGAGGTAGCTGCCCTTGGGCTCGACTGTCAGTGCGGTGCGGACGGCGCCTTCAATGATCTCCTGCTCGACGATTTCCTGTTGAGAGCCACCCGCAGTCTCGATGCGCATATGCGCTTGAGGGGGCTTGCTGTCTGCGCCAGCGGCCTCTTCGCGTGTTTCATCACCGCGTCTTGCGCGCTGTTCGCGGAAATCGGCGAGCGGTTTTTGCGCGTCGGTCTCCACGCGCGGATGAATGTAGGGGTAATCGCTTTCCGAAACGTGGGGCAGCGATCCCAGCGGCAGGCGGTAGCCAAGCGCGCTGTCGCCCGGCACCGCAAACAGCGCCCCGCGCCGAAGCCGCCATTGCTCGCTCTTCCAGCGCTGCGGATCGCGCGCTTGCTGCGTCTGCCACCGCTGAATCGGAAGCACGTATCCAATGGGCGTGGTCAGGCCGCGGCTGAAGGTTTCAACAATCCGTTGGCGTTCTTCGGGGTCTTCGATCTTGGGGTCCAGAGGGCTCACATTAACCGGGAGCTCTCCCTCGCGCTCGATCCATTTCTCCGGGTCCTCGTAAACGGGATGGACGTAATCGTCGTCAACGCCCAGCGATCGCGCGGTGGCTTGCAGAAAGGCACCCGCTTGCTTGGAGGAAACGGTGGTTTCGGCCTCGTCGTCGGGCGCGGTGGCTATGAGATCCGGGTTGTTCCAGAGCGGTTTGCCATCCTTGCGCCAGTAGAGGGAATACCCCCAACGCGGCAGGCTCTCGCCCGGATACCACTTGCCTTGGCCATGATGGATAAGGCCACCCGGCGCGTAGATGCCCTTGAGTTTGCGGATAAGCTTGTCGGCGTATCCGGCCTTCGTGGGACCCACAGCTTCACCGTTCCATTCGGGCGCCTCGCCCCCATCTTCGGCGACAAAGGTGGGCTCACCGCCCATTGTGAGACGCACGTCCTGCGCAACAAGATCCTCGTCAACCTTGGCGCCCAGATCGAGCAGCGCGTGCCAGCGATCGTCGGTGAAAGGCTTGGTGATCCGCACCGCCTCTTTGACCCGGTCGACCGACATGGCGAAGGTGAAATCCACTTCGGCGGGTTCCGCCATGCCTTCGATGGGCGCAGCGGAGCGGTAATGCGGCGTTGCGGCGAGCGGGATGTGCCCTTCGCCGGCAAACATGCCCGAGGTCGCGTCCATCGCGACCCAGCCAGCGCCCGGCAGATAGGCCTCGGCCCAGGCGTGCAAATCGACCACGTCTTGAGTGACGCCCTTGGGCCCTTCGACCGGCTCAACGTCGGCGACCAGTTGGATCGAATAGCCCGAAACAAACCGGGAAGCGAAGCCCAGCCGCCGCAAGAGCTGCACTAAGAGCCACGCGCTGTCCCGGCATGACCCGCGCCCAATCTCAAGCGTCTGCTCGGGGTTTTGCGTGCCCTGCTCCATGCGGATGACGTAATCGACCGCTTCGTTGACCGCGCGGTTCACCTCGACCAGAAAGTCGATCGTGCGCGCTTCGTGATCCTTGAAACGCTCCACCAAACCCTCGAACAGCGGACCTTGCGGCTCGGTGTCGAAATAGGCGACGAGATCGTCCTTGAGAGTCTCATCATATTGGAACGGGACCGTCTCAGCGTAATCTTCAACGAAGAAATCGAACGGGTTGATAACCGCCATATCGGCGATCAGATCGACCTCGATTTTGAACTCACGCACCTTCTCCGGGAAGACAATGCGCGCTTGCCAATTGCCGTGCGGGTCTTGCTGCCAATTGATGAAGTGGTTTTCAGGCTCAATCTTGAGCGAGTAATTGGGCACGGGCGTGCGCGTGTGCATTGCCGGGCGCAAGCGGATGACTTGCGGGCCGACCTCGATCGGGCGCGAATAGCGATAATGGGTCAGGTGATTGAGAGCGGCGCGTATCATGCGCGCGAATAGAGAGGCGAGGGCGCTCTATTGCAACGCGAAAATGCATCCTCGCACCATGGGGGGACCCTTTGCTTGCCCGCGCGGCATTATTGCACTGCAACAAAGTCCTTGGCGAATCCTGACTTCCGGCTATTGTTACGAAGTGAGCGATCTCTCCTACCTCACCTTTGCCTTACCGCTTCTCTTGCTGGCGGGGGCCGCTGCCGGTTTTGCGGGCGGTCTTTTTGGCATCGGTGGCGGGTTTGTGGTGGTGCCTGCGCTTGTCGTTCTCTTTCCCATTCTCGGCCTTGGGACCGATGAAAGCGCGCATGTCGCGGTGGGAACCTCGCTCGCTACGATTATCTTCACTTCGATCCGCGCCACCCAAAGCCACGCCAAGCGTGATGCGGTCGATTTTGAGGTGCTAAAAAGCTGGGCCGTCTGGGTGGTGCTGGGCACAGCGCTCGGGACGCTTATCGCCAATTGGGTCTCGGGCGGACAGCTGGCGCTGATTTTCGGTGTCGGCGTGATCGGCTTTGCGATTTACTTTCTCATGCCCGCGCGTTCGGGAGAGCCGGTTTTTGCGGGAATGCCCACCGGTGTCCCGCGCGCTGGCATGGCCGGCGGGTTGGGTGCGTTTTCCGCGTTGCTCGGCATTGGCGGGGGCACGATCACCACGCTGACGATGACCGTTTGCGGCGCGCCGATCCACCGCGCTATCGGCACCGCGTCGGGCATGGGCGCGATCATAGCGATCCCGGCCACTCTAGGCTTCATGATCATCGGACTTGGCGAGACCGGCCTGCCGTGGGGCTCGCTCGGCTACGTCAACCTGCCTGCGGCGGCCGCCATTGTTGTCACGTCCGTCATCTTCGCGCCGCTGGGCGTCGCGGCTGCGCACAAGCTGCCGCCAGAGATCCTGCGCCGGGTCTTTGGCCTTTACCTCGTGACCGTGGGCGTCACGATGATCTCGAAAAGCTGGAGCTAACCAAAGGAGCTTTTGTCATGTCGACCAATCGCCGGAATTTTCTCGCCGGAGCGAGCCTTGCCACCGGTCTAAGCGCCGTGCCTTTGACCTCGACCGCGGCTCGGGGCGCAACAACCGCGCCGGAGCCTGACTTTGGTCCGATGAACGGCCAAGCGCTCCTGAGCCGCAACGAAAATCCCTATGGCCCCTCGCCAAGCGCGATCAAGGCGATCAGCGAAAACGCCAAGATGGGTTGCTACTACACCGATCGCGGGCTGATGCGGCTGCACGAGATGATCGCAGAGCGGCACAATGTCCCCGTCGAAAAAGTCGTGGTGGGCAGCGGTTCGACTGAAATTCTTTGCGCGATCGCGCTCGCTTGGGGTCGGGAAGGCCCGATCCTGTGTCCGGACCTGTTCTGGGACACGACCGTCAAATATGGCGAGCGCCAGGGTGTCCAATCGATCCGCGTCCCGTTGACAAGCGACATGAGCGTGGATCTTGCGGGTCTGGAAGCGGGACTGACCGACGAGGTTTCTCTGATTCAGATATGCAACCCCAACAATCCGACCGGAATGCTGATTGCGTCAGCGGATCTCCGCGCTTTCGCCGCTAAGACGGTTTCCAAGGCCACGCTGCTGGTGGACGAGGCCTATAACGAGCTGACCGACGCGCCTGACGACAACACGATGATTGACCTCGTGCGCGGCGATGAAGACGTCATCGTCTGCCGCACGTTCTCGAAGATTTATGGGATGGCGGGGCTGCGCGTGGGCTACGCTATAACCAGCGAAGAGAACGCGTTGCGTATTCGCAGCCATATGATGAGCTTTGGCGGAAATCTGGGTGGGGTCGCCGCTGCCATTGGGTGTTACAACGACTTTGCCTTCCTGGAAAAGTCGCGCGCTATGGTGCTCGAAGGGCGCGAGATGATTATGGACGCGGTGAAAACCGCTGGCCTTACCGCGCTGCCTTCGCAGACCAATTTTGTCTACGTCGAAGTGCCCGATGCCAATGCGGTGCAAGCGGCGATGAAGGAGCGCGGGATCTCCATTCGCGGCGCTTATGGCAACTGGACGCAATATTCGCGGGTGAGCACCGGTATGCTGGCCGATGTTGAACGCTATGCGAAAGCGCTTCCAGAGGTTATCGGCACTCTCAAAGCATAAAGAGGGAGTCGTCGCATGCGTTGGAAGGTCTTTGGAGCCACTGCCGGGATCGGTCTTGGTCTGGCGGCGATTGTGTGGGCCCCGGCCGAGAAGGCCGAAGCGCAATCCGAAGCCGCCTCGCCCACGCTCGTTGCGGTCACCAGCGGGCGGGTCAAAGAGGGCGTTCCTCTGCCGGTTTTCAAAGTCGATGCCGCTTGGCCACGCCTGCCGGAAAACCTCATCCTGGGCCAGGTTTCAGGGCTGGCGATCGACAAGGACGACAATGTCTGGATTGCCAATCGCCCCAACGCGTTGGGCTTCAGCGATATTGGCCGCGACGCCAATCCACCGATCACTGAGGCGTGTTGCAACGCGCCGCCGCATATCATTCAGTTCAGCGCGGCGGGGGAGTATCTACGCGGTTGGGGCGGGCCACAGCTCGCGCCGGGCGAAAGCACGCTGGAGGGGCGCGGCCGCCGAGCGACAGAGACGGGTGATGAGCAATGGCCGCGCAACATTCACGGCGTCTTCGTTGACGACGATATGACTGTTTGGTTCGGCGGCAACGGACCCGGCGATCACGCGGTGCTCAACTTTACCGCTGATGGCGAGTTCATCCGTCAGATCGGCAAGCGTCAGGTGACCGAGGGCAATTACTCTAAGGAGTATTTGGGCAATCCGGCCGACGTGGCGTTTGATGGCCAGACGGTACTGGTCGCTGATGGCTACACCAACCGCCGGATTATCGAGTTTTACGGCGAAAATCTTGAATATCGACGCCTATGGGGCGCCTATGGGGCGAGCGCCGAAGACGCCGCCCGCGACATTGTGTTTGATCCCAGCCAAGCCTCGAGCAACGCCGATGGTGGCGCGCAGCCCGAAAGCAAAGCCTTTGGTGATATCGTGCATTGCGTGGTCCGTGGGCCGGACAGCTCCGTCTATGTCTGCGATCGGCGCAACAATCGCCTTCAGGTGTTCCGCGAAACGCCCGATGGCGTCGAATTCCTCCAGAACGTGCCCATCGCGGCCCAAACGGGCGGCACGCGCACCGTCACCGATGTCGGCTTCAGCCCCGATGGCACCTATGTCTATGTCGCCGACATGATGAACGGACGCATCTGGATCCTCTTGCGCGAAACCCACGAAGTGATCGGCTGGATGGGCAAGAACGGGCGCTATGCCGGGCAGTTCATCTGGCTGCACAGCCTGGATGTCGACAGCCAGGGGAATGTGTACGCAAGCGAGGTCAACACCGGGCGCCGGGTGCAGAAATTCGTGTTTCAGGGGATTGAGGATTGATCGGTTTGCACGCGCGCGCCGCCGCCAGCGCGGCGCTGGTGGGCCTGGTTTGCGCCTGCTCGCCAAGCGACGAGGGGCAGAGCGCGATCGAGGCCGACCGCGCTGCACCCGTGACGATCGAAGACCGCTTTGCCTTGCTCGCGCTCGATTGCGTGCATCGCGAATATCCCAACAAGATCAGCCATGTGATGAACTCGGCAGGCGATGTCGCCGCTCCCAGTCAGCTGACACCAGCCTTTTACGGCTGCTTTGACTGGCACTCTTCGGTCCATGGGCACTGGCTGCTCACGCGCATCCTGACGACGCAGCCGGGCGGTGTCTATGAAGAGGAAATCCGCGAGAAGCTCGGCGCCAGCTTCACCGAGGCAAACCTCGCAGCCGAGCTGGCCTACTACACCGCTGAAGGGCGCGCGAGTTTCGAGCGACCTTATGGCGTTGCCTGGTATCTGCAGCTCGTCGCCGAGCTTGAGGAAAGCGACGACCCGCAGCTGACCCAATGGCGCGAGACGCTGCGACCGCTTGAAGAGGCGATTGTGGCCCAAGTGGTGGATTGGCTGCCCAAGCTTGCTTACCCCGTGCGCCTTGGCACGCACAACCAGACCGCTTTCGCCTTTGGACTGATGCTCGATTACGCGCGCACGGTGGGCGATGATACGCTTGCCAAGGCGATCAGAGACAAGACGCTGGGCTTTCATCTTGCAGACCGCGATTGCCCTCTCGCCTATGAGCCTTCGGGCGAGGATTTTCTTTCGCCCTGCCTTATGGAAGCCGACCTGATGCGCCGTGTCATGCCTGTGACAGAATACGCGGGCTGGTTGACAGGCTTCTTGCCGCAAATTCCCACTGATGGCCGCGCTGACTGGCTTGAGCCGGGCGTGGTGCGCGACGCGTCGGATGGCAAGCTCGTGCACCTCGATGGGGTCAATTTGAGCCGCGCCTGGGCGCTCGAAGGCGTTGCGAGCGCTCTGCCCGAAGGCGATGACCGGATTCCAGCGCTGCTCGCCGCGGCGCGCCGCCATAAGGAAACCGGCATCGCGGCGGTTTCAGACGAGCACTATTCGGGCAGCCACTGGCTGGCGAGCTTTGCTACCTACCTCACCACCAAGCGCGGGATCGCGGACGCGTTGGCCGCGGCCGAATAAGCGGAGTGCGCTCAAGTCGACCAACGACATAGGTTGATCGACGAGCGTCGCGTGTTACGCTGGCGTTGCTACGGGGCAGCTGTGCTAGCACGGCGCCAAAATCAAGGAACATTAAGGGGCTAATATGCGGATTCTCAAACTCCTGGTCGCAAGCGTCGTCGCTTTGGGGCTCGGCAACGCGGCCGTTGCGCAAGACGAGGAGAAAGAGAAAGACGCTCCGCCGCTTTCCAGCAAGACGTTCAAGGCCTTTGAGCTGCGCAATATCGGCCCCGCTTTCATGTCGGGCCGCATCGCCGACATCGCCATCGTGCAGGACGATCCGGCCACGTGGTATGTCGCGGTGGGTTCGGGCGGGGTTTGGAAGACCGAGAACGCCGGGACGACCTGGACATCCTTGTTCGAAGGGCAGGGTGCCTATTCGATCGGCACGGTCGCGCTTGATCCGTCCGATCCGGCCCGTGTCTATGTTGGCACGGGGGAGAACAATGGCGGACGTCATATTGGCTATGGCGATGGCATTTATCGCTCCAACGATGGCGGCAAGACCTGGAAAAATCTTGGCCTCAAAGAGACCGAGCATATCTCCAAGATCATCGTCCACCCCGAAGATCCCAACACCATCTGGGTCGCCAGCCAGGGCCCGCTCTGGGCGCCGGGCGGTGAGCGCGGTGTGTTCAAAACCACCGATGGCGGGGAAACGTGGGAGAACGTGTTGGCCAAGGGCGGGTACACCGGCGCGACCGACATGATGATCGATCCACGCAACCCCGACCGTCTCTACGTCGCGATGTGGCAGCACCATCGCACGGTTGCCGCCTATATCGGTGGGGGTCCGGAAAGCGGCCTCTATAAAACCGAAAATGGCGGGGAAACCTGGGAAGAGCTGAAGACCGGGCTTCCCGGCGGCAACAAGGGCAAGACGGGTCTGGCGATCTCGCCCATCAACCCCGATGTCGTCTACGCCGCGATCGAGACCGACCGGCGCGAAGGCGGCGTGTGGCGTTCAACCAATCGCGGCGCAAGCTGGACCAAGATGTCCGACGAAACCGGCAAGGGCACCGGGCCTCACTATTATCAGGAACTCTACGCCAGCCCCCATTACTTTGACCGCATCTATCTTGTCTCGAACACAACCCAGATTTCCAACGATGGTGGCAAGACCTGGTCGAGCCTCAACAATTCGACCAAGCATGTCGATGATCACGCGATCGCGTTCCGCCCGGATGATCCGGAATACATCCTGTTTGGCTCGGATGGCGGAATTTACGAAAGCTACGACCACACCAAGACCTGGCGGTTTATCGACAACCTGCCGATCACGCAGTTCTATAAGGTGGCGGTCGACGACGCGGAGCCGTTCTACAATGTCTATGGCGGCACGCAGGACAACAACTCGCAGGGCGGGCCCTCGCGCACCGATAACCGCCACGGAATTCGCAACGACGACTGGTTTGTGACGCTGGGCGGCGACGGCCACCAATCGGCGACCGAGCCAGGTAATCCGAACATCATGTACGCGCAGTCGCAGCAGGGCAACTTGGCGCGCATTGATCGGATCACCGGTGAGGTTGTGCGCATCCAGCCCCAACCCGCGCCCGGCGATGACATTCCGCGCTGGAACTGGGATTCGCCGATTTGGGTCAGCCAGCACGATCCCAAGCGGCTCTATTTTGCCTCGCAGCGCCTGTGGCGTTCGGACGACCGCGGCGACAGCTGGACCGCGATCTCAGGCGATCTCAGCCGCAATGAAAACCGTCTGCGTCTGCCGGTGCAGGGCCGCCAGTGGAGTTGGGATGCGGGCTGGGACATCTACGCGATGAGCCAGTACAACACGATCACGTCGATCGGCGAATCGCCGTTTGATGAAAACCTGCTTTATGTCGGCACCGATGATGGCCTGATCCAGGTAACCCAGGATGGCGGCGCGAGCTGGCGACGGATTGAAGTGGGCTCGCTGCCGGGCGTTCCCGACACCGCTTTTGTCAACGATATTCGGGCTGACATTCACGATGTGAACACCGTCTATGTCGCGCTCGATAACCACAAATATGGCGACTACAAACCGTATCTCTTGAAGAGCACCAATCGTGGCCAAAGCTGGACGGCGATGACCGGTGACCTGCCTGATCGCCACCTGGTGTGGCGCATTGTGCAGGATCACAAAGCGCCGGGTCTGTTCTTCCTGGCGACCGAGTTTGGCCTGTTCTTCAGCGTCGATGCGGGCGCGAAGTGGGTCAAGCTGACCGGCAAGGCGCCGACGATTTCGTTCCGCGATGTCACCATCCAGCGGCGTGAAGACGATCTTGTCGCGGCAAGCTTTGGCCGCGGCTTCTTCATCGTCGACGACATCTCGCCGCTGCGCGAAGTCAGCGAATCGAGCCTTGAGAGCGAAGCCATGCTGTTCCCAGGCCGCGACGCGCTGTGGTATATTGAACAGCACCCCCTCGCCTTCTCACCGGGCGGCAGCCAGGGCGACGGTTATTTCCGCGCGCCCAACCCGCCGTTTGGTGCGAACTTCACCTATTATCTGGCCGAGGATATCCCGTCGCTCAAGGAGCAGCGTCAGGAGCGCGAAAAGCCGATCGCGAAGGAGGGGGGCGACAATCCGTTCCCCATCTTTGAATCGCTCACGGCGGAAATTCAGGAGGACGCGCCAGCGATCTGGCTCACCGTGCGCGACGCCGACGGCAATGTCGTGCGCCGTCTTAAAGGTCCAGCCAAGAAGGGCTTCCACCGGGTCAACTGGAACCTGCGCTATCCCTATACTGGCACGGCGAGCGCTCGGGGGCGCAACGGGCGCGAGCCTTCGGGCTTTCTTGTGGCGCCCGGCGCGTACACGGTCGATCTGACCAAGCGCGTGCGAGGCCAGACCACGCCGCTGGTCGCAGCCAAGCCCTTCACAGTTAAACCGATGGGTCAGGGCGCGCTGCCGCCGCAGAGCGATGTGCATGCGTTCTGGGCGGATATCACCGCCTTTGATCGCTCGGTCACCGCCATGTCGGGGACGCTGCGCGAGGCGCAGAACACCGTAAAGCTGCTCGCCACCGCGGTGGCCCGCGCGCCCGGCGGCGATCCGACCACGCTTGATAACCGTCTGTCGGCGATCAAGGCTGAGGTCTACGCGCTCGACGAGCTGCTCAACGGCAACGCTGCGCGCAACGCAATCTTCGAGCGCACGCAGCCCACGGTGCGCAGCCGTCTGGGCCGCGTCATGTTTGGAGTGAGCGGATCGACGTATGGCGCGACCCAGACCCATCGTCAGCAGCTCGCCTACGCCAAGGCGGACTACGCCGCGGTCAAGACACGGGTTGAAGCGCTGATCGAGCAGACGATCCCGGCCTTTGAAGCGGAACTGATCGCGGCCGGTGCGCCGTGGGTTGCGGGTGGCCGGATCCCCTAATGACACGGCGATGAACTGGAAGAAGCTGTGGCGCCAGATCCATTACTGGCTTTCGCTGGTGGTGTTCCTGCCAGCGGGCGTGATGTTCATCGCTGGCGGCTTTCTGATGCTCAAGAAGGAGATCGAGTGGATCCAGCCGGGGACCGAGCGCGGGGTGGTCGAAGCGCAGCTGCCGCAGGCTTCGTTCGAGCAGATGCTTGCCTCCGCACGCCAGCACCCGCAAGCGGGCGTTACCGACTGGTCGGACATTGATCGCATTGATCTGCGGGTTGATCGGGGCATCGCGAAACTGCGCGCCAAGTCAGGCTGGGAGGTCCAGATCGACACCAAGACCGCCGAGGTCCTTAAGGTGGCGTATCGCCGTTCGGACGTGATCGAGAGCATCCACGACGGCTCGTTCTTTTCGGACGAGGTGAAGCTTTATCTTTTCCTGCCCACCGGCATCTTGTTGGTCGTGATGTGGGGGACGGGCATTTACCTCTTCCTGTTGCCGCGCTTGGCCAAGCGCAAGAAGAAGAAACCGCGCGCGTCCGCAAGCGTATAAGTACAAACCCAAAACGGAGATCACCCATGCGCGTATCGCGCCTCATCCATAGCGCGGCGGCTGCCGCTCTCGCTCTCACGGTTTCGCCGACGGCCGCTCAGGAGGTTCAAGAGGCCAAGCCGGTCGAAGAGCAAATCGGTGGAGGCGGGCGTCCGGTGGGCGCCAATTGGTCGCGCAGCCCCGTGATCGCGCAAAACGGCATGGCCGCCACCGCGCATCCGTTGGCCACGCAGATCGCGCTCCAAATCCTAAAGGACGGTGGCAACGCCGTCGACGCGGCGATCGCAGCCAATGCGGCGTTGGGTTTGATGGAACCGACCGGCAACGGCATTGGCGGCGATCTGTTCGCGATCATTTACGATCCGAAGACCGACAAGCTTTACGGCGTGAACGGTTCGGGACGCAGCCCCGCAGGCCAGTCTTACGCGGACATGATGGAGAAGCTCGGCAATCGCAACCGTATTCCCTCGGTTGGCGTGCTGCCGATCACCATCCCGGGCACGGTCGATGGCTGGTTCACAATGCACGAACGCTTTGGCTCCAAGCCGATGAGCGACATCCTGGCCCCCACCGTCACCTATGCGCGCGAAGGGCATCCAGTGGCGCCCGTGATTGCGATGTATCTGGCGGGCGGCCTGCGCAGTTATACGCGCCGCAAGGAAATGTTCGAATTCGAGTTCGAAAACGCCAAGGCAACCTACTTCAAAAACGGCCGTGCGCCCCAGGCGGGCGAGATTTTCAAGAACCCGGATCTTGGCAACACGCTTGAGACCATTGGGCGCGAAGGGCGCGACGCGTTCTACAAAGGCAGCCTCGCCAAGGTGATGGTCGACTACCTCCAGCGCAACGGTTCAGCCTTCACCATGGAGGACTTTGCCAACCACACAAGCGACTGGGTCGATCCCGCTTGCGCCTCCTATCGCGACGGGTTTGAGCTGTGCGAATTGCCGCCCAACAGCCAGGGCTTTGCCGCGCTGCAGATGGTCAACATCCTCAAGAATGTGGACCTGCGCCAATGGGAGCGCGGTAGCGCGCAGGTCCTCCACTACATCACCGAAGCCAAGCGCCTCGCTTACGCCGATGTCGCGCGCTTCTACGCGGACCCCGATTTCTTCGCGCTGCCGGCTGAGCTCCTGACCGAGGAGTACGGCAAAGGGCGCTTCGCTCTCATCGATCCGGTTAAGGCCACGCCGGTCTTCCAGCCGGGGACGATCGAAGTCGAGCCCAAGCTCGAAGGCGAGGGCGACACGACCTACCTCACCGTGGTTGATGGCGACGGCCTGATGGTCAGCCTGATCCAATCGAACTATCGCGGTATGGGCGGCGGGATGGTGCCCGATGGCCTGGGCTTCATGTTCCAGGACCGCGGCGAGCTTTACAGCCTCGATCCCGACCACCCCAACGCGTATGGCCCGGCGAAACGGCCATTCCACACGATCATCCCGGCCTTTGTAAAGAAGGATGGCAAGCCCTTTATGACGCTTGGCCTGATGGGCGGCGGGATGCAGCCGCAGGGCCATGTGCAGGTGCTGATCAACATCGCCGATTATGGGATGAACGTTCAGGAAGCGGGCGACGCCGCGCGCCTTAACCACACGGGCGGTCGCCAGCCGACCAACACGCTGACCGGTCCTGTCTTTGACGGCGAACTGGGCACTCTCAACCTGGAGCCGGGCATTCCGGCGGAAACGATTGAAGCGCTTGAGGCGATGGGCCACGATGTGCGCGTCGTCACCAACGGCATCATGTTTGGCGGCTATCAGGCGATCAAGCGCGATCCCGAAACCGGCGTGCTGACCGGCGCAACCGAGATGCGCAAGGACGGCCAAGCCTCAGGCTTTTGAGGCGGTTTCCACCCGTCTCGCTTGACCCGCTGCGTGCCTCCCGGCACTCGGATCAGCGATGACGGGTTGGCAATTCTGGATTGATCGCGGGGGAACCTTCACCGACATCGTCGCGCGCGCGCCCGACGGGACGCTCCAGACGAGCAAATACCTCTCGCACAATCCCGAAAGCTATAAGGACGCCGCCGTCCATGGCATTCGCGAGGCGCTGGGTGTGCCCGCCAGTGCCTCCATCCCCACAGGGGCGCTCGACGCGGTCAAGATGGGCACGACTGTCGCCACCAACGCGCTGCTCGAGCGCGCCGGCGAGCCTACGCTGCTGGTGATCACGCAAGGGCTGCAAGATGTGATCGAGATTGGCCATCAGGCGCGGCCGGACACCTTCGCGCTGAACATCCGCAAGCCCGCTATGCTCTACGAGCGGGTGATCGAGATGGACGAACGCGTGCGCGCCGATGGAACGATAGAGCGCGCGCTTGATCCAGGCGCTGCGCGCGCACTCTTGCAGGCGGAGTATGACGCCGGACTGCGTTCGGTGGCGATCGTGCTGATGCACGCCTTCAAATACCCCGCGCACGAAGCCGCTGTGGCGGAGATCGCCCGCGAAATCGGCTTCACCCAGGTCTCCACCAGCCATGAGGTTTCCCCGCTCAGCAAGATCGTGCCGCGCGGGCAGACCACTATCGTGGACGCCTACCTCACGCCGATCCTGCGGCGCTATGTTGAGCAAGTACATGCGGGGCTGGGGTTTGGCGGGGGTATGAACGAAGCCTCGCCGCCTGAAATATATGCTAATGACACGCAATCGCGACTGCTCTTCATGCAGAGCTCTGGAGGGCTCACCTCCGCCGACCGGTTCCGTGGGCGCGACGCGATCCTGTCCGGTCCCGCTGGCGGGATTGTCGGCTGCGTGGCCACGGCCAAGGCGGCGGGCTTTGACAAGGTCATCGGCTTCGACATGGGCGGGACCTCGACCGATGTCTCGCATTACGCCGGCGCCTTTGAGAAAGCCTATGAGACCGAGGTCGCGGGCGCGGCGATGCGCGTGCCCATGCTCTCAATCCACACCGTTGCAGCGGGCGGAGGCTCGCTGCTTGGCTTTGACGGATCGCGCCTGCGCGTTGGCCCCCAAAGCGCGGGCGCCGATCCGGGCCCCGCCTGTTATCGCCGCGGCGGCCCGCTGGCGGTGACCGACATCAACGCCGCGCTGGGCAAGCTTGATCCGCGCTTTTTTCCGGCGATCTTCGGCCCGGATCAGGACCAACCGCTCGACGCAGAGGCGTCCCGCGCCGGGTTCGCCGCGCTCGCCGAGGAGATCGACGATGGCCGCAGCGCCGAAGCGGTGGCTGAGGGCTTTCTCGACATTGCGGTGGAACACATGGCGCAGGCGATCAAGCAGGTCAGCCTCGCGCGCGGCTACGACGTGTCGGGCTACGCGATCAATTGCTTCGGAGGAGCGGGTGGCCAGCACGCTTGCCTCGTTGCTGAGCGGCTGGGTATCGGGCGGATCCTCTTGCACCCCTTCGCCGGCGTCCTGTCGGCGTATGGCATGGGTCTGGCCCAGCTTAGCGCCGAGCGTCAGCTGGTGATCGACAGGCCGCTGGAAAGCGCCTTGGAGCCGACCATCGCGAGCAAGGCCGAGGCGCTTGAAGCGACGTGCCGCGCCGATCTTGCCGATCAGGGAGCCGATCGCGGGGCGATGACCACCCGCGTTTCGGCCCTGTTGCGCTATCGCGGAACCGATACCGTTCTAACCGTACCGGTGGGCACCGCCACCAACATGGCCATGGCCTTCGAAGAGGCGCATCAGCGTCAATATGGCTTCACCGCGCGGGAAAAGGTGGTCCTGTTTGACACGCTCATCGTCGAAGTCAGCGCGGATGTCGGCGAGGCGCACGAGCGGCGCGCGGCGCCTTTGGACGCGCCGCCCAAGCCGACTGCGCGCACCCGCTTTTATTCGGGTGGAGATTGGCACGAGGCTCCGCTCTACGACCTGGCCAGTTTGGGGCCTGGCTATGAAATCAGCGGCCCGGCCATCATCACCGAGCCGACGGGGACCATCGTGGTCGAACCCGGTTGGAGCGGCGCCATCAACCGGCTCGGCCACCTGATTCTGAGCGCTGAGGGCCATGAGGGCACCGCCCTTATTGACCCGGCCATCGCTGATCCGGTCACGCTGGAGCTGTTCAACAATCGCTATATGTCGATTGCCGAGCAGATGGGCATCATCCTGCGCAACACCGCGCAATCGGTGAATGTGAAGGAGCGGCTCGACTTTTCCTGCGCCATCTTTGACGCGAGCGGAAATCTGGTCGCCAACGCGCCGCACGTACCGGTGCATCTGGGATCGATGGACGAAAGCGTGAAATCGGTGCTGGTAAGCGGCCAGGCGATTCATCCGGGCGACGCTTTCGTGCAGAACAACCCGCACGCAGGCGGTTCGCACCTGCCCGACATTACGGTGGTCTCCCCCGTCTTCGACGAGGAAGGCGGCGAAATCCTCTTCTTTCTGGCGAGCCGCGCGCACCATGAAGATGTCGGTGGCCTTTCGCCTGGCTCGATGAGCCCGCGCGGGCGTTCAATCCACGAAGAGGGTGTGCTGCTCGACAACCTCAAGCTTGTTGAGCGCGGCGTCTTCCAGTCGCAGCGGATTGAAGAGGCTTTGTCCGCCGGCCCCTACCCCGCGCGCAATATCCCGCAAAACATCGCCGATCTTATGGCGCAGGTCGCCGCCAACGCCGCCGGGGCTGGCGAGCTGAAAAAGCTCGCGGCGGATTACGGGCTTGGTGTGGTGCACGCCTATATGGGCCATATTCAGGACAACGCGGCCCAGGCCGTGCGGAACGCGCTTATGGGTCTGGACGATGGGTCCTTCGCGCTCGAACTGGATTCCGGCGCGCGCGTTGAAGTTGCGATCGCCATCGACAAGGTGTCCGGCACAGCGCGGATCGATTTCACCGGCACAAGCCAACAGCAGCCATCCGCCTTCAACGCTCCCCAAGCGGTCACCCGCGCCGCGGTGCTTTACGTCATCCGCTGCCTTGTCGCCGACGCAATTCCCCTGAACGCGGGGTGCCTGCGCCCGCTTGAGATTGTCGTACCCGAAGGGTCGATGCTTAACCCCCGCTTCCCGGCGGCGGTCGTTGCCGGCAATGTCGAGACGAGCCAGGCGGTCACCGACGCGCTCTTTGCCGCGCTTGGGCTGTTGGGTACGGCGCAGGGAACGATGAACAACCTCACCTTTGGCAACGCGCGCGTGCAGTATTACGAGACGATCTGTTCCGGCGCGCCAGCTGGCCCCGGCTTTGACGGAGCGGCGGGCGTGCACACCCATATGACCAACACGCGCATGACCGATCCCGAAGTGCTCGAAGCGCGTTTCCCGGTGGTGCTCGATCAATTCTCGATTGATCGCGGCTCGGGCGGGAGAGGACAGTGGAATGCGGGTGATGGCGTGACACGGCGCATCCGCTTTCGCGAGGCGATGGCCTGTTCGATCCTGTCCGAGCGTCGCCGCGTGCCCGCGCCGGGCCTTAAGGGCGGCGAACCGGGACGTCTGGGGCGCAACACCATCGTGCGCGCGGATGGCTCAACCGAAGACCTGGGTGGCTCAGGCGAGGCGCGCGTGGAGCCGGGCGACGCGGTCGTCATCCGCACGCCCACTGGTGGTGGGGTTGGTCGTTGCAAGGATAGACACACATGATGGCAAGGTTGCGCCAGATGGGCCCCGGGGCGATGGTTACTGCGGCCTTTATCGGGCCTGGCACGGTGACCGCGTGCACGCTGGCGGGGGCGAATTTCGGCTACACGCTTTTGTGGGCGCTGCTGTTTGCAACCGTGGCGACGATCGCGCTGCAGGAAATGTCGGCGCGGCTGGGGCTTGTCACCGGCAAGGGTTTGGGCGCCAACCTGGCGGAGCTGTTTGCGGGGTCTGTCCTGCGCTGGCCGATGATCGCGCTGGTGGGCGTCGCGCTTTACGCCGGGAACGCGGCCTATGAGGCGGGCAATCTGGCGGGTGCAGCGCTGGGCGTTCAAGCCATTGCGGGTGAGGGCGCGTTCACGCCGGCGGTGCTGGGCATTGCAGCGCTGGCGGCGGCGCTGTTGCTGACAGGAAGCTACCGCGTGATTGAGCGGGCGCTGGTGGCGCTGGTCGCGATCATGACGCTGGCCTTCGCGGCGACCTTCGCGATCACTCAGCCCGATTGGGCCGCGCTCTTCTCAGGGCTCTTCACCCCCAGCGTGCCAGCCGGATCGCTTTTGACGGTGATCGCTTTGATCGGCACCACGATTGTGCCGTACAATCTGTTCCTTCACGCCAGCGCCGTGGCGCGCAAAGGCGGCAGCGCGGATGATTTGGCGGCGGTGCGCACGGACACCGGCCTTTCCATCGGCATTGGCGGACTGATCGCGATCCTGCTCG
>CALCCG010000100.1 GCA_937899785.1 uncultured Erythrobacter sp. | reverse complement strand
CCCGGCCCGAGGTCACGTTTTCGCTTTGTCGTGCCGATACTCAGGTAACGCGTTCGTATTGCCCCTGGTCGAGATCGGTCTCAGCCCCATCGTCGGTCACATAGACTTCGCCGTGTTGATAGGGGCTCATCGTCCCGGGATCGACGTTCAGATAGGGATCGAACTTGCGAATGCGCACCTTGTAACCGCGCGCCTGCAACAGCGCGGCCAAGCTTGCCGCCATAAGACCTTTGCCGAGCGAGGAGACCACGCCGCCGGTGATAAAAATGTACCGCGCCATGGGAGCCGAGCCTTAAGCGTTGGTTCGGATTCGGGGCAAGCGAATTGCTTGCTCAAGCGGTCGGCCATCCACAAGCGTGGCGGATCGGGCGCCTAAGCGCTCGCCGAGTCGCACAAGGACCGCCTATTCGGCGAGCGGGTCTTCGCTGGCGGGCGTTTCAGCCGGATCGCCGCCCGCTGGGTCTGCCAGCGGATCAGCGAGTGGATCAGCGAGAAGATCGTCCGCAGCCGCTGGCGCGTCGACCTCGCGATCGAGGGTGGAGGAAACGCTGCCGCTCGATTCGGTCTTCACCGCGACCGCAGCGAGCGCAATCGAAAGAGCGACAAAGGCCACCGCCAGCCATTTGGTAGCACGGGTCAGGAAATCGGCCGCTCCGCGCGCGCCCAGAGCGCCGGTTGGGCTGCCACCAATGCCAAGGCCGCCGCCTTCCGAACGCTGCATCAGCACAACGCCGACCAAGGCCGCCGCGACCAGCGCTTGAAGGACAGTGAGGAAAAGAAACAGGCCCATTGTGTTTGGTCTCGATCGAAAGTGTTGGTTCGTACGCCGCAGCGCTCGCGAGCGCATCTAGGAGCGCGCGGCGCTCTACGCAAGGTTATCCGGCCCACAAAGGCGCGCGCTTGGCCGCCGAAAGGATAGGCGGTCAGAGTTCGGGAGAGTCCGCCGCCAAGGCGATGCTCATAAAGCTGTCCGCCGTCAGACTTGCCCCGCCCACCAGCGCGCCACCCACTTCGGGGGCGGTAAGAATTTCAGACGCGTTTTCGGGTTTGACAGAACCGCCGTACAAGATGCGGATGACCGAGCCCTGCTCTTCGCCGAACAAATCGACCATCAGCGCCCGAATCTCTGTGTGCATTTCCGCGATGTCGTCAACAGTGGCCGTTTTGCCAGTGCCGATCGCCCAGATCGGTTCATAGGCAATGGTGAGCTTCTCGCCCGCCTCTTCCAGATCAGGCAGCGACGCTTTGATCTGCTTTTTGACATGCTGGACCGCGCGGCCGGCGTCTCGGGTCTTTTCGCTTTCGCCGCAGCAAAGGATGACCCGCAGGCCCGCTTCAAGCGCCGCTTCGACCTTGGCTTTGACGACCGCGTCGCTTTCGCCGTGATCCGCGCGCCGCTCGCTGTGGCCAAGAATGACAAACTTGGCCCCTGCATCGGCTACCATAGCGGCAGAGATATCCCCGGTGTGCGCGCCGCCATCGGCAAAATGGCAGTTTTGCGCGCCGACGCCAATTTGCCCCGCCTCGCGGTGGATCGGGTGGATCAAAGTGTAAGGGGGCGCGATCGCCACCTCCACTTTCATATGGCGCTGGGCCGCGCGATCCATAGCGCGCGCTTCGGACAGCATGGCCCGTGTCCCATGCATTTTCCAGTTTCCAACGATGTAAGGCCGCTCAGCCATCGAAATGTCCTGCGTGTAACGAGAGAGACAGCGAATCCGCGTAGTTAGATAAGTTTGCGGGGCCGCGTCCGCTAGACGAGGAAACGCCGTCCGTCAAAACCTTGACGCACCTGTTGCCGCGAGGTCTCAGGGCGGATAGAGCGCGTGACATAGAGTTGAAGGGCTCGCGGCTGCGTTGCCCCAGCCCTCTGAATAAACCCGTAGAGTTCGAGAATAGTCCTTGAAATGATTACGTCTTTTCGCAAATTTTTCCAGTCAAAGTTTGGCATGGCTGTGTTTTTGGGCTTTCTGGCCGTTGTCGCTTTCGCGTTTGCGGGCGCCGAAATCAGCGGCACGTCGATCGGCGGCGTCTCGCCGGGTGAACGGGTGGCCGCCGTGGGGCAGGACACAATCACAACCGGCGAGCTGACCGGCACAACCCAGACCGCGCTGCGCGGTATCCAGCGCGGCAATCCGACGGTTACGATGCCGGTCTTCCTTGCCGAAGGCGGCCTTGACGAAGTCTTGTCGCAAATGATCGACCGTTTCGCGATTGGCGCCTACGCAGAGCAGACAGGACTGCGCGCGGGCGAAAACCTGGTGAACAGCGAGATTCTGCAATTGCCAGCTTTTCGCGGGGTAAGCGGCGAATTCGACCAAAGCGTCTTTGAAAGGCGCCTGGCTGAACAGCGGATCAGCGAGGCGGTCTTGCGCCGCGATCTGGCGGACGGCTTGCTCGCTCAGCAATTGCTCTTGCCTGCGGGCGCCTCGGCGCAAATGCCTCAAAAGGCTGCGCGGCTCTACGCCTCGCTCTTCTTCGAACAGCGCAGCGGGCGCATCGCCCTTATCCCGAGCGCGCTTTACGCAAGCGACGAGGCTCTCGAAGACGCTGCGGTCGAAGCCTATTACAGCGAAAGCCGGACAGACTATATCAACCCGGAGCGCCGCACGCTTCGCTTCGCGGTGTTCAACGCCGACAACCTGACCGCCAACATAACGCCAAGCGAAGACGAGATCGCCGCGCGCTATGAACGCGACAAGCTGCAATACGCAGCGCGCGAATCCCGTGATGTGACCTTGTTCACCGTCCCGACCCAAGAGGGGGCGACGGCTTTGGTCGAACAGATTCGCGCCGGAAAGAGCCTGGAGATTGCCGCGCGCGAGGCCGGCTTTAACACCACGCAAGTGACAGACCGCGATCAGGAGCAATTTGCCTCCGCCACCAGTTACGCAGCCGCTCAAGCTGTCTTTGCAGCAAGCCAAGGCGATATCATTGAACCCGCGCAAGGGACGCTGGGCTGGTACATCGCGCGCGTCGACGCCATCACCGACACTCCCGAAAGCGCGCTTGCCGATGTGCGCGAAACGATTGCGCAAGCGCTGACCGAGGAAAAGCGCGCGGCCGCCTTGGGTGACCTTTCGGCCGAGATCGAAGAGCAGGTCGACCTTGGCACCTCGTTGACAGAGATTGCCGATACGTTTGACCTGACGCTTCAGGAAAGCCCGCCGCTCCTTGCCGATGGCCGTGTGTTTGGCGATCCACTCGCCCCGGCGAACCCGGCTTTGCGCGCGATCCTGGACACCGCCTTTGGCCTTGATGAAAGTCAGCCCCAGCTCGACACCCTGGTGCCCGGTTCTCAGTTTCTGGTTTACGACGTCACCAATATCGTCGAATCCGCCGCGCCGCCGCTGGCCGACATCCGCGAGCGTGTTGAGGGCGACCTCCGGCTCGCTCAGGCCAGCGAGCGCGCCAAAGAGGCGGCAGACCGAGTGATGGAGAAAACCGGCGGCGACACCACGCTGGCTGAGGCGCTGGGGCAAGAAGACGCCGATCTCCCGCGCGCTGACACGGTCTCGCTTGCCCGCGCTGAGATCGAACAATTGCGCGCGCGCGGCAACGTACCGCCAGCTCTGGTCCTTCTGTTCAGCATGAGCGAAGGCGCCGTCAAGCGGCTCGAAGCGCCGGGGAACCAGGGCTGGATCCTGGTCGCGCTTGATGAAATCGTCGCGGGCGAGGTTCCCGAAGGCAGTCCGATCATCGCCCAGTCGCAGCAGCAGCTCGCCGAGAGCCTGAGCGCGGAATACACTGAGCAGTTTGTGAAAGCGATGCGCGAAGACGTTGGTGTTGAGACCAATGAAACCGCGCTGGAGAGCGTGCGCAAACGGCTTCTGGGCGAGACCTGAGCCACCCGCACGCCGCCTGAAGCTACTCCGATCGCTGTGACACCTCCCTCGTCCGACACGACCTCACTTACCGCGTTGCCAGCGGATGCCCCCCTCAACGCGGCCGCTGCGGCCATCGCCTTATCGCAGGGCAAGCCGGCGCTTGTTTGGCGCACCATCATCGCAGACAGCGACACACCCGTGGGCGCAGCGCGACGGTTGATGGAACCAGGGCGTGGCGATTTCCTGCTTGAGTCGGTTGAAGGCGGCGAAGTGCGTGGGCGCTACAGCCTGCTGGGGCTTGATCCCGATCTGGTGTTCCGCGCCAGCGACGCGAGCGCGCAAATCAACCAGACGTGGCGCGAAGATCGCGAAGCGTTTGAGCCGTGCAGCCAGGACGCGCTCACCGAGCTGCGCTCGCTGGCCGAAAAATGCCGGATCGACGTGCCGGATGCGTTGCCCTCGGCGCTCGCCTGTCTGGTGGGCTATTTCGGCTACGAAACGATCGGCCTGGTCGAAACCTTGCCCCGCGCCCATCCCAGCGAATTGGCCTTGCCCGATATGCTGTTTGTGCGCCCCACGCTTATCCTTGTGTTTGATGGCCTCACCGATGAGCTGTTTGCGATCGCGCCGCTCTGGCCAAACGACACAAACGGCTCCGCTCCCCAGCGCGCCATTGCCCGGGCGGGCGACAGGATTGACGAGGCGCTGAGAGCCTTGAGCGCGGAGGCCCCTGCTCCACTGCGTTCTGGAGCCGGAACCGCCGAGCCCAGCCTCAATCCGGTCGTGCGGGACGAGGACTACAAGGCGATGGTTGCACGCGCCAAGGATTACATCGTTGCCGGCGATATCTTTCAGGTCGTCCTCGCACAGCGCTTCACCTGCCCTTTTGAGCTGCCCCCGCTGGAGCTTTACCGCGCGCTGCGCCGGGTAAACCCGTCTCCGTTCCTGTACCTGCTTGACCTGCCGGGGTTTGCGATTGTCGGATCGAGCCCCGAGATCCTTGTGCGGGTGCGCGATGGCGAGGTCACCATCCGGCCTATCGCTGGAACCCGGCCGCGCGGCATGACCCGCGCCGAGGACGAAGCGAACGAGGCGAGCCTGCTTGCCGATCCGAAGGAGCGTGCGGAGCATCTCATGCTGCTTGACCTGGGCCGCAACGATGTCGGGCGTGTAGCCTCGCGGGGGAGCGTGAGTGTGACTGACAGCTTTGGCGTAGAGCGCTACAGCCATGTCATGCATATCGTCAGCAATGTCGTGGGCCACCTGGCCGAAGGGCGCGACGCGCTCGATGCGCTTTTTGCCGGGTTTCCGGCAGGCACCGTATCGGGAGCGCCCAAAATCCGCGCGTGCGAGATTATCGCCGAGCTGGAGCCCGAGACGCGCGGCGCCTACGCGGGCGGCGTCGGGTACTTCGCTCCCGATGGCTCGGTCGACAGCTGTATTGTGTTGCGTACGGCGGTGGTGAAGGATCAGGTGATGCACGTTCAGGCAGGCGCGGGGATCGTGGCGGACAGCGATCCGGACTACGAACTGGCCGAATGCCGCGCCAAGGCCGGCGCTCTTTTCGCTGCGGCGAGCGAGGCGGTTCGGCTCGCCAACGAACCGGGATACGGCCAATGAAGCGCGTCGGCGTCGCTCTTCTTGGTCTTCTTGCCTTGACGGCGTGCAACGAACCGCCTGCGGGCGAGCCGGTGGTGACCGTAGAGCTGGGCGGTGATGATGATATCCCGCCGCTGGGCGCCCCCGTGGCAGACCCTGAGGCCCAGGCGAGCGGTCCTTCGTTGATCACACCGCTCAATTCGGCCTGCAAACAAGCGGTGTTTGAGACGATCGACCTCACCCACTGCGTCGCCGATCCCGCCAAACACGCGATCAAGGCCGTGTATGCGACAGGCGATGGAACGCGCGCTTATGGAACCTTGACCGCCTACGCCGAGACGGTCGAGGCGAACTCGATCGCCTTTGCCATGAACGGCGGAGCGTTCAGCGATGACCTTACGCCGCGCGGTTACCTGGTGGCATCGGGCAACCGCCTTTCCGAGCTTGATCGCGGATCGGGTGACGGAAACTTCTACATGAAACCCAACGGCGTGTTCTTCGGCACGAATGGACGCTGGCGAATCCTCACCACAGACCGCTTTTTCAGCACGGTGCGCGACCGACCGCGGTTCGGGACGCAATCGGGACCAATGCTGCTCGTTGACGGCGCGCTGGGCGCCGCCATCAGCGAGAACGGCAATTCGCGCGCCATCCGCAACGGCGTAGGCGTGGACGCGCAGGGCAAGGCGCATTTCGTCATTTCCGGTGCGCCTTTGAGCTTTGGCCAGCTCGCTCGCTATTTCCGCGATGAGATCAAAGCGACCGACGCGCTGTTCCTTGACGCCAATTCCTCTTCGTTGTGGGACCCTGCAACCGGGCGCATGGACGCCGGGCGCACCGGGCCCATCCTGGTCGTGACCAAGAAAGACACCCAATGAGCCCACTCAGCTTGACCGATCGCCGCGCGCTCTACCCTGAGATTGAACCCTATGAGACCGGGATGCTCAACGTCGGCGAAGGGCATTCGCTCTATTACGAGCGCGTCGGCACGCCCGGCGCAAAACCGGCGGTGTTCCTCCACGGAGGTCCCGGTGGTGGGATGAGTCCCTCGCATCGCCGCCAATGGGATCCAGCGCTCTATGATGTCGTCCTGTTCGACCAACGCGGCTGCGGCCAATCGCTCCCCTTCGCGGAAATCGAGAACAACGACACCTGGCGAATTGTGGCCGATATGGAGCGGCTGCGCGAACATTGCGGGTTTGAGACATGGCAGGTCTTTGGCGGAAGCTGGGGAGCGACCCTCGCGATCGCTTACGCCGAAACCCATCCCGAACGCGTAACCGAATTGATTTTGCGCGGAGTCTTTCTTGCTCGCCAGCAAGAGAGGATCTGGCTTTATTCCTATGGCGCGAGCGAAATCATGGCCGAACAATGGGACCGGTTCAGCGGCCTGATTCCCGAGGGGGAGCGCGGCGATCTGGTCAAAGCCTATTACGCCCGTCTCACCAGCGCGGATGAGGCGACGCGGCTTGAAGCGGCCAAGCAATGGTCTTTGTGGGAGGGCCACGTAGCCACTCTGCTGCCCAATCCGGATCTGCTTGACCATTTTGAGGACCCGGCCACCGCCCTGCCCTTTGCCAGGATCTGCGCGCGCTTTTTCCTCAAGGACTTCTTTCTTGAAGAAAATCAGCTGCTCAAAAATGTCGGCCGCATCGCCAATATTCCCGGTATCATAGAGCAAGGGCGCCACGACCTCTGCACTCCTCCCGGCGCTGCCTGGGCGCTCGCAAAAGCGTGGCCCAAAGGCGATCTGTGGATC
>CALCCG010000099.1 GCA_937899785.1 uncultured Erythrobacter sp. | reverse complement strand
GGTGGTGAGTCCTGCTGGGTTCGAACCAGCGACCTACTGATTAAAAGTCAGTTGCTCTACCAACTGAGCTAAGGACCCACGAGATTGCCTTTGGGGCGCTGAGGCGCAGGGGGTCTGCGCCGCGTTGGTGCGCCCCGATAGAAAGCGTATGGCTGCGGGTCAAGCGTCCTTATGCGCGATGCGCCAGTGCTCCGCAATCTCACGGTTTCCCGGAGCCGCTTCGATCGCGCGGGTAAGCAAGGCGCGCGCTTCGGCAGGTTTCTTACCCTCCTGCCAAAGCGCCCAGCCAAGCGTGTCGAGAATCTGAGGGCTTTGGGGGGCCTCAGCCAGCGCCCGGCGCGCCAACGCAACCGCCCGCGAGTGTTGGCCAAGTTTCGATTTGACAGCCGCCGCGTTGTTAAGCAGCACCGCGTTGGTCTTGCCAGCACCATCAACAAGAGGCCCGTAGATCGCGTCAGCCTTAGCCCAGTCGCCAGCGCGGATAGCGACACCGGCTGCGCGCAGTTCTTCGGCGAGGATAGGAGCCGCTTTGCGCTTTGCGATCAAAGTACGGATGGCAACAGGATCGCCTCGCCCGGTCTTTTCGGCGAGGGCCAAAGCCAAGGTCAGCGCGCCGCCATCGGCCTGCGGGTCGCGCAAGACCGGCTCGATCGTTTGCCACGCGTTGAGCAGCTCACCCTGCTCAGCGTAGGCCTGTGCGAGGACACGACGGGCGAGATAATCGTCGCTCGCTTGTTCAAGGTAGGATTGCAGGGGAAGGATCGCCGCGCCGTACTGGCCGCGCGCCGCATCAATAAACCCGCGCAGGCGTTCAAAACTGGGTTCGCCTGCGATGGCTGGAGGAACTGCCTCAATGAGTTCAAAAGCGCGGTCGATCTCACCCGCATCATACGCCATTTGCGCTGCAAAAAGCAGGCCGACCGGGTGCGGCTCTCCGGCCTCATTGGCCTTGTTGATCCAATTGGCCGCCTCGCCTTCCTCGCCATTATCGCGCGCAATGGCCGCCAGAGCGAGCATCGCCGTCTGATCGTTGGGACGCGCTTTAAGCAGCGCGGTGAAGTGATCTTCAGCCACGCCGGACTCGCGCCGCGCGAGCGCCATTTGACCAGCCAATCGGTGCGCCTGGGCAACCACGCGCTGAGCTGACAAAATTGGTGCAAGCCGCTCGCGCGCTTCACCCGGCCGGGCCGAAGCGAACAGACGCTGCGCGTCAATTGTGACAAGGCGCGGATCGGAGGGAAACTTCGCGAGGCCTTCGTCCAACTTTGCGTAGGCCGTTTCGTAGTCGCCCTGCGCCATCGCAAAACCTATTGCAGCCGTGAACGCGAGAGGCACATCATATGTGAGCGCTTCAACGCTCCGCTCGGCGGCGCCCAAATAGTTCGCCATCAGGTTTGCCTCGGCGAGTTTAGCCTTGGCAAGACTGCTGCCATCAGGTCCATCGACCACGCCCTTAAACAGGGTCACCGCCCTGTCCGCGTTGCCAACGGCCATGGCGATATCGCCCGCAAGCATCTGGACTCCCACATCGTCCGGGCGCGCAGCTGTGGCGGCGGTGATGTGTTCGAGCGCTGTGCGGGGCTCGCCTCTTGCCATCGCAGCTTGGGCAGCTGCGAAGGGATCAGCGGGCCCGGTGTCGCACGCGGCCACAGGGGCCAGCGCCAAAGCGAGCACGACACCCTTTTCGAAAGGTGGAAACAAAGCGAAACGCGTCATATTGCACGCCTCTATCAGAGGGGTCTTAACAACGCGTTTGGGCCGCCACCTAACCGCGGGACCTGTCGATCTGCTTTACAGTTAACCAATACGGTGGTTTCGTGTTAAGCTTCTTAAGCTTTGATTTGCATGTATTTTAATACGTCTGGCACGTGATTTGCTCCTTCTCCGTTTACCACCGCCAGTCATTGTATTGGCGGCACGCCATCCAGATGGTGTGACGGACTAGGGGAACGAAAATGGCAAATTGGACAACCAACGCGGCTATTGCGCTTGCAGCATCAACCATGGCGGCATCAGCGCCCGCCTCGGCGACGATCTTCGAATACACGATGACCAATGGTGATGTCCTAGCCATCAACACCGCCAACGGCACTGGCAGCTGGACCGGCGAGGCTATCAAGACCAGCTTCACCGGCGATTTCAGCAGCTTTACTGGCGGCGCTAACCCCAGTTTCAAGTTTACGCTGGGCTCGCTTACAGGCACCCGAAAGATCAACGGCAAAACCTTTACGCCGACCAATGTTAACGGGAGCAAGTCGCATCCCTACATGCTCAAGACCCAGGGCCAAAACAAAGTAAACCTATGGGCATGGTGGACCAATCCTCACAGCTCCAAAATCTTCGGTGATTACGTTAAGACGATCGGCGAATACAAGGTATACCCACCGGTTGATGTGCCCGCTCCGGGCGCTTTGGGCCTGTTTGGACTGGCGCTAATTGCGCTTGGTTTTGGTCGGCG
Source organism: uncultured Erythrobacter sp. (assembly GCA_937899785.1). GTDB lineage: Bacteria > Pseudomonadota > Alphaproteobacteria > Sphingomonadales > Sphingomonadaceae > Erythrobacter. The sequence goes on along the minus strand of CALCCG010000099.1, from coordinate 31,988 downwards.
CCGCCGCAGTAGACTGGCGGCCGCCTAGAACCGGTTCTAATCGGATGCGAAGTGAGGGCGCTCATCCTTTGGGGTGAGCGCCCTTTCTTTTGCGTCCCAGCCGAGCTGAAATGTGCGCCAGGGTGAGCCCCGTAACTGGGTCACGCCACGCCCCAGCGACCGCACAGGCGGGCTCAACGACAAAGGAGCGGTTGCGCATCTCTCGATGCGGAATTGTCAGGTCAGGGCTCGCCCACACGCCTCCGCTCCAAAGGATGATATCCAAATCAAGCGCCCGCGCGCGCCAAAGTTGGCCGCGCCGTTGTGCACGCCCGCGGCCAAAGCGGCGCTCAATCCGCTGCAAAAGCGCCAAGAGTTGGAGCGGCGCCAGATCGCACTCGACCAGCGCCGCGCTGTTGGCATAGCGCCGGTGCGAAGGGCCCAGGGGCGCGCTGTCCACAATCGGCGCGCGCGCATACAGGGCGATACCGGCCTCATGATCGAGCGCATCAAACGCGGCGACGAGCACAGCGCGCGGAGGCCCCACGTCCATAACGCGCATGTTTGAACCCAGCGCTATGAGATAGAGTGCGCTCAAATGTCCTCGGCGATCCGGCCATAGAGCTGCGGGCGGCGATCGCGGAAAAAACCCATCCCCGCCCGGTGTTTGGCCGCGCGCGCAAGATCAAGAGTGGTAACCAGCGCTCCGTCATCCTCCGCTCCGAATTCTTCGATAAGTTCGCCCCATTCATCGCTGATGAACGAGTGCCCGTAGAAACTCTGCATGCCCCCGTCCGGTCCCTCGACCCCGATCCGATTGCTGGCGAGGACGGGCATGCAATTGGAGACGGCATGGCCAACCATGGCGCGCCTCCACATGCGGCTTGTGTCGAGATCAGCGTCGTAAGGTTCGGAACCAATCGCCGTGGGGTAGAGAAGAACCTCCGCCCCTTGCAGAGCCATGACCCTTGCGCATTCAGGATACCATTGATCCCAACAGATACCGACACCGACAAGGACCGTTGAGCCATCATCCGCGGGCACCTTCCAGACCTTGAACCCGTCATTGCCGGGCCGGAAATAGAACTTTTCCTCATAGCCCGGTCCATCAGGAATATGGCTTTTGCGATAGGTGCCCGTGATCGCGCCATCCGGTCCGATCATCGCGAGCGTGTTGTAATAGTGATGTCCGTCGCGCTCAAAGAAGCTTGTGGGGATCGTCACTTTAAGCCTCGCTGCGACCTCCTGCATGGCGAGGACGCTGGGATGCTCGTTCGTCGGGCGGGCGAGTGCGAACAGGCTTTCATCCTCGACACGGCAAAAGTAGGGACCCGAAAACAGCTCCGGCGGCAGGATCAGTTTGGCGCCCTTCCCCGCCGCTTCTTCAACGAGCGCGGCAACCGCGTCGATATTCGCGGCCTCGTCAGGACGATTGAGAGCAAGCTGGAGGGCGGCGACGGTAAGTGTGCTCATGCGCCGCCCGCTAGCGTCATTCAGGCTTCTTGAACAGCAGTGTCATGCGATCGCTCTCGCCGATCTGGGTGTATTGTTCGCGATCTGTGTCGCCCTCAGCGTAGGTGGGCGGCAGAGCCCAAACGCCCGATGCGTGGTCCGCTGTGTCCTTTGGATTTGCGTTGATCTCGCTTTGCTCGACCAGCTCGAAGCCGTTGCTCTCAAAAAAAACGATGAGATCGGCTTCTTTGAGATAACCTCTGTTCCCGTCGACATAGTCATCGGGTGCATCCGCTTTGGCGCGATGCTGCACCACGCCAAGCAGTCCCCCGGGCTTGAGCGCTGCCAACCATGATTGAGCTTCGCTATCTGCGACGCCCCAGCGCTTGAGGTTGTGCATCATCCGGAAAACCAGCACCCGGTCGACTGTGCCATTAACATCCTGCGGGATCGAGTCGCCGAAATAGAAGGGCAGCTTTTCGGGCGAAACGCCAAGCTCTGCGCCCACCTCTTCGGAGAAAGTCGCGCCAAAATCGGCGACGCGCTGAACGAACTCTTCGCCCAGGGCCTCAGCCGAGGAGGGAGGGAAGCTTGATGCGATATACTGGCCGCTTTCGGACAGGTAAGGGATCAAGATGCGCGTGTACCATCCGCCGCCGGGCGCGTATTCAATCACCGTGTCGGTCGGCCTGACCTGAAAAAAGGCGAGTGTTTCCGCTGGGTGGCGGTAGTCATCACGGGCTTTGCCATCCACTCTGCGTTCATGGGCAAGGACATCGGCCAGCTTCGTATTCTCGGCGGGAGCCTGAGCAGCGGTGGCCTCCGCCTCGGCGCTTGGCCCACAGGCGGGGAGAGCCAGAACGCTCGCCGCTACAAACAGCGCAGATTTCATATCCTCTCTCCCCTTCGCTCTTGGCCTAACTGGCCTTCTTGAACAAAAGCGTCATGCGGCTGCTTTCGCCGATTTCGAGATATTCGGCGCGCTTTGGATCATCTTCGCCTGTGGCGAGCACCGGAGGCAACGTCCACACGCCGTTTTCCCAGTTGGCGGGATCTTTGGGGTTGGCGTTAATGTCGCTTTCAGCGGCAAGTTCAAAGCCATTTGCCGCGAAAATCGCAACCACATCGGCTTTGCGCATATAGCCGCGTTGGCGTGCACCGTAATCGTCATAGCTCGCGCCTTCGGGTGCCATATGCTGGACGACGCCAACCATGCCGTCATCCTTCAACATCATGCGCGCAGCCTTCAACACATCATCGGCGTTGTTACCGATATTCAGACCATGCATCGATCGAAAGATCAGAACGCGGTCAACCGTGCCAGCAAGCTCTTCGGGCATCTCATCGGTCTCAAACGCTGTCACGTCACTGGCTTCTCCGCCCATCATTTCGGCAACGCCCGACTTGAAACGCTCGGTCCAGCTCTTGGCTCGCGCTTCACGGGCGCGGCTCGAATACTCACGCCCGTCGCTGTCGGAATTGAAGGCGATGTATTGGCCTGCTGGCATCAGGTAGGGGGCAAGGACGCGCGTGTACCAGCCACCGCCAGGGCCATACTCGGCGACCGTCATGGCCGGCTCAACACCGAAAAAGCCGAGGGTCTCAACCGGGCGGCGATACTGGTCGCGCTTACCATCCTCGCCGCGCTTGTCGCTGGCAAGCACCTCTTCAAGAGTGGGCGCGGCTTCAGAATGGCCATCGGCAAAGGCGGGTGAGACCAGGGCAACGCTGGCCGCCAAAGCGGCGATCGGGGCGATCAAAGTGGTTTTTTTCATAATGGGGACCTCTCTTGGGATCAGTGATGACACTGCGCATGTCCTGACAAAGGGACAGCGCAATGACAAGCGCTCCTCGTCGAATGAACGCTTGTCCTCTGGCCATTGGCCCCAGAGACCCTATGTGCTCTGGCAAAGGAGATCGAAGCTATGGAACAGGCTATTATCGCGGGCGGATGCTTCTGGTGCACCGAAGCGGTTTTCAAAGATGTCGTCGGTGTGCATGCGGTTGAGAGCGGCTATATCGGCGGAACCGCCTCAAATCCGACTTATCGTGATGTCTGCTCAGGAACGACAGGCCATGCCGAGGGCGTTCGCGTAACCTTCGATCCCGCCGCGATAAGCCTTGCCCAAATCTATGATGTGTTTCTGGGTACGCATGATCCGACGCAACTCAACCGCCAGGGTCACGATGTCGGCACGCAATACCGCTCCGCGATCTTTCCCCTGTCCGAAGAGCAGGGCTCCGAGGCCGAGGCCGCAATCGCACGGTGGAACTCCGAGAATTCCGGTACGGCTGTCACAACGGTAGAGGGATTGAAAGACGACAATCAGAGCAAGGCTTGGTACCCGGCAGAAGACTACCACCAAGAATATTGGGAGGGCGAGGGCCAGCGTAACCCGTATTGCCTCGCGACGATTCCCCCCAAGATCATGAAGCTTCGAAAGAGTTTCCAGAAATATGTGAAAGAAGGCGCTTGATCGCTAGCGTTTGATCAGAAGGGCAATGAAGAACCCATCAAGGCCGCCGCTTTCGGGCAGCAGGCCCGGATGGGTGCGGACCCAGCCCTCAGGCGTTGCATCAACGTCCGCAGGCAGATCGCTCGCTGTGATGGGCTTTACCTCAAGGTTTAGCGTTTCCGTAGTCCAGAGGGCCTGATCCTCGCCCTCTTCACGTTCCAGCGAGCACACCGCGTAGACCAGCCGTCCGCCGGGCTTCAGCCACTCCGCTGCCCGCGCGATCAGCGTTCGCTGGACCTCCACCATGTCACCTATTTGGCGCGGGCCAATCCGGTGGAGCACGTCAGGGTGGCGGCGGCACGTACCCGTCGCGGTGCACGGCGCATCCAGCAAGATCGCGTCAAACTTGTGCTTAGGTTCCCATGTCAGCGCGTCCGCGCGGACGGCAGAGGCCTTGAGACCGGTGCGCTTGAGGTTCGCCTTGAGCATTTCCAAACGTCGCTTGGAGATGTCGAGCGCCGTAACCTGCCAACCCGCCGCCGCCAGCGCCATCGTCTTGCCGCCTGGCGCAGCGCACAGGTCCAACGCGTGCCCCCAGCCCTCTCCAAGGAGCGCGGTGGGGATCATGGCCGCAAGATCTTGCACCCACCATGCACCTTCAGCGTAGCCCTCAAGCGTCTCAATCGCGGTGCCGCGCGGAATACGGACATGCCCAGGCGCAAGGCTCACGCCGCCCAGCTTGGCCTGCCAATTGGCGGTTTGCGCCGCGTCCTTAATATGGAGGTCGACTTCGGGTGGCCGGGCCAACCCGCTTGCGATCTCAGCGGCGCGTCCTTTGCCCCAGCGCTGGGTCACTTCGAGCGGCAGGCTTGGCGTTTCCGGCAAAGCCACTTCGCGCTTCATCAGCGTCGAAAACACACCATGGGCCAAGCGCCGGGGGCCTCCCGAAAGAAGCGGCAGCCCGGTCGCGACCACCGCGTGCGGCGGCGTTTCGAGACGCAAGGCCTGCGCCAGCATCAACCGAAGCACGCTACGCGGCTTAGCGTCCTGGGGAAGGCGCTGTTTGGTCGCGCTATCGATCAGAGCGTCGAGATCGGTAAGCCAGCGCAGGGCCTCACCCGCGATTGCACGCGCCAACGCCTGGTCCGCCTGATTGCGCACATCGCGCAAGGCCCCCGACGCCGACTGCTCCAGCGTTTCCCCTCGGCGCAGCACGGCGTCGACGAGTTTAAGCGCGGCGCGGCGCGCGTGAATTCCGGTTGGTTGAGCCATGGCGAAGCGCGCCTACAGTCTCTTGAAACCAAGCGCCAGCGCGAGCATTGAGATTGCATGACCAAGCAAAAATCCGAAGCGGCCAAAAACTTCAAGAAGCCCGCGCATTGGACCAATGAGCCAGCGCCCAAACCTAAGGACGTGGACCCTTACAAGGACGAGCCTCGTGAAAAGTCTCCCATTCGCTATGGCGATTGGCTGGGGAAAGATGGGATCGCGATCGACTTCTAGAGAGCTTTGAACGTTACCTTAAGCCCATCCTTGGGCTGGGGGATCGGCCAGGGCTGCCACTCTGGCTTATAGTCTGCGCCCCCTTCGGTCGGCTCAATCCGATAGCGTTGGAGCAGCTGTGCCATAAGCACCTTGATCTGCATATAAGCAAAGTGCAGCCCCAAACACATATGCGCACCCCCGCCAAACGGGACCCAGGCATATTTATGCCGCGCCTTCACCTGTTCGGGCGTGAAACGCATGGGATCAAATGCGTGGGGGTTATCCCAATATTCGTCCGAATGGTGCACCCAGTGGACATTGATGCCCACCATCTGACCCGCCGGAATGCGATAGCCGCCAAACTCAAATTCGCGCAAAGCACGACGCGGCATCGAAGGCACCGGTGGAACAAGACGCAACACTTCCTTGAAGACCATTTCGGTGAGTTCAAGTTTGGCCAGGTCATCGTAGTCGAGCGGTCTCGGATGTCCGTCCGCGCCTGGCCCGCCCGTTACAGCGAAGATCTCTTCACGCACCTTTTCCTGCCACTGCGGCTTGGTCGCAAGATGGTAGATAAGCGAAGTGGCTGATGAGGTGATCGTATCGTGCGCAGCCATCATCAGAAAGTTCATATGATCGACGACTTCGTCGACCGGTAGAAGCGATCCGTCTTCGCGCGTCGCGGTGGCAAATTGGCTGAACATATCCTGCCCACCGCCTTCCGCGCGGCGGCGTTGGGTTTCCTTCGTGAGATAGTCGACGATGTAGGCGCGGCCATCGACACCCTTCTTCATCTTGGTGAAGGGCAGCGGCGCGCGGATCGGCGCGACCGACGCCTGGACCATATCGACAAAGGCGGTGTTGATCTTGTCCGCCTCAGGCCCCCAGGGAATGCCGAGAAAACTGTCGGCTGCCAGATCCAACGTCAATTGCTTGATCGCCGGCTGGAAGATCGTGGCGCCTTCCCATTTGGCCGTCTCGCTGGAGATGCCTGAGTTCAGCGCGCCCATATAATGGCGCATCGGTCCCGGCTTGAACGCGATTGAAAGCGCGCGACGATCAATCCGATGATGGTCAAAGTCGAGCAGCATGAGCCCGCGAGGGAAAAGCTGATCGAGCACAGGTCCCCAACCCTGCTCGTTAGAGAAGATCTTTTCTTTGTTGAACAACACCAATTCGTTGGCGTCGGCGCCGATCAGCGTCACTGTGTAGCCGCCAAAGGCGCGGTTCTTATAGACCTTGCCATAGGTCTCGATCATCCGCGCGGCAAAGGCATGCGGATCGGCGAGCATGGTGAAGGTGTTGCCAACCAGAGGCCAGCCCGCCTCCCCCGGAATGTGCGCTAGGGCGTCGTCATCGGGTATCCCGGCGCTCCAATGCGAAAAGGGAGACCGCTTGAGGGGTTCCGACTTGGGGGTTTGTGCCAGTGTCGCCATGATCCGTCTGCTCTCTCCAAAGCGATACGCCGGTTCCGGAGTGCCCGGAAGCTCGGTGCGCGAATGCAACTGACACAGGTGTAAATAAAGTTAAGCGTCAAATCCAGCCGGAAAGCTCACGCCGGATTATCGTCTCAAGCATCGCAACACCGCTCTGACTAACGTTGAGGCAGCTTAGCACAGCGTAGTCCTCTCCGCCTGCTTCAACAAATTCGTCGCGACCCTCGAGCGCCAGTTCCTCTAGCGTTTCGACGCAATCGGCCGAAAAACCAGGCGCAGCGACGACGAGCCGCTTCGTGCCTTTCTCGCCTTCCGCGACCAAAGTGTCGTCGGTGGCCGGTTCGAGCCATTTGGCCGGGCCAAAGCGCGACTGGAAGGTTGTTTCGAACCGAACACCTTCAAACTCTGGTCGTCCTTCAAGCCGCTCGCGCAGGAGCCTCGCGCTTTTGTGGCATTGGCAGTGATATGGATCGCCGCGTTCGAGCGTGCGCAGCGGCATACCATGGAACGAATGAAGCATGACCTCGGGTTTGAAGTCGAGAGCCGAAACCTGCCTGGTCAAATCGTCTGCCAAAGCGTCGAGATAGGCGGGATCATCGTGATAAGGGGGCAGGAACCGCAAAGCCGGCTGCCATCGCATCTCGCCCAATACACGCGCCACCTCGTCGAACACGGTCGCGGTCGTCGCAGCGCTGTATTGCGGGTAAAGCGGCGCAACCAGAACGCGGTCGCAGCCCTTGGCTGTAAGCTCGGTCAGGCGTTGTTCGATCGAAGGCGAACCATAGCGCATGGCGTAATCGACCACGATCTCGGCACCGAGCTCGGTCGCGATCGCTTCGGCCTGGCTCGCGGTGATGTCGGCTAGGGGAGAGCCACGTTCGGTCCAGATCTTGGAGTAGGCCTTGCTGCTCTTTTGCGGACGCGTGTTCAGGATAATCCCGCGCAAGATAGGCTGCCAGGCGATCGACGGGATTTCGATCACGCGCTTGTCCGAAAGGAACTGCTTCAGATAGCGCTTGACCGACGCCGGATCCGGGCCATCCGGCGTACCCAAATTGACAAGGAGCACGCCAACGGTTCCGCTCTTTACGGGCGGATGATCGTTCGGCAGGTGTTGCGGTTGCCAGGTCATTGCGCACTCAACGCGCTAGATCGCGTCTGTATCCAGACTTGCGTAAAGACCCTGCACCGGCAACACGAACCGGAGAGAGAGGCGGGTTCCCGGATCATAGTCCATCCGAAAGTAAGGGCAGGCGGCGCAGGCGCAAGCCTGTGGCTGAAAAGAGCGCGTTGGCGATCGCGGGCGGCGCCACCGCCACACCCAACTCTCCTGGATCGGCGGGCGGAGCCCCACTTGGAATGAGGGCAATTTCGATCTCTGGGCAATCGGTTAGGGTCGGCACGCCGATGTCTTCATAGTTGAGGGTGGCTGGAAGGCCAGCGCGCCAGCGTGGCGCCGAGCCGAGCGCCAATCCCAAGCCGAAAATCAAACCGCCTTCGATCTGCTGTCGCGCAATGTCCCGGTTGATGATCCGTCCTATATCAACCGCGACCGACAGCTTGACGACGCGCAAACCACCTTGCGCACCCCGCACCGTGGCGACACAGGCGATGCGCCCGCCAGTGTCCACATCCCCGATCCGATGGCATGCGAGCCCCTGTCCGCTTTGGTCCGCGCCTCCGTTCCATTCAGCAAGCTGCGCGGCGCGCTGCAGGCAGGCAGCCATTCGAATATCGTCGCCCAGCATTGAGGTGCGATAGGAAAGCGGCTCGCGGCTATGCGCAACGGCGATCTCATCAAGAAAGCTCTCCATCGCAAAAGCGGTGTAGCTATGCGCGTTGCCGCGCACGCGCCCGGTGGGCAGGCCGACCTCCACCGGCACGTGTTCGACAACCAGACTGGGGACTTTGTAAGGTGGCACAGCCCCTTCGCACGCGAGCGCGTCCTTCTGGCCTGCGCTTTCGCGGATAGCCGCCCAACTGGTGCGATCACGAAACAGCCGCTCGCCAAACTCAAGCGCGGAGGGTGGGCACGCGATCCGCACTCTCAAGGCATCGATCCCACCGGCGAGCCCGGCATTTGGCTGGGCAAGCTGCGCGCCCATCAGCGTGTAGGCGGGTGCGCGTGGACGGCTGCGGATCATTTCCTCACGACGAGGCCAGGTGAGTTGGACCGGAGCGTTCACTTCGCGCGCAATCAGAGCGATTTCAATCGCGTGATCGTGCTCAAGGCGCGCGTCGAAGCTGCCACCAGCGGGCATGGGGTAGAGGACGACGCTTTCGACCGTTATACCCAGCGCTCTGGCCGCCGCCCTGCGGGCCTGTTCGGGCGCTTGCGTAGCCATCCAAAGCTCCAGGCGCGCGCCATCGAAGCGCGCCGCCGCGCTCGCCGTCTCCAACGGAGCAGCCAAGGCTGGCTCCACTTCGTATCGTCGGGCGAAATCGACCCTTTCCATCCCCGCCGAGCCGAACCCGGTCTCAGCAACACGGTATGCATCGCCGCCCTTGAGGAACGTGTCCAACCGCGCGGCGACTTCGACGCTCTCGACCGGGTAGGAGACCTTGAACTGCGGCTGCATCGCGTCCAGCGCCTGATGCGCGCCCCACCATGTTGTCGCCGCAACGGCTAACCATCGCTTGGACTTCACGATCCCCTTTATTCCGCGCAGCTGAGCGACCGCGTCTTCCGTAAACCCGGTCAACTCCGATGCGTCGCTGGGGCCATGGCGGATGGCGGCGAAGACCATGCCCGGCAGGCGAATATCCCCCGCGAACTGGTGGCTGCCATCCACCTTGGACGGGAGATCGATTCGCGGGAAAGGGGAGGCCTCGCTGGCGTTGCCTGCGGCGACCGCGCTGAAGATTTCCTCCGCTGGAGGATCGGGGCGCAAGGGTGGGGGATCGGGCGGGTAGCGCTTGGCTGCCCCTTGCGCGAGTTCTCCAAAGCTGGCGCGCTGATCGCGCAAGGACACGAAACCAGCTTCAACCTTGCACGCTTCCCATTTGGTGCCCCACCGCTCAGCCGCTTCCATCGCCAGCATGGCGCGCGCGGCGGCGGCCGCGTTTCGGCAAGGCGCTTCAAACGCGGCGATCGATGTGCCGTCCGCCGTCGCGGTGAAGCGCTCGGTGGCCGACAGCCGATCGGCGATACTCTTGTCGAGATCATCTGAGAATCCCGCTGTCATCGGGTCCCAAAGGTGCGCCCAACGCCGCGCCAAAGGAACGTTGCCATAGACACCCGAGATGGGCGCGGGCTCGACCGCTATCTGACGCCAGTCTGCGCCCAGCTCTTGCCCGATAACCTGCGGCAACAAGGTCGAAATGCCTTGCCCCATCTCAAGCTGAGGCACCGCGACGGTAACCACCCCGTCTCGGCCAATCTTGAGCCAGGCATCAAAGATGTATTCCCCTTCGCCAGCGGTCAGAGGGTTCGGGAAGCTGCGTGGAAGCCACCACCAAGCCACCAATAGACCGCCTCCCACCGCCGCTCCAGCGGCCAGGCCGCGCCGCGAGACCTGCATCGCCTAAACCTCTCCGGTATCGAGCCAACGCGCGAGCCGGTCGGCAAGGGCACGAAAAGGTTCGCCAATGCGTCCATCCTGCGCTGCCGGCGGCTCGCCCTTGTCGCCCGCCAATCGAGTTTCGATCGTGAGCGGAATGCGTCCCAGGAAGGGAAACTCAAGGGCCTTGGCGAATCGTTCAACGCCACCTTGCCCGAAGGGATCGCTAATATGGCCGCACTTAGGGCACTCATAACCAGCCATATTCTCAACGAGGCCGATGATCGTCACATCCCCCTGCTCAAACAATTGCCCCGCGCGCGCCGCGTCAAGCAGCGCAAGATCCTGCGGGGTAGAGACCAAGATCGCGCCATCCGGCTTGCTGTCGGCCATCATCGAAAGCTGCACATCGCCCGTGCCAGGCGGCAGGTCGATCAAGAGGAGATCGGTATCGCCCCATTCCGCGTCCACCAATTGCCCCAGGGCCTTGCCCGCCATCGGGCCCCGCCAAGCGAGCGCCTTGCCCGGAGCGACAACATGCCCCATCGACAGCACCTTCACGCCGTGAGGGCTGTCGAGCGCTACCAGCTTGTCCCCTTGCGAAAGCGGTCGTAGATTCTCTGTCGCGAGGAGTTTGGGCTGCGACGGGCCGTAGATATCGCCGTCGATCACCCCGACTTTGCGCCCCATCCGCGCCAGCGCAACCGCGAGATTGGTAGTGAGTGTAGACTTGCCCACGCCCCCTTTGCCAGAGCCGACCGCAATGATCCGGCGTCGGCGACGCTCTGCGGTCAGCGCAACATGCACCTCAGCGACCCCTTCGATCCGCGTCACCGCAAGCTTCATGGCCGCTTCCAATTCGACGCGCGCGCCGGCGCTCAGATCACCCGCTTCGGCGACCAATATAACGCGCCCCTCCTTCAACCTCGCGGAACGCAAGCGATGCGCTATCTCAGGGGCTAAGCAGCCGCGGACCAGCGCCTCCGCTTCGGCCGGGGACATCGCCGGATCAAGGGCGGGATTCGAAGCGGCGTTGGAGGGCGGTGGATCGGCGGCGCTCATAGGACAAAGTCCCTAACACCAAATTGGTGATGGCTCGCCAGCAAATTTCACGCGCTCACCCCTGTTTTTCCCACATTTGCGTTCCTATAAGGATGGGATGACCATGTTAAACGGACTGACGACGCGGCTCGGCAACGCCCTTGGCGGATTGGCTATGGCTGGCAAGAAAAACCCCTGGGGTGGCGGGAACGGCGCTGGCGGCGATGACGCTCCCAAAGGCGACAAGCCCGACAAAGGAGACGGCCCGCGCAATCCCTGGCTTCCAGGTGGCGGATCAGGCGGTAACAATGGCAATCGTCGACCCTCGAACATCGAAGATATTTTCAAGAACCGTGGCCCGGAAGGCCCTCGACGTGGCGGCCCGGGCGGACCGAACCTTCGCTTTCCGGAGCTTCCCGGAGGCCGCAGTTGGGCTCCAATCCTGGTGGTTGGCGGTTTGCTGCTGTGGTGGGCGGTGACTGGCCTTCACATCGTTGAGCCGCGCGAAAAAGCCATCGTAAAGTTCTTGGGCAGCTACACAGAAACACTTGATCCCGGATTTCACATCCGCCTGCCCGCCCCGCTCGAGACGGTTGAGATTGAAGACGTTGAAGGCGTGCGCGCCGTTAACATTCCGGGCGGGTCCGCCGAGAAACTGATCCTGACCGGCGATCAGAACCTGGTTGATCTAAGCTATATTGTGCGCTGGCGGATCAAGAGCCTGCAGGAATTCAAGTTCGAACTCGCCGAGCCCGAAGAGACCGTAAATGAGGTGGCCGAAGCCGCCATGCGCGCCTCGGTTGCGGAGAAGACCCTGGATGAAACCTTCACCGGCCAAGGTCGCGCGGAAATCCAGCAGTCGGTGCGCCAGCGCATGCAGGAAACGCTTGATGGATATAAGGCTGGGATCCAAGTGGTCGGCGTGGAAATCGCCAAGGCCGACCCGCCTGGTAAGGTTGTCGAGGCGTTCCGTGATGTCTCCGTCGCGGAACAGAACGCGGACCGTGCTCGCAACCAGGCCCAAGGCTACGCTCAGCAAACCATCGCTCAGGCCGAAGGTGAAGCCGAAGCGTTCGACAAGGTGTACGAGCAATACCGCCTGGCGCCCGGTGTGACGCGCCAGCGCCTTTACTACGAAACCATGGAGCGCGTTCTGTCTCAAACCGATAAGACCGTCGTCGAGGCCGATGGCGTGACATCCTACCTCCCGCTTCCGGAGGTGCGCCGTCGCTCAACGCCGCCCCCCCCCACAGCTCAGACGGGAGGGCAGTGATCATGGAAGATGTTTGGAACAAGTATCGCGTGATCATCGTGCTGACCGGCCTGGCTGTGGTGGGGAGCCTGATGAGCGCCTTCGTCGTCAACGAGGAAGAGCAGGTTGTGATCGTTCAAACGGGTAACCCGGTGGGCGTAATCAACACCAGCACCGTTGAGGGGACACATCCCGCCGGTCTCTACTTCCGCATTCCGATCATCCAATCCGTGCGTCGGATTGAGAAGCGCGTGCTCGATCTCGAGATGACCGATGAGGAAGTGCTCTCCAACGATCAGCAGCGCTTGCTCGTTAACGCCTATGCACGCTTCCGCATCGTCGATCCGATCCGCATGATCGAACGCGCCAACACAACCGAAGGCGTGCGCATTGCTCTGGAGCCTATCTTAAACTCGGCGTTGCGCCAGGAACTGGGGCGCCGTACTTTTGCGAATATGCTGACCGCCGAGCGGGGGACGGCGCTCGCGAATGTGCGTGTCAACCTTGATCGCGAAGCGCGACAATATGGCGCTGAGGTTATTGACGTGCAGATCAAGCGAACCGATCTGCCGGAAGGTGCCCCTTTGCAATCCGCCTTCCAGCGTATGGAGTCCGACCGCGAACGCGAAGCGCGCACCATCCGCGCCCAAGGCACGCGCGACGCGCGCATCATCCGCGCCGAAGCAGACGCGGAGGCCGCGCGCATCTACGCCGAGAGCTTTGGTAAGGATGAAGGCTTTTACGACTTCTATCGGGCGATGCAGAGCTACGATCAGAGCTTCGCAAAGGGAGAAGGGCGCGGCGACAGTTCGATCATTCTGTCAACGGACAACGAATATTTCCGGCAGTTCCAGGGCCAACCCTGATCCCGCCCGCTTTTGCTCCTTTGACGCCGCCTGACCGACGAACCGTCGACACGGCCCGCCCAAGCGCGAGAGTGTTCAATCAGCGTTCAGTGCGTCTTGGTGAAGTGTGAAGGCGTAGCTGACAAACATGGGCGCCTATGACTATCGCGCCATGTCCACTATGCCGGTGGGCACAAACGAAAAGGAACAAAAGGACGTGACCAACGTGCGGTATGTTTATGGACTGACGAGCGCGCTCCTGGTGGGTGGCGCTGCGGTATCGCTGATGACCGGCCAAGCGGTCGGAGCGCAGGTGGCTCAGAACGAGACCGAAGCAATGCAGCAGATCGTCCCTCGCGCGGGCGCTCCAGCGAGTTTTGCTGATCTCACCGAGCAATTGCAGCCGGCCGTCGTCAACATCGCCACCCGCCAAAGTGTTCAAGTCAACGGCAACCCATTTGCCGGAACGCCTTTTGAAGGGCTCTTCAACCGTCGTCGCGGAGGCCGCGCCGAGCCGCAGACGCGGGAGGCCCAGTCCTTGGGCTCAGGCTTTATCATTTCTGCCGATGGATTTGTGGTGACCAACAACCACGTCGTTGCACCAAACGAGCGCGCAACACTTGAGGAAATCACCATCACCATGCCGGACGGCACGGAATACGAAGCCGAGCTTGTCGGCGCGGATCCGGCCTCGGATCTTGCGGTTCTCAAGATCAATTCCGACGCCGTGTTCCCGTTCGTGAAGTTTGGCGATTCCAGCCTGGCGCGACCAGGTGACTGGGTGGTCGCGATCGGGAATCCGTTCGGCCTTAAAGGCACGGTCACAAGCGGTATTATCTCGGCTGTATACCGCAACACCGGCCAAGGTGGGGCCTATGACCGCTTCATCCAGACCGACGCCAGTATCAATCGCGGCAATTCCGGTGGCCCGCTGTTCGATATGCGCGGCAATGTGATCGGCATTAACAACGCAATCTTTTCGCCTTCGGGCGGCAGCGTGGGGATCGGCTTTGCCATCCCCGCCGAGATAGCCGCGCCGATTGTCGATCAGCTCAAACAAGGCCAAGAGATCGAGCGCGGTTTCCTGGGTGTGAGCCTTGGCCCGGTAACCGATGATATGGCGGATTCGCTTGGTCTTCCCGCCAATCGCGGCGAAATCGTCCAGACGGTGCAGGACGACAGCGCTGCCGCCGAAGCGGGGCTTGAGCCGGGCGATATCATCACGGCGATTAACGGCCAGGATGTGACCGCTGAGCAAACGGTGATCTTTTTGATCGCCAATCTGCAGCCCGGTGAAACGGTGCCGGTTGAGTTGCTGCGCAACGGTGAGGCCCTCACCGTCAACGCAACGTTGGGCAAACGCCCAAGCGAGGAGGAGCTGCGTGAGCAGGCGCAGACTTTCGATCCCGATTCTGACGAACCGATGAACCCCGATGAGATGGACGATGTGATCGCCGAAAAGCTGGGTCTTCAGGTCATCGCGCTCACCCCGCAGATCGCACGCCGCCTTGGCGCGGATGAAGACACGATCGGGCTGGTGGTCGGCGCGGTCGATCCGAATTCGGACGCGGGTCGCAAGGGACTGCGCAGAGGCGATATCATCCTGTCAGCAAACTATCAGGAAGTCGCATCGGTCGATGCGCTGCGCGGCCAGATTGAAGCGGCCGAAAGCGAAGGACGCGAAGCGTTGTTCCTGCGGGTCCAGCGCCGCGGCACACCTCCGCGCTTTATCGCAGTCCGCCTGCGGTAATCCGATCCAGAAACAAAACGAAAGAGAGGCGCCCCGGCCAAGCGCTGCCCTGCGCTGCGGCGCCTCTCTTTCGTTTCAGCCCAAAAGCAGATCATCAAACTGTATCTCGTCCGGTGGCTCCGGAGGAGTAGGGGGTGGCGGATCGGGATCAGGCGGGATTTCTTGCCCCGTGGCCTGCTCCAGAAAGTCTTGGCTCGCTGCAGCGGGCGGATCTTCAAGGCTTGGCGTCTCCGGGTCTCCCAGACGTTCGCCTTCGGGCGCAAAGGGATCATCAGGGTCGAGCCGCCCAGGCTCGATCAGATTGCCCTGTTCATCGATATAGTAATAGTCTTCAGGGTCCCCAAAGAGGAACTCCTCATCGGGTTCCAGCTGCCATTCAGGCAGGTTCAACTCGATATCGAACGGCACATCTGCCCGATCCTTCACCGCCACGCGCATATATGCCGAAAAAGCGCGTGCGGGCGCCCGACCGCCTTGGAGACCCGGCACACGTTAGGCGTCATCGCGGCCCATCCAGACGCCCGTGGAACTGCCAGAGGAGAAACCGACGAAATAGCCTTCCTTGTTCGAGCTTGTCGTGCCGGTCTTGCCCGCAACGTGGCGACCCTCGATCCGAGCGGCGCGGCCCGTTCCACTCTGAACCGCGGTCTGAAGCAAGTCGGTTATACCGGCGGCCACATATTCCGGTATCAGAGTGCGTTCCGCCGGTTTCTTGTGTTCGTACAACACCTCGCCGGTCGCGGTTACAACCTTGGTGATCCCATAGGGTTCAACATTGCGGCCTTTGGCAGCGATGCTTGAAAAAGCACGCGTCATCTCGATCAGACGGACCTCGGAAGAGCCAAGAACCATCGACGGAAAAGTCGAGACACGTGATGTGATACCGAAACGCCGAGCCATCGAGGCGACCGTACCAAAGCCCACCTCATTGCCGAGTTGCGCGGCCACCGTGTTGATTGAGAAGGCAAAGGAAGTTCGCAGATTTGTCTCACCGATATTCCGGCCGTTTGCGTTGCTGGGGCTCCACCCGTCAAATTGCACCGGCACGTCCTTGACCATGCTTTCGGGATTGTAGCCCGCCTCCAGCGCCGCAAGATACACAAACAGTTTCCAGGACGATCCGGGTTGGCGAAGAGCGTTGGTCGCGCGGTTGAAATTGGTCTCGACATAATCGGTGCCGCCCACCAGCGCGAGAATAGCCCCATCGCTGTCGAGACTGACTAAAGCCCCTTGCGAACCTTGAGGCGCGTTGCTCTTCACCGCGGTCGTTGCGGCGCGCTGCATGCCGACATCAAGCGTGGTCCAAACCTCAATCGGCGCATAGGTTTCCGGCAAGAGCAGATCGAGCTGAGGCAAGGCCCAATCGGTGAAGTAACGCACCGAATTCTGGCCCGCCTGCTGCTTCAGATTGACAGCGTCGACATCAACGTTGGCTTGGCTGGCGGAAATGTAGTTCTGCTCGCGCATCAGCCGCAGCACGACTTTGGCACGATCCACCGCAGCCTGCACGTCAGCCGTGGGTGAATAGCGGCTGGGCGCTTTGACAAGGCCGGCAATGATCGCCGCCTCGGCCACGGTCAATTCCTTGGCTGGGTGGCTAAAGAACTTCCGGCTCGCGCTGTCGATCCCATAGGCGCCGCCGCCGAAATAGACCTTGTTCAAGTAAAGTTCGAGGATTTGCTCCTTGGAGAATTTCCACTCGAGCGCCATTGCGAGCACCGCTTCGCGCGCTTTACGATCATAGGTCCGGTTGGTGTTGAGGAAGACATTGCGCGCCAATTGCTGCGTGATGGTCGACGTGCCACCAACGCGCGAACGAGCCCCGGTTATGCCCTCAATGATCGCACCGGTCAGACGGATAGGGTCGACACCATAGTGCGAATGAAAGCGCTTATCCTCGACGGCCACCATTGCGTTTTTCATGGTGTCGGGGATGTCGTTGTATTCCAGCCACTCACCAAAGCTTGGCCCCAATTCGACAATCTCCGACCCATCGCGCGCGCGCACTAGGATTGTCTGGGCGTTCTGAGTGGACTTCAACTGGTAGAAGCTTGGAATCTCGCGCGCGGCGAAACCAACCGCGAAGGTGAGGAACAAGGCCCCCAACAAACCAACCACAACGCCAGCTAAGGCAACACGCTTACCCCACTTCCAAATGACTGAGGGGCGCTTCTCCTCTTTGGGTCTGCTCGACTTCTTCGGCATCACTTCGCGCGCGCGCTCGGTCGCTGCCCGGCGGCTGCCGCGCTTGCCCTTGTTTGTCAGCTTTCTTCCGCGCTTGGCCATTACGCGCCCGCCACCTGATCACCCATGGTCATGCCCTGGGCTGTGCATAGGCAAGTTATAACCGCGAGTGAACATGAACCAGAGACATGCCCACGACCAGCTCTGCGTCCAGGCCAAGATGTGGCCTTCACGCTTCTTATTCAGGGTCAAAGTCGAGCGCAGCCGAGTTAATGCAGTAACGCAGGCCACCTTCTTGCGGCGGGCCATCGGGAAAGACGTGGCCCAAATGACTACCGCAATTGCCGCACAGCACCTCTGTACGGATCATCCCGTGCGACATATCGCGGCGTTCTTCAATCGTGCCGTCATCGCTGGGCTTGGTAAAAGCCGGCCAGCCGCAGCCCGAATTATACTTCGCCGCGCTGATGAAAAGCCGCGTCCCGCAAGCGGCGCACATATATTCACCATCTTCGTAGAACTTGTCATACTTGCCGGTGAAGGCCCGCTCCGTTCCCGCCTCGCGCAGAATGTGAAATTGCTCGGCAGAAAGGCGAGCGCGCCATTCGGCTTCGGTCAAGGCTTTGGGATCGTCGGTCATGTCCAGGCTTTCATTTGCACGCTCAATATAGCGATCGCACCGGGTCAATTCATCCATCAACCTGGCTGTAGTGCGCCGGGGGGCGAATGCCATCCATGCGCTCGGTGAGAAGCGGCTGGAAGCTCGGCCGGCTTTTGAAGACCGCGTACCAGCCACGCGTCTGTTCGTGATCGGTCCAATCGATCCCACCGAGATAGTCGGCAACCGAAATCTGCGCTGCAGCCGCCAGGTCCGCAACGCTCATCATAGAGCCGGCAAGCCACGGGCGATTATCGATCAGCCAGTCCATGTAATCGAGGTGCCCATGCGCCATGCGCATGGCTTCGGAAAGGACCACACTGTCGGGCGGCTGTTTGAGGATCAGGCGTTTCTTCATGCGTTCATTGAGAAGCGGTTCGGTCACATCGTGGAAGAAGTTCTCATCAAACAAAGCGGTCAGGCGCCGCACTTCGGCGCGCGCGGCCGCGTTCCCACTGATCATGGGAAGACGATCAACCGTCTCTTCCAGATATTCCCCAATCGCCCGGCTGTCGGCGAGAACGATGTTGCGCTCTTGATCAACGAGAACCGGTGTGCGCCCCGCCGGATTGAGCCGATAAAGCCGGTCGGACGCGTTCCAAGGATCTTCGCGAACCGGCTGATAGGCGATGTTCTTCTCGCCCATGAGCAAGCGGATTTTCCGACTAAACGGGCATAGGGGAAATTGATAAAGAGACCACATTTGCGGCCAATCCTTAGCGTGACACTGCGTTGCTTTAAAGCGCGATGGGTCCTTGAATAGGCGCTTATACGGGGAAAGTTTCGAGCGCTTACAAGCCAGCTGATTGCAGCATCAGCAAACACGCGGGCATGATCTTGTCGACTTCGCCCGTTTGGGCAAGGCTTTCCGCCTCGCGACGCACTTCGCGTTCGATAGCAGCGCGATCCAGATTGTGCTCGTCCATGATCCCGGCAAGCGTCACAACGAAGAACTCGCGACCTCGCGCGCTCATCGTGCTTGATGCCCCTTGCTCTTCGCCTTCGCGATTGGAAACGATCGCAAAGGCGGCTGAACACCTCAAAGCTGCGCGGTTCTCGCTCGTAAGTCGGGTGGGTGTGTCTCTTGGCGCTTGCTGATTTCCGGGCGGCTCGGTCGCCGCTGGAGGCGGAGGGGAGGTCTGCGCGCTGGCCAACGCGACAAGTGGCAAAAAGAGACTTTCGAACATGGCCGACGCGCTATACGAGCTTTCCTGAACGCTTGGCTACGAGAGCCCCGCGCGAACGAGAGGAGATACCCCTGCGATGCTGAACCATGTGATGATCGGGTCTAACGATATTGAGAAGTCAAAAACCTTCTACAACGCCGTCTTGGGTGTGCTTGGGGCAGAGGAGCCGTTCGTACACGTCAACGATACGGGACACGCGCGTCTCTTCTACAGCCACGAAGGCAGCACGTTCTCGGTCAGCGAGCCGATCAACGGAGAACCCGCAAATGTTGCGAACGGCTCAACCATCGGTTTTGTGTGTTCTTCGCCCGAACAGCTGCAGGAACTGCATGATGTCGCTATTGCGAACGGCGGCACCACTATGGAAGACCCTCCGGGCCTTCGCGAAGGGAGCATGGGGCCGATGTATCTGTGCTATTTCTCGGATCCCGATGGCCACAAGATCTGCGGCATCCACCGTCCGGGTTGAGCCCTAGCGGCTGACCTCAAACAGCGCGAATTCGGCACGCCAGTTGGCTCCTGGCGTGCCGATTTCTTTCCCTTGTGAGAAGAACCAGCGGCGTTCGATCCGGGCGCCCTTTTCTTTGACTAGGCTGCGAAAATCCTCGACTGTCACGTGGTGGATGTTCTGGGTTTCGTACCAGCTCACTGGCAAGGCCTGCGTCACCGGCATCCGTCCCCCAAACAGCAGCGCAGTGCGCGTGCGCCAATGCGCAAAATTGGGGAAGCTGATGAAGGCCCGGCGGCTTACCCTCAGCAATTCCTCCAGCGTCTTGTCCGGCCGCACGCTGGTTTGCAGCGTCTGGCCAAGCACGGTGTAGTCAAAGGCGTTGTCAGGATAGTCAGCGAGCACCTGATTAGCGTCACCCTGCACCACCGACAGCCCGCGCGACACGCACTTCTCCACGAGCCCGGGATCAATCTCGATGCCGCGCGCGTCGATCCCGGATTTGTCACGCAGAACCGCCATCAGGGCTCCATCGCCGCAGCCCACGTCCAAGACCGTTCTGCCCGGAACCGCATTCAGCTCATGTGCAATCACCGCCAGATCGAACCGCAGATCAGCCATCCAAAAAACCTCTCACGACGCGATCGAGCTGATTGTGAGGTAGCAGGAAGCTGTCGTGACCAGCGTTGGCGCTGAGTTCAACAAAGCTTACTTTGGAACTCGTCGCGTTCAGAGCGTGGACCACGTGCCGACTTTCGCTGGTGGGGTAAAGCCAATCGGTGTCAAAGCTCACGAGACAGAAACGCGCGTTGGAGTCCGCAAAGGCGTTCGCCAGTTTGCCACCGTGCTCTTCGGCGATATCAAAATAGTCCATCGCTCGGGTGATGTAGAGGTAGCTGTTTGCGTCAAAGCGCTGAGTGAAGCCGCTGCCTTGATAGCGCAGATAGCTCTCGATCTGAAAGTCGGCGTCAAACCCGAAGCTCTTCGCATCGCGATCCTGTAGGCGACGGCCGAACTTCTCGGTGAGACCCTCTTCGGAAAGATAGGTAATGTGTGCGGCCATGCGCGCGACCGCGAGACCCGCCTCGGGTCCGTTGCCCTCATGCGCGTAATAGTCGCCATCGGCCCAGGCCGGATCCGCCATAATGGCCTGGCGACCGACTTCATGAAAGGCGATGTTCTGCGCGGAGTGGCGCGCGGTCGAAGCAATCACAAGAACGCGCTCGGCGCGCTCGGGCCAGTTGGCGGCCAGGCTCAGCGCCTGCATCCCGCCCATCGATCCGCCAACGACGCCCCGCAGCGTTTCGATGCCGAGCCCATCGAGCAAAGCGATCGTCCCGCGCATCATGTCACGAATGGTGATGACGGGAAAGCGCATGCCATAGGGTTTGCCATCGCTTGCCAGGCTCTTGGGGCCGGTAGACCCAAGGCAACTGCCAATCACGTTGGCGCACACGACGTAGAAGAGATCGGTGTCGATCGGCTTGCCCGGACCGACCATCCTATCCCACCATCCCGGCTTCCCCGTTATCGGGTGATCGCTCGCGACATATTGATCCCCCGTGAGCGCGTGGCAGATCAGGATCGCGTTCGATTTGTCGTCATTGAGCGCGCCATAGGTTTCGTACGCAATCTCCGCGCCCGGAAGGCTCTGCCCGCTATCGAGCGGCAGATCCTGAGGGACTTTGTAGAGTTTTGGGACAAACGCGGAGGCCATGTCCCGCCTAAACAGAAAAAACGCCGCTTCGACAAGTTCATCGACATGGCTTGTCGGGCGTGCGTTTTTTGTTCAAGCGGTCGCTCGTCATGACCAGACCTGTCATCAAACCCTGGATCGATCGCATCTACGCATACAAGCCGGGCAAGGCCAACTCATCCGATGGGAGGGCGTTGATCAAGCTTTCGGCCAACGAGAATCCGCTTGGCACCAGCCCAGCGGCGCTGGCCGCTTTAGCCGAACCGCGCGAGCAGGCCGCGCTGTATGCCGATCCGGGCTGCACCGCCTTGCGCGAGGCTCTTGGCGAGCTGCACGGGTTGGAGGCGGACCAAATCGTCTGCGGCACTGGGTCCGGTGAGCTGCTGCATTGCGCGGTGCAGGCCTTTGCGGGTCTCGGCGATGAGGTGCTGTCTTCGCGCTATTCCTTCTCGCTCTACCCACTGATCGCGCGCAAAGTTGGCGCAACGCCCGTTCTGGCACCGGATGCGGATTATGCCGCCGATATCGACGCTCTCCTTTCAGCCGTGACGCCGAATACGCGGGTTGTTCTGTTCGACAACCCGAACAACCCCACCGCGACCTATATCGCGCCCGACGAGGTTCGGCGTCTACACGCGAGCCTTCGCCCGGACATCCTGCTGGTGCTCGATGAGGCCTATGCTGAGTATCTGCCGAAACAGCATCAGAGCTTCGGCTTTGACATGGCGCGCGACCACGAGAACGTGCTGGTCACGCGCACCTTCTCTAAAGCCTATGGGCTTGCGGCGGAGCGAATTGGCTGGGCCTACGGCGCGCCGCATCTTATCGACTCTCTCAACCGTCTGCGCGGCGCCTTCAATGTCAGCGCCAGCGGGCAAAAGGCCGCCCTCGCCGCGTTGGCTGATCAAGACTTCGTGCGGCGATCGGCGGACAACAATCGCGCTGTACGCAAGGCATTCGAACGGCAGATTGAGGCGCTAGGCAATCACGGCCTGCGCGCCCTTCCGAGCGAGGCGAACTTCGTGCTGATCGAGTTCTTGGGCGAACTCACCGCCGTGGACGCCATGAACGCCCTATCCGATCAGGGCTACGCGGTACGGCATCTGCCAAGCCAAGGCCTGCCCAACCACCTGCGGATCACTATCGGCACTGCGCAAGATATGGACGTGGTCGCAGCCATACTCGCGCGTCTCACCGGAGGGAACTCATGAGCATCGAACGCGTCGCCATTATCGGTCTGGGCTTGCTCGGCGGCTCCATCGGCCTTGCGATCGCCGAGCGAGCGCCTGAAATCGTCACGACTGGCTACGACCGCGATCCCGACGTGCGCAAAGCGGCGGCCGCGCGCGGTTTGACGAACATCCTGCTCGACACCGCCTCAGAGGCAGTGGCCACCGCCGATCTCGTCATCCTGTGTGTTCCGGTGGGTGCTATGGAGGCGGCAGCGCGCGAGCTTGCCCCGCATTTGCCAGCGGAGGCGATAATCTCCGATGTGGGCTCATCCAAGAAGAGCGTGATCGAGGCGCTTGGCGCCGCCCTTCCCGGGCGCACCGTCATCCCAGCGCACCCAGTGGCTGGGACGGAGCAGAGCGGGCCGAACGCTGGCTTTCCAACCTTGTTTGCCGGACGCTGGTGTATCCTCACCCCTCCAATGGGTACGGACCAAGCCGCCTTGGAGGCGCTGTCCGATTTCTGGACCAGGCTGGGCGCGCGGGTTGAGATGATGGACCCCGACCACCACGATCTGGTTCTTGCCGTAACCAGCCACATCCCGCACCTTATCGCGTTCACCATCGTTGGCACGGCGAGCGATCTGGAAGAGGTGACGCGCTCAGAAGTCATCAAATATTCGGCCGGCGGCTTTCGCGATTTCACCCGCATTGCCGCTAGCGATCCGGTTATGTGGCGCGATGTATTCCTGAGCAATAAGGGAGCAGTGCTTGAAATGCTGGGCCGCTTCACTGAGGATCTGACAGCGCTCCAACGCGCAATCCGATCGGGCGATGGGGAAACGCTTCACGAACTCTTTAGCCGAACCCGCGCGATCCGTCGCGAAGTAATCGATCAAGGGCAAGACGACAGCTCTCCGGACTTTGGCCGGGAGCACTAGACGTTCAGAGCGTTGATCGCGCGATGCACGCGCGCTTCTATCTCTTCGCGGTCCAACCCTTCGGAAATCGTTTCGCCAACCCGGTAGGTGATAGTCCCCGGTCGCTTGACCAGGCGATGATAGACGGGGCCGCTGTTCACAGCGATAGGCACGACCGGCAGGCCCAGCAGTTTATAGGTCCCCGCAAATCCGGATTGCAACGGCGGCTGAGTGCCGTGTTCAACCCGCGTGCCCTCGGGAAAGATAACAAGTGGGCGCCCATCGGCCACGCGTTCGCGCGCGGTCTTGATCATTTCGCGCAACGCTCTGGCGCCCTTGTCGCGCGCAACCGGGATCAAGCCGTAGACTTTGGCGGAATAGCCCCAACCCGGAATAAGGAACAATTCGCGCTTGGCAAAGACAGTGGGGAAGCGGAACAGGCGCGGCATGTCGATCGCTTCGAAATAGCTTTCGTGCTTTACCGCGATCAGCACCGGGCCATCGGGCAGACGCCCCTCAATCACAACGTCGATGCCAAGCAGAGTCTTCAAACACCACCGGTGCCAGACGCCCCAGGTCGCCACCACCCAGCGCAGCTTGTCCTGCCCCAACGGGATCGCCAGCACTGAGGCGACGACCAACAGAGCGCTAAAGCCGTAGAAGACCGGATAGAACAGAAAGCTGCGCAGGTAGGCCATTCGTCCGCCGTTTATCTCGTCAATAATTGACCAGGCCGGCCAACTGGCTGGCGATCAGCTTGTGATATTCTAGGAACAGCACGCCGACACTTGGTTGTGAAGGGACCGCGTCCCACACGACCTTCACGCTTACCGGCAGCTTGCGTTGCAGCTCGGCCGCGGCGCGGCGCATATGCCAATCAGTGGTCACCAGCCTGAGCGAGGTGACCTCGTTGCTTTTGACCCATAGCGCGGTTTCCGATGCGTTGCCGCGCGTATCCAGCGCCATGAAGCCGAGCGAAACGCAGCATTCCATGAGCGCGTGCGGAACTTCGAATTCGGCGGCAAATTCGCCGGGTTTGACCTCGGAACCCACGCCTGTGACGAGCATCCGCTGCGCTAGGCCGTCGTCCAGCACGTCGAGCCCGCGCGCGATCCGGCCCGCGCCCCCCGTGGGCACGATCACAGCGTCGGTCTCAAGCTTTTGCGCGGGCTGCGGCAAGTCAATCGCGAACCACAAGAAGCCCAGCGACCATACCAGGAAAACTGCGGAGAGAAATGTGCGGACCATCAGACCCGTCTCTTCACAGCATCGCCCTTAACGCAAGCGAAATGGTGATGCGCGCGGTCAGCATGGCCAGCGCAATTCCGCCCAGCGGGATAGCCGCAACGACCATCCAATCCCTCCACGCGAGCGTAGCGCCGTTCACCATCCCGCTGTCGAGCGCGACAAATTGCTGGCCCAACAGCCAAACCGTAAGCCCGCCCAGCGCCAAGCCCAGCGCTGCTCCTAAACTGGCCTCAAGCGTAACAGTGCGTTGAAAAACCCTCGTGATCTGAGCGTCTGTCCCTCCAAGCAAGTGGATGATTTCCACCGTATCACGATGGTTGGCAAAGGCGCTTCGCGCCGCCAGCCAGACCGCTGCGGCGGTGGCAATGGCAATCAGCGCTATCAAAGCAAGCGCCAACCATTGCAGCGCAGCCAGCGCGTTATAGACCGGGCGCAGCCATGAAGATTGCGCGTCGACCTTCGTGCCCGGCACCGCTCGGTCGAGCGCGTCTTGCAATTGGGATATCTCGCTTCGGTCGGCGCGCGCGTTGAGCTCGACATCAATCAAAGCGGGGATCGGGATGTCGGAACTGCCCGCGCTGGCGCCAAGCCACGGTTCCAGCAAAGCGGCCAGTTCCTCTTCGGGAACGATCCGAACGGACGTCACCAAAGGCTGACTCGTCAGCGCAGAGGCCGCCGCCTGAACGCGCTCCGCGCGTATCTGTGGGTTCGCCTCGATGATCTGAACCGTCACCGCGCCCGACAAATCGGCGCGCGCGTTGTCCGCAAGATTGCGCAAGGCGAGACCGCCAGCCGCCGCGATCACCATCAGCGCGATAAGGATCGCAATTACCCAAGGGATGGGTCCGCCGAACCGGCTCCTTGGCAAGAGACGGGCGGCGCTTTGCGCGCCTTTGGGGGGTAAAGCTCCGTTCATGCGCTATCCTCAGCGGAGAAGGGCGAGCTTGCACGTGGAGACGACGCCTTTGCCCTGGCCGGCGGATAGCGTAGCGCGCCTGTAGGGTCTGAAAGCCTGCCCTTGTTCAATCGCATGATGAGCGAATCCGGAACCTTCTGGATAAGCTGCACATCGTGGGTCGCTACCACCACTGTTGTGCCCACCCGGTTGTTGAGCGCTTCGAACAGCCGCAGCAACTTAAGCGCCATGTCCGGATCCACATTCCCCGTTGGCTCATCCGCGATCAACAATTGCGGACGCGCAATAACAGCGCGCGCGATCGCGACACGCTGCTGTTCACCGCCGGACAGGGTTTCCGGCCGTGCTTGCGCACGATGCGAAAGATTCACCCAGTCAAGCATATCGTTCACCGCCTTTGCGACACGCCCCTCATCTGTCCCCGCCAGGCGCAGGGGCAGCGCGACATTGTCGAACGCCGACAAATGCTCGATCAATCGGAAATTCTGGAACACCACGCCAAGTCGGCGGCGGAAATCGGGCAACTCCACGCGCGGCAAAGTGATCATATCGCGCCCGAACATGCGGATCCCTCCGCGCGAAGGGCGCTGAGCGAGGTATAGGAGTTTCAACAGGCTCGTTTTACCCGCTCCGCTGGCCCCGGTAAGGAAGTAGAAACTGCCCGGAAACAGGGTAAAGCTGAGATCGCTCAAAACCTCCTGATCCGCGCCATAGCGCAGCCCGACATTGTCAAACTTCACGATCTCGCTCGCGCGTTCGGTCATGCCACGCCCCTATCAGCGACCCCCTGGCTGGGAAAGCCCAGTATAGGCACAAGCGTGGCGTCAACGCGAAAACATGGTTATCAATGTGGAAAAATGCCCGGATTCGCGCGCCGGGAGAGGCAATACACTTGTGCGCGAGGGACCACAAAGTATTGCCAGTATGACGATGATCATCTCGTGCCCTAACTGTGGGACCCGCTACGCAGTCCCTGATACGGCCATCGGAAATGAGGGCCGCACGGTTCGCTGCGCAAAGTGCAAGCACAGCTGGTTTCAAGCCCCCCTTTCAGTGGATGCCGGCGGCGGCCCCAGTTCCGCTGGTGTTCCGGTGTCGCCTGCGCCAGCCGCGCAACCGTCCAATGCGGATACGGCGGCTCCTGATCCAGCAACCGATGAGTCTTCAAGTCCGCCAGACGCAGCGGCAGCGCGCAGCCCTGTCATTCCTAAGCCCAAACACCCCTCCTCACCCGCGTCCGGGGCCGAGCCGCCCCGTGTTCCGAACCCGGCAAGCCAGACCGCGCCCAGCCCCGAGCCAGCTTCACCGCCAGCGCCATCCGTTGCTCATTGGTCGGCCCAAGACGAGGAGATGGGATCGATTGCCGCGCGGGCGCTTGGTCGCGGGGGGACCGACCGTGCGGAACCCGCCGCTCCCGAATCCTTGCCGGAACAGTCCAGGGGGTCCTCCATCCGCCGCAGGCTGGCAGCCCAGAACGAGGCTACGCCGTCCGAAGGGGAAGCCCGGGGCGCATCGACCGAGTTCGACGAAGACGCCCTGGCTGCCGCCTTTGACGATCCCGCGAGCGAGGGCAGCTTACCGGGTTTCGAGCCCGGGTCGGAAGCCACGCCGTTCGATGACGACTTCGAAGACCCTTTTGAGGATCCGGGCTACGAAGAGGAGGATACCTCCCAGTTCGAGTATCGCGCGCCCTTCACCGCGCGCCGCAACCCGGTCAAGATGTGGACCGCCGCGGCGGCGATTTTTGCGCTCATGGCGACGGGCACCGTGCTCGCTGTCAACTATTACGGTTTGCCCGAATGGCTCCCCTTCAGCCGCCCGACTTTCGGGGTGGGCAAGCCCGATCTGGTGCTCAATTTTGCGAAAGCCGAACAGCGCGAAATTGAAGAGCAGCCAGGCGTTGCGATCTTCCAGGTGCGCGGATCAATCGACAATGTCGGGCGCGAGACGGTATCGATCCCGCAACTGGTTGTGGTGTTCAAGGACGAGGCGGGCAGTCGCGGCTTCAGTAAGGCGATTGTCCCAGCCAAGAGCGAACTGGCCCCGGGGGAGAGCTTGAAGGTGACAGAGGGCATTTCGGGATATCCCGACACCGCCAAGACGGCCGGGATTGGCTGGTCGCCCAACTGAGGCCAGTGCGAGATCAATGGGCTGCCCCAAAGGGCTTGCGCCGCGCAAACCGGATTGCTATCGGCGCGCTCCTACCTTCGGGGCGAGCCAGTCTCATCCCCGTTTCTCTCGAGTGCGGTCGTGGCGGAACTGGTAGACGCGCAACGTTGAGGTCGTTGTGGGCTAACGCCCGTGGAAGTTCGAGTCTTCTCGACCGCACCAAAATTTTCCGTGAGCTAGAGTCTCAAGCACTCCCGCAATCGGCTCTCGAGTTCCCACCTGGGAAAGGTTCAGTTTCTAATTCTCAGGCTGCGGACCCGTAGCATCTGCGTGAATCGCTTCGAACATGAGTTGCGGTCGGCCGCAAGATTGCAACCATTGGCGCCTCGCGCGATCTTCGAAACCACCAAGCGATAGGTTACTCTAGCCGCGACAGCGCGGCCCAGGTCTTGGTTGGCGGACAAGTCTATTTTGACCCAGCCAGGATCGAAAATGAGAGTCAGCCGGGTTATGTCGATGGGCCACAGGCCGAACTGGCTTTCGAGAGAGGCAAACTCGATTTTCCCTCCGTCCGCGTCGAGCAACGAGATAGACGGCAAAATATCTTTCTTCCCCATCGACGCTGAAGAGTAGACGCAGAGCCGACCCCAAAGCCTGAATCCTCCATGGAGGCTAATGCCCCTTCGGCGGGCGCTCAACTGAACAGCCGAGTTGGTTTGACTCTCGACTTGCAGTCAATAGGCGGTCGTTGGTAGCGATCCGCCTTCCCAACCACCATCATTAGATAACAAGGCCTCACGCGCTGCCTATCCTCTTTCTATGCGCAGTTAGTGTGCAGGATTATCGGATTGTTGTCATTCTAAGATGATCCATAAATTTCCCCGCAAACTAGAGATGCTGGCGCTGATTGTGAGGGTCGCTTGCCGTGTTCAGAGAAAATCGCCGCCGCCAGCTCGAAGGGCAACCGCGCGTAAGAATACGCGCGTTGCGAACCAGAGGTTTGGCGCTAATTGTGCTTCTCTCAACCGTGCCCATTCCGGCTTTCGCTCAAGCTTCTCCAGACGATCTGGACCTTGATGACTTGCGCCGCCAATTGGAAGAATTGGCCAAGACGGTTGAAAACCAGACCAATCAGTTGGACCAGCAAGCGCTAGAGATTGAGAGTCTCAAGGAAGCGCTGGCGGAGGCTGATGCGAGCAAGGAGCCAGATCAGCCCAGTGAAGGCGTACCATTGGCCGCGCGAGCTTCGGACATTGAACTAGAAGAAAGCCCAGCAAGAGACGCGGGTGAGGCCAAGGGGCCACAGATCGCCTTGGACGCCGTCGCTGGTCAGGCTCCCGATGCCTTGGACGAGAAGCGAGTGGGTCGGTACCCGGATTGAGCGATTGTTCGACCAGGCGACTTTGACGGCTCAATCTCATTGCCGGGGCTTGGCGGTTCCCTGCGTGTTGGACGTATGGTTCGGTCAGAAGTGTCTTTTGATCTGGATAACGCTGGGAATCAGGACGCCATGATTCCTTCTTCCGTGCCGCTGGATGGCTCTCTCGATGACGGCTCGAACCAAACACAGTTCAACGCTCGCAACAGCCAGATCAGTGTAGACTATCGTCGTGGCACCGATCCCGGGTGTCTCGAGATTGTAGTAGACGATGGGTTGGACGGTCGTTGTGCTGTATCCATCCTCTCCCCAAAGATGGTTCGCGATGCCACCGAACGCCAAAGGGCCCGCGAACCCAAAGCCGCCCCCAGCAATACCGCCGCCCCACCCTGCGGCTTTGGTCGCATCTTCAGTGTGGGTGGTCAGCGAAACCTGTGGCCCGAAGCCTACTCTGAATCCGTCTTGTCCGGGCGGAACGTAGAGCGCTTGCACAACCGTGTCACTCAGCCCCCATTCGGTATCAAGCTCCGATTCAGTCGAGCTCGCTACCGGGACTTGAGCCGGTACTGGAACGCCGAGCACAGGCGCTATTCCCCTTAGGATTAGATCACCACCTTCGCCTTGGGCGACCGTTGCAATGGGCTGAATCTGAAAGTTGTAAAGCGTGTTGTCGTCGCTCGGCCCAAAGCCAATTGCATTGCTGAAGAAGACTCCATTTACGGCCGCTGTGACATCCTGGGCGTCTCGTGTCGCCTGGCACTCGTCGTCGCACTCTTCAGCAACCGGGCTGTCCTTAGTCAACTCTTGCGCCTGGATCGGAGACGCAAAAGCGATCGCTAAACTCAAAAGAAATCCAAACCTTGGAGCGGTGTCTTTCTCCGTTCTCATCGAGATTCTCCTGTCACCTCGTGGTGAGGATCGGTCCAACACGAGCGAATTTGAAGCCCAGAACGCGCACGCACAATGTGCGGGAATACAAACTAGCAGAGAACTCAGACATCTTTAGGTTGCTGAATTATAAGGCGTCTCCCACTGCCTGATTGCAAAGCTCTTTGCATGCGAAGCGGGTCCGCTAATTTCCTGATGGAGACGCGCCAAGGCTGTCACCGCCGTATGCGTTTGGCCAATTCTCACTTCGCAAATGAGGCGCCAGCATGCCGTACCTCTGAGGCCCAACGCTTCCAGACCGGGATAGAAACGGCAGCCCTGTCGGCTTCATCTCGCGGACCCACTACTGCGAAAACGGAGAATTAGATGGAAAACAAATACGCTCTGGCGCTTAAGGTATCAGCGATCCTTTGGATCGTGTGGGGAATCGTCTACCTTCTCGCGGGCATTGTAACAATCGGCGTCGACGCCACCACCGGCTTCCAGGGAATAGCCGCCGTGGGCCCCGAGGAGCTAGTTGCCGATTATCACCCCGCCGTAGAAGCGGTTCTCAATCAGCATGGCTGGAACTTGCTTTGGGCCGGCGCGGTAACGATCGTGGGAGCCGTCTTCATATGGAGACAGAACATCACAGCAATCTGGGTCACGGCCCTGGTCGGCGGACTCGTTGATGTGGGATATCTCGTCTTCATCGACCTCGGAGGCTTCGGCATATTCTTTCCCGGAACATCGATGACCATCGTTTCGGCGAGCGCAATCGTCCTATCGTTTTGGGCCTGGTTCGCATCGCGAAGCGAACAGTCATGAAGCGGCTCGCTGCTGAACTCCTTGCCAAATCGCGTTCAAACTGCAACTCGAGGGTCGAGCTTTGGAAAGGCCCATAAACCAGATACGATCCGATATGCTCTCGCTCTACGGAAAGGTAGCGATCGTAACTGGAGCCACCTCTGGCTTGGGATATGAAACCGCGCGCGGCCTTTTATCTTTTGGAATGCATGCCGTACTTGGCGTTCGAGACTTGGAAAGGGGCGAGCGTATTGCGAGCAAGCTTCGTTACGAATATCCAAGTGCAAGCGTCACTCCACTCTATCTCGACCTAGCTTCACTCGCGTCGATAAAGGAGTTTTCGGCCGGCTTTCAAAGCTCATTCGACCGGCTTGATCTTCTCATCAATAATGCTGGAATTGGCGATAGAGATGAGGAGCTCACTCAGGATGGGTTCCCGCGAATCATGGGGGTGAACCATTTGGGTCATTTCGCCTTGACAGGAGCGCTGATCACAAAGTTAATCGAAACAGCTAGTGCACGGATCGTGACCATGACGAGCCAAGTGTACAAGAACTCAACCATCGATCTCGATGGAATCACTACAAAAAATGTGAATGGATATGGCTCCAGCAAACTTGCCAACCTACTATTCAGTTTGGAGCTACAAAGACGTCTGAGTGCAGTCGGATCCCACACGCTGAGCGTAGCAGCTCACCCAGGGGCGAGCCGAACCGAGGGTGTGGAGCACATGTTGGAACAAAGCACCAATCCCGCACTCAAGCTATTCTTTGGCCTCTTCGTACGACACGTAATGCAATCCGCAGAGGCTGGCGCCCTTAATCCGCTGCACGCGGCCTCGGACCCAGATGCGAAGGGCGGCGAGCTCTATGGACCCGACGGCTTTTTGGCCATTCGGGGCCATCCAGTCGCAAGTCGGCCAAGTGTAAATGCCTCAACGATAAAGCTGGCGGCGGACCTTTGGGAACGGTCAGCAAAGCTAACGGGGGTCACTTATGAAGTGCTATCCGAACCAGCAAAATTGTGATGGTGCACATCACAAGCATTGAGCCATGTAATCAGAAGCATAGGTGAAAAGAGTGGCAGTTGAGCCAGTCAAAGAGCGAAGTTTTCGAATGCGGTCACTATCGCTCTGGAAAGCAGAGTGCCTTCGGGTGGCGGGGGGGGGGGGGGGGGGGGGGGGGGGGGGGGGGGGGGGGGGGGGG
>CALCCG010000098.1 GCA_937899785.1 uncultured Erythrobacter sp. | reverse complement strand
CGCGCGACGCATCGAGGATGCACGCGGGCGCTACATTCACGCAATCAAGCAGTCAGTCCCCTCGGACGTGCGTTTCGATGATCTCAAGGTCGTCGTCGATTGCGCGCATGGCGCGGCCTATCAGGTGGCGCCCTCGGCGATCTGGGAACTTGGGGCGGACACAATCGCTTTGGGCGTCGCGCCGGACGGAACCAACATTAATGACGGTGTGGGTTCGACCGCTATCGAGGCCTTGCAGGCGCGAGTCGTGGAGGAGGGCGCGGATATCGGTATCGCGCTCGACGGTGACGCAGATCGGCTTATCGTGGTCGATGAGCAGGGCAAGAAGGTCGACGGCGATCAGATCATGGCGTTGATCGCGACTCGTCTGCACAATCAAGGCGCGCTGACCGGTGGAGGCGTCGTGGCCACGGTGATGTCAAATCTTGGGCTCGAACGCTATTTCGCTGGCCTTGGCCTGACTTTGGAGCGCACCCGTGTGGGCGATCGCTATGTGCTGGAGCGAATGAAGGATGGCGGCTTCAACGTGGGTGGCGAGCAATCCGGGCACATGATACTTCTCGATCACGCGACCACCGGCGATGGGACGGTGGCCGCCTTGCAAGTGCTCACCAGCCTTGTGCGCGCAGGCCAGCCAGCGAGCGAGATCCTGCACCTGTTTGACCCTGTCCCCCAATTGCTCAAAAACGTGCGCTATGAGGGCGGTGCGCCGCTAGAGACCGACAGCGTCAAAGCGGCAATCGCCGCCGCCCAAGCGGAGCTTGCAGGCAGCGGAAGGCTGGTCATTCGTCCCTCCGGCACCGAGCCGGTGATCCGCGTCATGGCGGAAGGGGACGATTCACATCGCGTTGAAAGCGTGGTCGACACGGTGTGCGAAGCCGTGCGCGCCGCTGCTTGACTGCCGCGATGGCATCGCCGCTCCGCTCCCCGCCGCGAATCCTCTCCATTGCCGGGTCCGATTCCTCGGGCGGAGCGGGTATTCAGGCCGATATCAAGACGATTACGATGCTCGGCGGCTACGCGATGACGGCGGTGACGACCATCACCGCGCAAAACAGTGTCGGCGTCCAGGCGATCGCGCCAATGGCGGGCGATGTGGTGGCCCGGCAGATTGCCAGCTGTCTCAGCGATATCGGCGTGGACGCGATCAAAATCGGCATGCTCCACGACGCCGACATTATCTCCGCCGTCGCCGAAGCGCTGGAGGATATGCCAGCGCACACTCCGGTTATTCTCGATCCCGTCATGATCGCTACAAGCGGCGGCGCTCTGATCGCGCCCGAGGCTATTGCCGCGCTGCAACGTGAGCTCTTTCCCGTCGCGACCCTGCTGACGCCCAACCTGCCCGAGCTTGGCCATCTGGTTGAACGCTCGCTTTCGACCAGCGATCACATGATTGAGGCCGCGCTCGAACTGAGCGAGCGAACCGGCGCCGCCGTGTTGGCCAAAGGCGGTCACACTGCCGATGAGCGCATCATCGACATCCTCATCCAGCCGGGCAGAGAGCCAGGCTACTTTGAACACACCCGGATCGACACCGCGCACACGCACGGCACAGGGTGCACCCTATCGTCTGCTGTTGCCACGCTTATGGGGCACTCACAGAGCCTTGAGAACGCGGTGCGGCTGGGCCGAAATTTCGTGCTGCGAGCGATTGAGGCCGCCCCTGGCTATGGCGCAGGCCACGGACCGCTAGGCCACCAAGCGGTGCGTTCACTCGCCGATTAAGCCATCGGCTTTGGCCTTAGAGTTCGTAGAACGCAGCGATGTGCGCCCAGGCCTCATCGGCGGTTTCGCACCATTGAAACAGGTCGAGATCTTTCTGCGAAATTGTGCCTTCTTCCGCGATCGCTTCGAAATCGATCACTCGCTCCCAAAATTCGCGCCCGAACAGCAGGATCGGAAGCGGCTTCATTTTGCCCGTCTGCACCAGAGTCAACAGCTCGAACATCTCGTCAAACGTCCCAAATCCGCCGGGAAAGACCGCAACCGCCCGCGCGCGCAGAAGGAAATGCATCTTGCGCAGAGCGAAATAGTGGAAATTGAGGCTGAGATAGGGCGTCACGTAAGAGTTGGGCGCCTGCTCATGCGGGAGGATGATGTTAAGCCCAATGCTTTCCGAACCTGCATCGCTGGCGCCGCGATTTCCGGCTTCCATGATCGACGGACCGCCTCCGGTCACAACCACGAACTGGCGCTTGCCATCCTCTATGATCGCCTTTTCGGACACCATGCGCGAAAGCTTGTAGGCTTCTTCGTAATACTTGGCCTTGGCGGCGAGGCGCTCGGCCACCTTCTCTTCGTAGTCTCCCTTCCCCTTCGCTGCGTCAATCTTGGCCTGCGCTTCCTTAGGCGAGGGGATGCGCGCCGATCCGTACATCACGAGAGTCGAGCCGACGCGCGCTTCGTCGAGCAGCATCTCCGGTTTCAAAAGCTCCAGTTGGAAACGCACCGGACGCAATTCGTCGCGCAGCAGGAAGTCGGTGTCGCGGAACGCTAGCTTGTAGGCCGGATGCTCGGTCTGGGGGGTGCGATCGGGCGCTTCTTCGGCAAAACGGCTTTCCTCGCCGGCGCGGTAGAACTTGCGATCGGAGAGGTCGTGTTCGGTGGGCTTCTTGTCCATGACGCTGGCTCTAGGCCCGCGCGCGTGGACCGGCAAGCGGCTATGCGGGCAACACTCATGCGAGTTGGAAACGGCTGGATGCCCCGTGAGGATTCGAACCTCAATTGACGGAGTCAGAGTCCGTAGTCTTACCATTAGACGACGGGGCAAGGAGCCTGGCTTTGGCCCGCGCGGCGAAGGCCTGCGCTACCAAGCGAGCCGCGCATCTAGTTTTGAGTTCGATTAAGGTCAAGGGTCAGCGCGCATCAGCCATAGCCGCGCCATAAGAGCGGCGCCGAATCGCCGCGCTTGCTCAATCGGTCCGCTTGCGTTAGCTTTTCCAGCAAGTGCCTGCGCATTCTTGCGCAAGTGATGCGAAAGATTTGACTTATGGCGGATACGCTTCCGCCGGGCGAGGACAGGAGCGCTGGAACAAAAAGGAGTAACACGTCCGGCAAAGTAGCCGACTTCCGCTACAAAAGCTCCTTCCAGCAAGACAAACCGCAAAGCAAAGGCAAGCGCGGATCAACGGGGAAACGCGGTCGCTCGCAGGGCGCTCCGCGAGACAGCGAACGTCGCCCGTCCGCGCATCGCGACAAGGACACAGACCAGCGCAAGCCCAAGACGGCGAGCGCCACGAAACCCTCTGCCGACACAAAGCGCCCTCCGCGACGCGGCGAGGCCTACGCTGCCCTCGATCTTGGTACGAACAATTGCCGCCTGCTCATCGCGCGTCCGTCCGGCAAGGACTTCACCGTTATCGACGCCTTCAGCCGAGTCGTGAAGCTTGGCGAAGGCCTGGCGACGACGGGTCGACTTTCTGATGATGCGATGGATCGCGCGCTGGGCGCCTTGTCGGTTTGCGCAGAAAAGTTGCGCCGCCGCAACGTTCGCCTGGCTCGTTCGGTCGCCACCGAGGCCTGCCGACGCGCCAAAAACGGCCCCGCCTTTATCGAGCGCGTGCGCCGAGAAACCGGGATCGCTCTTGATATCATAACCGCCGAAGAAGAAGCGCGCCTTGCCGTTCTGGGGTGCCATATCCTTTTGGAAGAGGGCGACGGCCCGGCCATGATCTTTGACATAGGCGGCGGCTCGACCGAGCTGGTTCTGCTCGAACCCGGCGGCGCCAAGGGTGAGCGCATTCCGCGGATTGTCGACTGGCAAAGTGTACCCTGGGGGGTCGTCTCACTCACCGATACGGTCAGCGGCAACGATCGCAGTGAAGAGGCCCGGCTGGCCCGGTATGCAAGGATGCGCGAACTGGTTTCCGATAGCTTTGGGCCCTTTGCATCGCGCATTGCCGGAGCCGCGCAAAGCCGCTCGATCCGCTTGCTCGGCACCAGCGGTACGGTAACAACCCTGGCGAGCCTGCATCTCGAATTGCCGCATTACGATCGCAAGGCCGTGGACGGGTTGATCGTCCCGAGCCACGCCATGCGCGCAATCAGCACCGATTTATCCTCTATGTCGCCCGATGAACGCAGCGAACTGCCGTGCATCGGCCAAGATCGGGCGAGCCTGGTCGTGGCGGGATGCGCGATACTCGAATCGATCCTCGATCTGTGGCCCGCTAACCGGCTCGGTGTGGCTGATCGCGGCATTCGCGAAGGCATATTGCGCAGCCTGATGGCCGCCGAGCGGCAAAGCGAGAAAGCGCTACAGGCGCTCAACGAGGCCCGCGCCGACCACAAGCCGGCGCGCAAAAATGGCGCGCGAGGATAGCTACGATGAGCCGATCTGGCCGCAACCCCGATCGCCGGGTCAAGACCGCAAAGAAACGCACCGAAAGCTCCACGCGTTGGCTCCAACGCCAGCTCAACGACCCTTATGTGAAGAAGGCGAAGGCCGACGGTTATCGCAGCCGCGCGGCTTACAAGCTGATCGAACTGGACGAACGCTTTGAGCTCATTCGCGGTTCAAGCCGGGTGGTCGATCTGGGCATCGCTCCGGGTGGCTGGAGCCAAGTCGTGCGCGCCAAAGCGCCCAAGGCCAGTGTGGTCGGCATAGACCTTCTTCCCACCGAGCCGATCGAAGGCGTGACGATCTTTGAAATGGACTTCATGGATGACGCCGCGCCTGCAGCGCTTGAACGGGCGTTGGGCGGAGCGCCGGACCTGGTTCTTTCCGATATGGCGGCAAACACGGTCGGGCACAAACAGACCGACCATTTGCGCACGATGGCTTTGGTCGAAGCGGGCGCGTGGTTCGCCGTCGAGACTTTGGAAAAAGGCGGCGCGTTTGTCGCGAAAGTCTTAGCCGGTGGCACTGACACCGAACTGCTTGCGCTGCTGAAAAAGCACTTCACCAGCGTCAAGCACGCCAAGCCACCAGCAAGCCGCAAGGGCTCGTCGGAATGGTATGTGGTCGCGCAAGGGTTCAAAGGGCGCGCATAGGCGCGCGGCGGCAAGGCGCTACGCTTCGGCTTCGGCGGTGGCTTGCGATGTGGCTTCGGCGTCATTCTGGTTCGCTTCGGCCTGTTCCACCGCCGCTTCATCCGCCGCTTCTTCGCTGGTTTCCGCTGCGGGTGGGGTGAACTCCGGCAACTGCAGAGCGCCATCCGGGCCGTTCATAAACAAGGCAACGGCGGCCCGGTCTTCGATCTTGGACAGACCGGCAAAGCTCATTTTGGTGCCCTCAACATAGGCGCTGGGGCGCTTAAGCCATGCGTTCATCTCTTCCCAGCCCCACTGGCCACCCTTGGCGGACATCCCGGAGGAATAGGCAAAGCCGGAGCGCGCACCAACACTGGCGCCCATGATATTGTGCAAGTTCGGACCAACCCCGTTCGCGCCGCCCGGCGCGATCGTGTGGCAAGACGCGCATTTGGCGTAAACTTTCTCGCCCTGCTCAATCGTCACCAGCGTCAGCGCCTCAGCCATCGTCATTTCAACCGCTGCGCCGCCGCTTTCATCCTCGACGCCTTCGATGACATAGCCCAGCTCTTCCGGACGTTCGGGTGTGCTGCCGTGGAAATACTTGTCCGAAAGGATCGCAAAACCCAGTCCAAGACCCGCGGCAAAAAGCACCCAGCCCGCCGCCGTGTTGAAGAGATCGCCCCCAGCCTGCTGGCCCTCGGTGCTCGCGTCCGTGTGTGTTTGATCAGTCATCCCGGTCGCCCCATTAATCTGCCCCCTGCACGCGCGCAAGAGAGATCACATCACCAATTGGTGCAATACGTGCAAGATGGCAAAAACCCTGCACAACTCCGCTTGCCGCGCACCTCTTGCACCTTTAGCAGCGCCCCTATGCGCAGTTTCCCGGGTCCCGCTTTGCCAATCGTCGATGAGATGCGCGCCAACGCGGCGCGCGAGCCGGCGCGGGCAATCGCCTTTCAGGGTTCGCCCGGTGCCAATTCGCACCGCGCCGCCAGCGAAGCGCGCCCCGAAGCGCTGCCCCTTCCTTGCTTTAGCTTCGAAGACGCGTTGGACGCGGTCAGAGATGGGCGAGCGGGTGAGGCCATCATTCCGATTGAGAATTCGCAGCATGGGCGAGTCGCCGACATCCACTTTCTGTTGCCGGAAAGCGGGCTTTCAATTGTGGGCGAGTATTTTATGCCGATCCACCACGCGCTGATGGCGCCAGCGCTTGAGAGTGGATTGCCACACGGCCCGCATGACACAATCGAGGCGGCCTACAGCCACCCGCAAGCGCTTGGCCAATCGCGGTTGTTCCTGCGTGAGCGTGGCATTGTACCGCTCAGCTACGCCGACACAGCGGGCGCCGCAGCCTTTGTGGCGGAGCGCGCGGATCCCAGGCTGGGCGCGATCGCCCCGGCCATCGCGGCGGAGCTCTATGGGCTCGAAATCCTCCAAACCCATGTTGAGGACAGCCACGATAATATGACCCGTTTCGTCATCCTCGCGGACCAGCCGACCTTTCTGACCAACGACACCGACCGCCCGGCGATGACCACCTTCGTTTTTGAAGTGAAGAACATTCCCGCCGCGCTCTACAAGGCGATGGGTGGCTTTGCGACAAATGGCGTGAACATGACAAAGCTGGAGAGCTACCAGGAGGGAACCAGTTTTTCCGCCACCCGGTTCTACGCCGATATCATCGGAACACCGGGCGATCCGGCGGTCGACCGCGCGCTGGAAGAATGCGCGTTTCATTCCAAGGAATTGCGCATCCTTGGGACCTATCATCAGGCGCGCCCGCGGGGCTAAACCGGCGACGATAAGAGGAGGTGTGCCAGTCCGCCGCGCTTTGACCGAATTTCTTCGGTTGCGCAGGGACTTGCGGCGTGCCACCAACTGGATTGCATGACCATTGGGGTTTCCAGCTATCAAACGACGCAACCGCCGGCCCAGGTCGCGAACCCGGTCGACGCCTCGCGCGTGGACTTGCCGGACGAATATGAAGCGATCCGGGCCGACGCTGACACCCAGTTTGCCCAGCTGAAGCTGAAAGAGATTGAGCCGCGCGAACCCTCTTGGTTTGAAAACTGGCTGAACGATCTCTTCGAATGGCTGGCCGACATCTTTGGGCCAGTTGGGCGGTTTATGACCGACTATTGGGACGTGCTCAAATGGGCCTTCGTGGTGCTGATCGTCGCTTTTGTCGTGTACGGCGTTGCGCGGTTGATTGGGCCGCTGGCTGACCGGCGCAGCGGCGCCAGAGTTGAGCTGGAAACAGAACCTGACTGGCAGCCCGATCGCGAGGAAAGCCTGGCTCTGCTCGAAGACGCGGACCGCCTGGCCGCCGAAGGGCGGTTTGATGAGGCCGCGCGCCTCCTGCTTCAGCGCAGTGTTGGGCAAATTGCCGCCGCGCGCCCCGAATGGGTCGACCCGTCGAGCACCGCGCGCGAACTGGCCGCGCTGCCCCGGCTATCCGACGCCGCGCGGCGCGCCTTTGCGGTTATCAGCGAGGCTGTGGAGCGCAGCCTGTTCGCGCTCAAAACGCTCACCCGGGACGACTGGGAGACCGCGCGCTCGGCCTATGCGGACTTTGCGCTCGCCCGCATTGACGCCGGACGATCGAAGGGCAATCCCATGCAAATGGCAGGAACAGCGTGAGCGAGCGCGCCGCTTCCCCGTTCAGCCGCGCCGGCTTGCTTGCGCTCATAGTCGTGGGCTTTGGCGTGTTTCTTGCCATCCTCTATCTGATCGCAATGGGCGATCCCTGGGCTCCTGACAACAATAACGGGCGCGCGCATTCCGCCTCAAAAGGTCTCAACGGTTTTTCCGCGCTGGTCGAACTGGTCGAGGCCGATGGCTTCGAGGTCACCCGCTCGCGCGAGACACGCGGGCTGGAGACGAACGATCTTCTGGTCCTTACCCCCCCGCATTATATGGACCCTGAAGAACTCACCGCGATCATCGACCGGCGTGAATATCTCGGCCCGACGCTGGTTATTCTGCCCAAGTGGGACGCTCTGCCCTCGCGCTTTTTCACGCGTTCGATCGAACCCGAAACCGTCAAAGACGGCTGGGTCCTGATCAGCGGCTTCAGCTCTCCCAATTGGGCCGAAGAGGAAGAGGGTCTGCTCGCGATCGACTTGAAACGCGGCGGCACCAAAGAGCAGTCGGATGAGGACGACGGGATCGCTGATCCATTGCTGGAGCTTGATGGTCGCGGCGAACGCGGCGCGAGGTCCGCGCAGCGGCCCGATCTCACCGACGACCCGCAGTCCTTTTCAACGCTGTACCCGCTTGACGAAGTGAGCGGATCGCTGCCGACTTCGGTCGGCTTCTACGCCGAAGCCTCCGCTAACCGCAAACCGGTCGTGCTGGATCAGGCGGGGCGCATGATCGCGTTCAGCTACGAACAGGATTCCTATTACGAAGACCCAGATGATCGGCTTTCGGACGAGTACGAGCCATCCAATTGGGTCGTCTTTGTGGTCGAACCAGACCTTATGAACAATTGGGGCCTGGCGGACAGAACGCGCGCAACAGCGGCGCTTTCGCTGGTCAGGAACATGGATTGGGGCGAATTTGACGGCGTCGTCTTTGACCTTACGCTCAACGGGTTTGGCGGGGCGATGAACCTGTTGACGCTGGCGTTTCAGCCACCCTTTGTGGCCGCGACGATCTGTCTGGTTCTGGCGATGCTGATTGTTGGCTGGCGGGGGTTCCTGCGCTTTGGGCCCGCCGCGTCGCGTGAGCGCGAGACCGCCTTTGGCAAGGCGCGGCTGGTCGCCAACGGCGCGGATTTGATCCTGCGTGCGGGACGCTTGCCGCTGCTTGTGGAACCCTATATCGCGCTCAGCGCCAAACGCATCGCGCGCTCGCTTGGCCTGGCCAAACCTGAAACCGACGCGATCAACGCAGCGCTTGCGGTTCGCCATCCGCACGAACCGTCTTTCACACAGCGTTGCAACGAGCTGCGCACCGCATCGACACCCGGCGATATCTTGCGCGCCGCGCGCGCGCTTAGCGATCAGGCACTCCGGCCCTCCGGCGAAAACAGGGAAAGTCACCAAGAATGAGCATGACTCTTGAAGAATTGCGCGCTCTCGCGGACGGCATACGCGCCGAAACCGCCAAGGCCATTATCGGGCAAGACGCGATGATTGATCAATTGCTGATCGCGATGATCGCGCAAGGCCATGTGCTGATGGAGGGCCCACCCGGAACCGCGAAGACGTTCCTTGCGCAAAGCTTTGCGACCGCTTTGGGTCTCGATTTTGGGAGGATTCAATTCACCCCGGACCTGCTGCCGGGTGATATTCTGGGCTCGAACCTGTTCAACTTCCAGACCAGCCAATTCACGCTTACTCGCGGGCCGATCTTCTGCGAGCTCTTGCTCGCCGATGAGATCAACCGCACGCCGCCCAAGACCCAAGCCGCCCTGCTCGAAGCTATGCAGGAACGCCGCGTGACGCTCGATGGTGAGACACACGGTCTGCCCGCGCACTTCATGGTGGTCGCGACGCAAAACCCGATCGAGAACCAGGGCGTGTACCCCTTGCCTGAAGCCCAACTGGACCGCTTCCTTTTCAAGCTGCTCGTGCCCTATCCCGACGAGGCCGAGGAGACCCGGATCGTCACCGATTATGGCAAGCGGCAAGGTCCGCAACGGCCCGCCGAACTCGGGGTGAGCGCGGTCGCTGATGCGACCAAGCTGACCGCAGCAACCGCGGCGCTGGATCAGGTGACGGTGGCGGAGGAGATCACCGGCTATGTCGTGCGGTTGGTGCGCGCAACGCGCGATCATTCCGAACTGTCGGTCGGCGCAAGCCCCCGCGCCGCCGTGCTGCTGGCCAACGCCGCGCGGGCGCGAGCCGCGCTGGAGGGCCGCGCCTACACCATACCTGATGATGTCAAAGCGCTCGCCGTGCCAGTGTTGCGCCACCGCCTCACGCTATCGCCCGCCGCCGAGATCGAGGGCCGCGATATCGAAGCTCTGGTGGCCGAGCTCGTCGAAAGCACCGAGGCCCCGCGCTAAGCGCGCGCCTGCCGCCAGGTGTTCTCGCGTCTTTCCTCACTTGCGGCAAAGATCCCGCGCCTGCCCATAGCTCCGACTGAGCGCGCGGCCTGGGTCATCGCAGCGTTCGCTCCCGTTGCGGTCGTGATCGCGGCGCTGGCCCCGGGCCTGTGGGTCATCGCCCCGATCGCCGCCTGCGCGCTGATCGCGTTGATCGTGATCGACGCCGCGATCGCTGGCGCGGTGCAGCGCTGGGAGCTGACCGTTCCGGCGGACACCGAGATTGGCCAGCCGACGCGCATTGTCGTTCACGCGGCTTTCCGCAGCCGTTCGGTTTACAAGGCGCAAGCGGCGGTTGAGTTTGACCCGCGGCTTCATCCCGGCGGGCGCGTGTCCCTGAATGTCGATCGCTCCGCCGACGATGGCCCGCACCAAGGCTTCGTCGATCTTGCCCCCTCGCGCCGCGGCACAGCGGCGATCACGCGCGCGTGGCTGCGCTGGCCTGGTCCGCTGGGCCTTGGCGTGCGCCAGGAAAGCCGCGCGCTGGAGGATGCAGTGCGTGTATGGCCGGACCTTTCGCCGGTGCGTTCGAAGGAAATGCAGACCTTTTTGCGGGACGCGCAGACCGGGCTGATCGCCCGGCGCATCAGGGGAGAAGGCACCCAGTTCGAGGCGCTGTCCGAATACGAACCGGGGATGGATCGCCGCCGGATCGACTGGAAGGCGAGCGCGCGGCACAACCATCTCTACGCTCGCGAAAACGAAAGCGAGCGCAACAACCAGATCGTGTTTGCCTTTGATTGCGGTCAGGCGATGTGCGAGCCGGTGGACAATATGCCGCGTATTGATCGAGCCGTGTCGGCCGCTTTGGCGTGCTCGTATGTTGCGCTCAAAAGCGGGGACAAGGTTTCGCTCTTCGGCTTTGCCCAGCGTCCGCAAGTGATGACGCCGTTCATCAACGACAGCCGCGCCTTCCACCGCTTGCAGAGCGCGGCCGCTGAGCTCGACTACACGGCAGCCGAGCCCAATTTCACGCTCGCGCTTGCGACCATTACCGCCAAATTGAAGCGCCGTTCGCTGATCGTTCTGTTCTCCGATTTCACCGATCCAACCGCGGCGGAGCTGATGGTCGAAAGCATTGGCCGGCTGGTCAACAAACACCTCGTCCTGTTCGTGACGATTGCGGACTCTGAGCTTGAAAGCTTCATGGCGCAGGAGCCCGGTGACATCGCCACGCTCGCACGCAGCGTCACCGCGCAAACGCTCAGCCACCAGCGCAATGTCGTGTTGCAACGCCTGCGCCAAATGGGCGTTGATGTGATCGAAGCGCCGTGGGATCAGATCGGCTACGACCTCATCGACCGCTATTTCCTGATCAAAAACTCAGAGGCCATCGGATGAAGGCTCCCAAAGTCATGGGCTCGCTGGGCGGGTTCTTCAGCCGCTCCGCCGTGGAGGCGCCCGCCGATATCGAAAGCGCGGCCTTGCGTTCGGACCGCTTCCGGCTTGAACGCGAGGCCGACTGGCGGCGGCTGGAAGGCATTGTTGCGCGCATGGAAGGCGGCGGCCTTCGCGGGGTGGACGACGCCGACTTGCTGGCGCTTCCGACGCTTTATCGCACCGCCGCGTCGAGCTTGTCCGTCGCGCGCGAGACCTCGCTTGATCTTGCCACTTTGCGCTATCTGGAAAGCCTC
Organism: uncultured Erythrobacter sp.; assembly: GCA_937899785.1. GTDB lineage: Bacteria > Pseudomonadota > Alphaproteobacteria > Sphingomonadales > Sphingomonadaceae > Erythrobacter. The sequence continues at coordinate 22,218 of CALCCG010000098.1, read as the reverse complement.
GTGCAGCGCGCATGGTTTCAGGTCTATGGGCCGCGCAAGGGCCTGTTTCGCTGGCTGCGTGAGTTTTTCGCCGGTGGCTGGAGCCGGGCCGTGCAGGCGCTGTGGCTCGATATTCTGATTGCCTTTCTTGTGATGGTTGCCGGCGCGGTGGTGGGGTGGCTGCTCGTTGATCAGGACACCGAGTGGTACTTCCGCCTGATTTCGGAGAACATGGCGAGCGGGCGCGTGCCGGGAGCCAGCCGCGAAACGCTGGAGGAAAGCCTGGCGCTTAAAGACGGCGCGGACGGCCTGTCAGCGTTTGCGGCCTACCTCTTCAACAACAACGCCGGGGTCTGCATTCTGGCCTTTGCGTTGGGCTTTGCGTTCGGCATCCCCTCGCTGCTTTTGCTGGTGCACAACATGGCGACCCTGGGCGCAATGGTGTGGGTGTTTGCCAGCGCCGGGCTGGGCTTTGAATTTGGCGCGTGGTTGAGCGTGCACGGCACAACCGAGCTGTTTGGCATCCTGTTGGCGGGCGCGGCGGGCTTGCATATCGGGCGATCTATGGCGTTTCCCGGAACACAGGGCGTGCTCGACGCCGCTTCAGCCGCTGGGCGACGATCGGCGGTGGTGATGCTGGGCGTGGTGCTCATGATGATCGTCGCCGCCCTTCTAGAAGCCTTCCCGCGCCAGCTCGTCGGCGATCCGACCGATCGCTACATCATTGGCGGCTCCTTCCTTGTGTTCTGGCTTGGCTATTTCTTCTTGCTGCGCCGTCCCGAGCCGCACGCGCTGGCCAGCGGTTCAACCGAACGGGCCGGCGGATGAGCGCGCACGCCGCCTATCTCGAAAGCGAAACCAAGCGAGCGCGTATGATGGTGACGCCCGAAGGGATAGAGATCCCGGTTGTCATCGCCTCGCGCAGCGCGCGTTTGGGTGCGCTCATGCTGGACATGATGTTTCTCATCATTGGGCTGGTTGTCGTGGATTTGCTGTTCGACCTGATCGCTGGCGGCGTGACCGACAGCATCTTTGAGGATCCGGAGGAAGAGGCGGTTGCCGTCTACGAATTCCTTTTTATCCTGGGAGTGATCTTCGGTTTCTTCGCCTGGTACGGCTATTTCCTTGTCCAGGAGTTGGGCCCGCGCGGGGCGACCTTTGGCAAGCGCATTCTGGGCATCCGCGTGGCCGCGCGCCATGGTGGCCGGCTTACCCCCGAGGCGGTGATTGCCCGCAATCTCTTGCGCGACGTCGAAGTGTTTTACCCCCTTGTTTACATTCTTATTGCCTTTGTCCTTAGCATGGTGGGCATGTCTGGAGGCGGTCTTTTATGGGCGGCGCTCGCGTGGTTCATGCTGTTTGCGCTGTTTCCCTTCTTCAACAAAGACGCGCTTCGGGCGGGCGATGTCATCGCGGGGACCTGGGTGGTCGAAGCGCCCAAGACCAAGCTGGCCGAGGCTATCTCAACTCAGGGCGCCGCCAGCGTCGAGCGTTCAAGCGGGCTCACCGGCGCGCGCTACGAATTCGGAGAGGAGGAGCTTTCGGTCTATGGCGAGCGCGAATTGCAGACGCTTGAACGCCTGCTGCGCGACGGCAATGAGGAGGCGCTTTACGCGGTGCACGCCACCATTTGCCGCAAGATTCGCTGGGATCCGGGTGAAGGCGATGAACGCGCTTTCCTGGAAGCGTTCTACGCCCAGTTGCGCGCTCGGTTGGAAAACGACATGCGCTTTGGCAAACGCAAGGCGGACAAATTCGCATGACCCCTTTTGAGATCACGCCTGACCGGTTGGAAAGCGCCGATGTGCTCGACCTGCTCCGCCTGCATCTCGATGAAATGCACGCCGCCTCGCCCGCCTGCAAAGTGCACGCCATGCCGCCCGAGCGCTTGCGTGAAGACGATGTGACGTTCTTTGTGGTCCGCGAGGGCGCAGAGCTCGCAGCGGTCGGTGCGCTCAAAGAGCTCGGCGATGGCCGAGGGGAACTCAAGAGCATGCGCGCCACGCCCGAATTTCGCGGCAAGGGGGCGGGCCGCGCCTTACTTGAACATCTGATCGGCGAAGCCAAAACGCGCGGCTATCGATGGCTCGGTCTGGAAACCGGTCGCACCGAAGAATTCGCCGATGCGCGGGCGCTTTACCAGCGCTACGGATTTGCCGAGGGCGAGGCCTTTAACGGCTATGTCTCGGACGATTTCAGCCTGTGTATGGAGCGCGAATTGTGAGCGTAAGCCGACGCGGATTTGTGGGCGGAGCGCTTGCCTCAGGCGTGGTGCTAAGCGGCTGTGTACCGCCCGATCAAAGCCCCTCCGGACGCTTGGTCGCGCAGCTTCGGATGATCGAGGCAGCGGCCGATGGCACGCTGGGCGTCGAGCTTTACGACACCAGCACTCAGATGAGCGTGGGCCTCAACGCGGAGCGCAGATTTGGGCATTGCTCTTCGTTCAAGCTGTCGCTGGCGGCCAAGGTCCTGGCCGAGGACGCGCGCGGACTGATCGATGCAAACCGCCGGATCACGTGGACCAAGGATGATCTCATGTTCGTCTCTCCGTTCACGCAAGAGCGGCTGGACGAGGGCGCGACCTTGCGCGAGCTGGCCGAGTTTACGCAGAAATACTCCGACAACGCGGCTGCGAACCTTCTTCTGCGAGAGTTCGGCGGACCCGCAGCGCTCACCGGCTTTTGGCGAACCATCGGTGATGAGGTGAGCCGCCTGGACCGGATTGAGCCCGCGCTCAACAACGTCCCCGTCACCGAGGTGCGCGACACGACCACCCCTGCGGCAATGGCGCGCACAGTGGCAACACTGCTTTATGGCGACGCGATGCCAGAGGCGGCCCGGGCGACGCTGAAGCAATGGATGACCGACACCAAAACGGGTCGGCGCCGCGTCCGCGCCGGGTTGCCGGACGATTGGTTGGCGGGCGACAAGACCGGCACGTCGATCTGGCCCGGTATGGGCAGCCTGTATGTCGATATAGGCTTTGTCGAACCCCCCGAACGCGATCCCATCACCTTTGCGACGTACTTCCGCACGCGCGAGCCCAAAGACGGCATGGACCCCATAGCCGAAGACGCCTTGGCGCGGGTCGGCGGAGTGCTGGCAACCTTCGGCGAAAAGCAGGACTGGATTCCGTTCTGATCTACCTTTATCGCTGATAAAATTTTATCATTGATAAAGGCCTGTGATCGAGGTATCCCGCTTCGCAGGAGGCGGAGATGTCAACCAAGCGTGAGCAAGCCATCGCGACCCGCAAGCGGCGCATTTTTGACGCCGCGCGCGCCATAATCGCGCAAGGCGGTTTGGACAGTCTGACCACGCGCGGATTGGCGCAGGCGGCGGGGCTCACCGTTCCGACGCTCTACAATCTGGTGGGTGGCAAAGATGAAATCCTGATGCAGATGGTCTCGCAGAATGTGGAGGCGATTTGGGATCGCCTGGCCTTTGATCACCGCGCCAGCCCGCTCGACATGGCCGACGCCATTATCGATGAAGCCTTCGAAGTGGTGCGCGCGGAAAAGGCCTTTCACCGCGCGATCCTGCCCCTGATGATTGACCTAGAGATCGTCTTCGCCGCCAACCCCAACCGCAACGACACCGGCGCGCGCGCCGCCAATCGCTGCGTGGAGATGGCGCGGTTCGCGTGCCAGTCTGCGATTGAGAGCGGCGAGCTGCGCGGCTCGATTCCGGCTGCTGAGCTGGGACAGCAAATGTTCATCACCTATCGCGGGCCCATGCGCGATTGGCTTGAAGGGGTGATCAGCGCGGCGGAAATGCGGCGCCGCCAGCGCCGCGGGTTCTACCTGGTCATGGCCGCGGACGCTGCGGATGATTTTCGCGCGATTCTGCTGGAACGGCTTACCCGGCTTACCGAACCGGCCTGTCTGGAAGATGCCGCCTGATATGGAACGCGCGCTTAAACTCGTGGCGTACAGCCTGCCGCTGATCTTTGCCTTCGCTTTCTTGGTCCCGCTTATCGATCAGGGAATGCAAGCGCTCGGCATGGCCGCGCCCTTTGGCCTCTCGACGCTCACCTTTGCGCTTATTGTTGGCGCCGTCTGGGGCCTTATCGCTCAAACCACGGGGAGGTGGCTGTGAACGCCCACACCAAAATGGTCCCGGATGATCTGTCACAGCTCTCCGACGGAGAGCTGAAGAGGCTCGAGCTCAAAATCGCCCGCAAATATTCCGGTAAAGTGCCTTGGATCGCGGTGATCTGGGCGTTTGGCAATATGGCTGTGTGGCTCAGCCTGTGGCCGCTCGTCTTCACCGGACTTCTGCCGCTGTGGGCCGCTTTCCCGATCGCCATCGTCAACATGGCGTTGGTCTATCTGCCGACCCACGAAGCGCAGCATGATATCATCGCGCGGCCCGGCACCAAACTGCGTTGGCTCAACGAGCTTGTAGGCCATTCGACCAGCTGGATGATCGTCTACCCCTTTGAGGTCTTGCGGGTCACCCACCTTGATCACCATCGCCACACCAACGATCCCGAGCTCGATGTCGATATCACTGTGAACGCTCGGGGCCCCTGGCACGCGCTGTGGCGCATCGTCACGCAGCGTCAGCCGGGGGCCAAGCGCAACAGCGACTATGCCGCGGCGATCTATCGCGCCGGGCGCACCGACCTGATCCTCCTGTCGCTCGCCTATAAGCTCGGCCACATCGCGATCCTGGGCGCGCTGGCGTGGAATGGCTACGCGCTCGAGGCGTTCTTCCTGTGGTGGCTGCCTTACCACATCGCGATCACCTATATCGTCTTCTTCCTCAGCTGGGCGCCGCACCATCCGGGAACCGAGCAGGGCCGCTATCGCAACACGCGTTCTTGGCGTTCAAAGCTGGGCAATATCGGATCGATGGGGATGCAGTTTCACATCATCCACCACCTTCACCCTTATATCCCGCTGCACCTGACGCCGGCGGCCTACTGGGAGATGAAGCCGATCCTGGAAGCGCGCGATTGCCGGCTGGGGATCTGAGCGACGCTTTAGTGATCCGGCGTGTTGGACATGATCGGCGGTGCCGACGGGTCAATCCCTTCGCGGAAAATCGCCACTTCGTTGACGCCTGCGCTGGTCGCACGGCCCCGGTACATCCCGCTGGTGTTGAAGCTGTAGATCGCATGGCCCTCGGGCGTGACGAGGATGATCCCGCCATCGCCGCCGAGTTCTTTGACTTCGTCCATCACCATGTCGGCGTTGTTTTGGGCCATCTGAACGGGCGTAGAAACAGATGCCAGCAACGAGTCGACATCTATTGGATCAATAGGATCCGCGATTGACGCTGCCTTGCTAAGCATTTCGGCCACCGCCTTCGGATCTTGCATTTTTGCCACCCGCAACCGAGTACAAATCTCCTGCGCCACGCCCACACGGATGAAGTACTCGCCCCAGCCCGTGGCTGAGACCGCGCAAGAGCGATTGTCTGCGTAGGTGCCCGCGCCGATCACGGGAGCATCGCCGATGCGCCCCCAGCGCTTACCGGTCATGCCGCCCGTAGAAGTCCCCGCCGCAAGGTTGCCGTCCTGATCGAGCGCCACCGCGCCCACTGTCCCGAACTTCAGATCAACGTCGAGCGCGGACATCTGGCGTTCTTTCATCCGTTCGAGCGACTTTTTTCGGCCCTCTGTCTCAAACCATTCAGGGCCTGCGGTCTCCAGCCCCTGTTCGCCCGCGAACTGCTCCGCGCCCTCGCCCATCAGGAAGTCTTGCGGGCTCTCGGTGCGCACTTTGTCCGCGAGCAGGATCGGGTTCTTGATCGTCGTCACGCCGGTGACCGCCCCGGCGCTGCGATCGCGGCCATCCATGATCGAGGCGTCGAGCTCGTTCTTGCCCTCCCAGGTGAACACCGCCCCGCGCCCGGCGTTGAAGAGCGGGGAATCCTCCATCGGGATGATCGCCGCCTGCACCGCATCCATCGCGGTGCCGCCTTCGGCCAGAATCTTCGCGCCCGCATCGAGCGCGGCTTGCAGCGCGGCTTCGTATTCGGCCTCTTTCTCGGGCGTCATCTTGTCGCGCGCCATCGTGCCGGCCCCGCCGTGGATCGCGATCGACCAGCGCGGCGCTTCCTCTGAATGGCCATCAGCAAAAGCGGGTTGAGCAAAAAGGGCGAAGCTCGCAGCAAGGGCCGCACAAAGAATTCGATTTCTCATGGGGAACACGGCTATCGTATCTGCGCGCAACACGCCAGCGTGCAGATTGGCGGCGTCTGAAAGGGAGAGTGAGATGAGCGATTTCGGCAAAACGACGAGCGCGGACGAGGTTCTTGAAGGGATCGATCTGACGGGAAAGACCGTGTTTATCACCGGCGCCAATTCCGGGCTTGGTCAGGAAAGCGCGCGGGCGATGGCGGCCAAAGGCGCGCATGTGGTTATGGCCGGGCGCGATCAGACGAAGCTTGATGCGGCTGTGGACGCCATCCGCGCTGAAAGCCCAGACGCAAAGCTGGAGACGATCGTGGGCGATCTCGGCTCGCTCACCTCCGTCCGCGCCTGCACCGCTGAAGCAAGGGAGCGCTTTGAGCAAATCGATTTGCTGATCAACAACGCTGGCGTCATGGCCTGCCCGATGGGCCACACCGCCGACGGGTTCGAGACGCAGTTTGGCACCAACCATCTTGGGCATTTCGCGCTGACAAAGGGGCTGATGCCGCTTGTCCGGAGAGGCGCTGGCGCTGCGGGTGGGGGACGCATCGTCAACTTGTCGAGCCGGGGCCACCAGTTCGCCCCGGTCGATCTGGACGATCCGAACTTTGAACGGCGCGAATACAATGAATGGCTGAGCTACGGCCAGGCCAAGACCGCCAATGTGCTGTTCTCGGTCGGTTTGGAGAGCCGTTTTTCCGATCAGGGCGTGCACGCCATCGCGGTGCATCCGGGCGGCATACAGACCAATCTCGGGCGCCATTTGAGCCAGGAGCAGCGCGACGCGCTTACCCAAAGGGTCACCACATCCGACCCTGACTTTGCGTGGAAGACGATCCCTCAAGGGGCCGCGACGCAAGTCTGGGCGGCAACGTCGCCGGATCTCGAAGGGCGCGGCGGGGTCTATTGCGAAGACTGCCATATCGCCGAACTGGACGACACAAGCACCGTCGCCGGCGTGCGCTCCTACGCGCTTGATCCAGGCAAAGCGGACGCGCTGTGGACGCTCAGCGAAGAGCTGACAGGTGAGGTTTTCTCGGCCTAATCCTGCGCGAGAAATTCCTTCATCAGCGCGAACACATCCTTCGCCTCTCGCGTTGGTGTGATCGCCATGAAGACATGCGGGCAGGCTTCGTACTCATAGAGCTTGGCGTCCACCCCAGCGTCGCGCAGACGTCCGGTGAAGCTGCGCGAATCCACGATGAAGAGGTCGTGGCGTCCGGTCCAGATCCGCGTGGGCGGCAGCGTTGCGAGCGCATCGGGCGGCAGAAAGAGCGGACTGCATTCGGGCGAGGCGGGGTCGCGATCTTCGGCAAACATTTTGCCACAGGCGCGCAAAGTGCCGATTTTGAGCATGATGTCGTGCGGCTCAATAGCGGCGATGGCCGGATCAGCCATGGTCACGTCAAGCCAGGGCGCAAACAGCGCCAATTTGCCCGGTTGCGGCCCGCCCGCCGCCGCAAGCCGCACCGCAAGGCTAAGCGCCATGTGCCCGCCCGCGCTGTCGCCGCACAGGACGATACGCGAAGGATCGTGCTTGGCGGCCAACGCGGCAAAGGTCGCATCGGCCAGCGCGTCCTGGCCGCTCGCCGAGGCCTCGGGCACAACGTCGTACAAGGGCAGAGTGATGCTGACACCGGCCTGTTGGACGAGCTGCGCTGCAAGCGGCCAGTGTTCCTTGAACATCGGCAACACAAAGCCGCCGCCGTGAAAGTAGAGCATGTGCCATTCAGCGGGCCCCGATTTGGGGTGCAGCGTCACAACCTCGCGGCCTTCGATCGTTCGACGCTCAACCGTGAACGCGCCTTCGAACTTTGCGGGCATGGGCGCGTCTTTGGGCTTTGTGCGCGACGCCATCATCTCTTCGAACCCGGCCGGATCATGCGGGAAGACGGGAGTGCGCTTGCTCATCAGCCAGGTTATGGCGCGCATCGCCAGGCTCGCCTTCGGGCTGCGCAATTCAATCGATGTGTCGGTCAGCATGGCGTCTCTCCTCTGGATCGGAAGAGTGACGGCCAGACACAGCAAGTCAAGCGTCGAACGCGATCACCAGCCCTCCGCCAAGCCATCGGCCAAGCATCGCGCCCGCGCGCCCGGCGGCGGATTCGATGGCCGCTTGGTCGGGCTCGTCTCCGGCCAAAAGCCCGATCAGATCGCCATAGCGCGCGCCGGTCTGCACAGCGGTAAAGGCGGTTGCGGCGTCGGCCTCGACCATTTGGAAGGTCGGCCGCTCGCCCTCACGCCAGACAAGGCAGCCCTGTTCGGCCTCAAACCCGCGCCGATCGACCGCAGCGCCCTCTTCGTCGAGCGACTGCCACAGGCTGGTAAGGTCGTGGCGCACCCGCCGTGCGGCGGCGCGCGGTTGAAAGGTGAGACCAAGCCCGAGCCATTGCGCGTCGTCGAAGCCCGCGCTGGCTTCGGCAAAATCCTGCGCGGTGAGCGGCTTCGTGTCAGGGGACCCGACAAGCTCAAGCATGGTCCATTCAAGCCAGGCCAGTTCGGCGACTTCCGGATTGTCCGCAAACAGCTCTGCGCAAGTGTCGTCAAAGCCAGCGCCAGCGGCGTCAACGGTCCAGTGCGACGGCGGATTGGCGATCACATGGTTGATGCGCGCGGTGCGAAACAGCTCTTCGCCGACATAGCTCCCTGTGCGCTCGAAGGAAGTTGCCAGCGTCTCCATCAACGCATGGCGGTAATTGCCGCGATAGACCGACAGGCCCAGCGCGTGCGAATTGCCCCAGCCCTTGGGCAAAGGCGTGTCTTCATCGAGGATAGCGCGCATGAACGCGGCCTGTTGATCGGCGAGGCTCATGCCGGCTCAAGCGCGCGCGTGGCCCCACCAGCCACATCGCGAGCGCGATCAAGCTCGCTCAGCAGTTCCGGCAGCGGCGGAATGCTCTCGTCGCGCTCAATCATGGTGGCAACCGGCTGCTCGATCAGCGCCATGGCCTGCTTGTAGAGTTCCCAGACCGGGTCGGCGACGGCGCGGTCATGCGTGTCGATGATCACCGGGCGCTCGCTGGTTGCAGGGTCATGGCCCGCCAAGTGGATCTGGCGCACCCGGTCGAGCGGCAGCCCGGCCAGATAGTCGCGCGCGCTGAGATCATGGTTCTGGCTCGCGACGTAGATGTTGTTCACATCAAGCAGCAGATAGCATCCGGTGCGCCGCGCCATTTCGGACAGGAACTCCCACTCGCTCATCTCGTCCTCGGGGAAGGTCAGATAGCTCGACGGGTTCTCGAACAGCATCGCGCGGCCCAGCGTGGTTTGCGCGTGATCGATATTGGCGCAGACCGCGTCCAGAGCCTCCCTCGTCAGCGGCAGGGGCAAGAGGTCGTGGCTGTTGTGCGCGCTGGTGCGCGTCCAGCACAGATGGTCCGACACCCACAGCGGCTCAATCCGGTTCGCCAGCGTCTTAAGCTTGGCCAAATGATCAGGGTCCAGCCCGCCCGCTGATCCGATCGACATCGACACGCCGTGCAAGATCACCGGATAACGCGCGCGTATCTCTTCGAGAATGCGCAAGGGCCGTCCGCCCTCGATCATGTAATTCTCGCTGATCACCTCGACGAAATCGACCGGCACCGAGCGCTCAGCAAGAAAGTCGTCGTAATGCACCCGGCGAAGGCCAAGGCCAAACCCGCCAAACGGGGCGATCGGGGGGAGGGCGTGTGTCATGGGTCCAGTGCCTTACCGCGAAGTCCTATCCAAAGGCAGCCTCAACGCGCAAGGCTGGTCGCTCACAGACGGTTTCGCGACCCACACCAAATGCGTTACAAGCCTGACCGACCGGGACGCTTGGCGCGCGGGCAAAAGAGGGAGAGAACAGCGTCACGCCGCGCGCCAAACCGGCGCGCGCCTTCAAAAAAACTGTAACCGATCGCAGGCCTGCGGCGAATGCCCAGTCAGCGCTGCCCGATTGCGGCGCCGGACAACAAAGAACACACGTTTTAGGAGACATGCCATGAACAAGACTTCGATCGCCAGCCTTGGTGCTATCGCTCTCACCGCCGCCGTTTCGGCAGGCCTCACCACCACTCCGGTCGCTGCCGCTGGCGCGAAAGAGAAGTGCTACGGCGTCAGCCTGGCCGGCAAGAACGACTGCGCCGCCGGACCTGGCACAAGCTGCGCCGGAACCTCGACCACGGACTATCAGGGCAACGCCTGGAAGTATGTCGACAAGGGCACTTGCACCTCGATCAAGACGCCCAAGGGCAACGGCTCGCTGAAGCCAATCAAGCGATAATCTGAGTCAAAGGGCCACAAAACGCGCTTGGCGGGGGAGCTCAGGCACACCGCTCCCTCGCCAAGTGGGCCCATCAGGAGGACAAACAATGGACGCTATTCTCTCTCTCTATCACCGCGTGACCGCGCTTTTATCAGGCGCGATCGTCGAAAGCGTTGCGCTGCTCCTTACGCGGGTTGCGCTCGCCGGGATTTTCTGGCGCTCGTACCAAACCAAAGTTGAGGAAGGCACGTGGTTCACCATCAACGAGGTCCAGTACTTCTTGTTCGAGAACGAGTTTGCCGGTCTTCCGCTGCCTTCAGAGGTTTCCGTTCCGCTCGCGACCTATGCGGAATTCCTGTTTCCGATCCTGCTAGTGATCGGTCTGGCTTCGCGCTTTTCGGCAGCGGCGCTGATGGTCATGGCGCTGGTCATCCAGATCTTCGTGTTCCCAACCGCGGATCACTTTCTTGGCTGGGCCATAACGGTCATCGCGATGGCCGCCTTTGTGATCAGCCGGGGCCCCGGCCTGTTCTCGCTCGACGCGCTGCTGAGCCGCCTTGCCGGCGTCAGCCTGCCGCAGACCGGCGAGCTCAAGGCCGCCTAAGCGAGCGTCTGCGCAGGATTGCCGACACATGGTCGCCGACGAACCCACCTTCGCCCGCCTCATGGGATCAGCGCAAACCGGCGACAAAGCCGCTTGCAACGTGCTTCTCAGTGAGGTGGGCGTCTGGCTGGAGCGGTATTTTCGCCGCCGAGTGCCTCCACACCAGATCGATGATCTGGTGCAGGAGGTGCTGATCGCCTTCTACACCAAGCGCGGCACCTGGGACCCCTCTCGTCCCTTTTTGCCGTGGCTCGCAGCCATCGCACGCTATCGCTGGATCGATCACCTGCGCAAAGTGTACAAACACGACAGTAAGGAACTGATGGAAGACGACGCCATCGAAGACAGCGACGAAGAAGTTGTTATGGCGCGCGTAAGCTTGGATCGTCTATTCCTCAAATTGCCAGAGAAGCAGGCAACCGCTATCGAACTGGTAAAGATAGATGGGCTATCGATCCGCGAGGCCGCCGAAAAAACAGGACAAAGCGAAAGCCTTGTCAAAGTGAACATTCATCGTGGCCTCAAGAAGCTCGCCACCCTTGTTGAAGAAGTAGAATAGTGATGGAAAAGCAAGCGACACGCGAAGATCTGATCGCGGCTCTGACCGAGGATTTGACCCCGGTGGAACGGGTGAGGCCAGCGCAGGGCGCCTGGTTGATTGCGTTTGCAACTCTCGTCGCAGGCGTTGTCTGTATCGCAATCTTCGAATTCTGGTTCGGTATGCTGACCGGTGAAGCCTCGGCCTTTTACTGGATCACGAACGGCCTGCTGCTGCTGCTGGGCGCGGCGAGCACGTCGGGGCTGGTTGCGGGCGCGCTGCCGCGTGTGGGCGTGCGCGGCAACGCCCCCTATTGGAGCGCGGCGATGCTGGGCGTTGTGCCGCTGGTGGCGATCATCACAGTGGTCTCGCTGGAGGCGAACCACGACCATGCGAGCGGCGCGCTGAGCGTGCTGGATGATCCGCTGACCTGGTATTGGGAATGCGGCGCCTATGGGACGATGGCCGGTTTTGTGATCGCACTGGCTGCGGTGCTGTTTCTGCGGCGCGGCGCACCAGTGGCGTTGGAGCGCGCCGGGTGGCTCACCGGGCTTGCCGCCGGATCGCTGGGCGCGCTGGCCTACAACATCACCTGCCCGCTCGATACGGTGGCGCATGTGGGGATTTGGCACACTGTCCCGGTCCTGGTCTGGGCGGTCATCGGTCGCCTGGCCGTGCCGCCGCTGATCCGCTGGTAAAAGGCCGCTTTCCTCCCCGCCGCCGGATTGCTAAGGGCGGCCCATGCAAAGGGTCGATAAACACACGCGCAAGGGCCATATTGGCTTTGAGGAGCAGCGCGCAGGGGCAAACCGGGTTTTGCCTTTTGTACAGTGTCGCATGTGTCTCCTAAACAGGCCACAAAAGGGTGTTGAATGAGCGCGATCCGACCCTGGCGCACGATTGAGCGGCGCGAATGCCGCCAGATCATGGTCGGCAATGTGCCGGTTGGTGGCGGCGCGCCGATCACGGTCCAGACGATGACCAACACGCCGACCGAAGACGCAGGCGCCACGATCGACCAGATCCGCCGCTGCGAGGAGGTGGGGTGCGACATCATCCGTGTCTCCTGCCCAACCGAGGACGCAACAGCCGCCTTCCCGCTCATCACCCGCGCGGCCAACATCCCGGTGGTCGCCGACATCCACTTTCACTACAAACGCGGCCTCGAAGCGGCTGATGGCGGCGCGGCCTGCCTGCGCATCAACCCGGGCAATATCGGCAATTCGAAGAAGGTCGCGGAGGTCGTGCGCGCGGCCAAGGCCAATGGCTGCGCGATCCGCATCGGCGTCAACGCCGGATCGCTGGAGCGCCACCTGCTCGAGAAGTACGGGGAGCCCTGCCCCGAGGCGCTGATCGAAAGCGCGCTGGATCACATCAAGCTGTTGCAGGACCATGACTTCCACGACTTCAAGGTGGCGGTGAAGGCCTCCGACGTCTTCCTGGCGGTCGCCGCCTATCACGGCCTTGCCGAAACGGTCGACTGCCCGCTGCACCTTGGCATCACCGAAGCGGGCGGGTTGATCGGGGGCACGGTCAAGAGCTCGATCGGAATGGGATCGCTGCTGTGGGCCGGGATCGGCGACACGATCCGTGTCTCGCTCTCGGCGGAGCCCGAGGAAGAGGTCAAGGTCGGCTATGAGATGCTGAAGTCTCTGGGCCTTCGCACCCGCGGTGTGCGCGTGGTTTCCTGCCCGAGCTGCTCGCGCCAGGGCTTTGACGTGATCCGCACGGTAGAGACGCTGGAGAAGCGCCTCGAACACATCAAGACCCCGATGAGCCTTTCAGTGCTCGGCTGCGTCGTCAACGGACCCGGCGAAGCGCGCGAGACCGATGTCGGCCTGACCGGTGGCGGAAATGGCAAGCACATGGTGTATCTGTCGGGCGTCAAGGCGCACACGATCGACGATGAAGACACGCTCGATCACATAGTGAGACTGGTCGAGGAGAAAGCCGCGCGCATCGAGGCGGGCGAGGCGGTGGCGTTTGACCCGCACGCGCCCGAAACGGCGGAAGCGGCGGAGTGATCAAGCCGATCCTGGCCGGACTGCTTGCCGCCCTGGTGCTGACGGGGTGCGCCACCTTGGTCAACGCGGCGCGAGGCGGCGAGCACGACTACCCCGAAGCCAAGGCCTACGCCGTCTCGGATGACGCCGAGGCTGAGGTCGATGCGGCGCTCATGCGTGCGGGAGAGAAGGGCACGCGCGTGCTGCTGGTGATGGGCGCCAACTGGTGCCATGACAGCCGCGCGCTGGCCGGATGGCTCGGGACCGAGCGCTTTGCCGGGCTGATCGCGCGCGAATATGAGCTGGTCTTCGTCAATGTGGGAAGGCCGCAATCGGGCGATGGCCACAACCTCGACATCGCGCGCCGATTTGGGGTTGAGGACCTTCCAGGCACGCCGAACCTGCTCGTCGTCACCGCTAAAGGCGAGCTGGTAAACGCCGACACCGCCACCACCTGGCGCAACGCGGCAAGCCGGGAAGAGGATACGATCTTTGAGGAATTGGTGGCTTTGGCTGACGCATCTCCTCCAAGCCTATGACAAGGTCCCTAGAGGACCAGACCAGCGAACTGGCAAACATCGACTGGCTTGTGTTCGGACCACTTTGGCTTGCGACAATCGTTGCGCTTTTGATGGCGGAGTACGCCTTGGCACATTCGGGAACTTGGAGCCGGAAGGCTGCTCAAACGGTGTGCTATCCGCTGCATTGGATCATCGCTGGCGGTGCGTTCCTCTTAGGGCTTACGATAACGTATAAGCTGGAAGAAGGGGAAGGCTTTGCCATCGGCCTTGTCCTTAGTTTTCTGGGCTTTCTCGGAACGCTTTCACTCCTTGAGCATGTCCATGAGTGGATCTGGAAAGTCGCGCGTCGCTAGCTGAGTAACTGAAGAGACTGTCAGGAGGCTGTGCCAGACTTACAATGCTCCACGTCGTCCACCACGCTGACTACATGGCCCCGCGCCCGGAACGCGGGACGTTCAAGTTCGACAAATACCACCTCGTGATGGAGGAGCTGCGGGCCAGCCGCGCGCCGATCACCGAACACGCGCCGGAGCCAATGCCGCGAGTGTGGCTCGAAGCGGTGCACGATCCCGCCTATGTCGAAGAGGTCTTCGCGGCCCGCGTCCCGCGCGCCAAGGAACGCCGCATCGGCTTTCCCATCACCACCCGCATCCGCGACCGCGTTCGCCACACCAATGGTGGGACCTGGCTCGCCGCACAGCTCGCTATGGAGCACGGCTACGCCGCCAACAGCGCCGCAGGGAGCCACCACGCGTTGGCCGATACGGGCGCCGGCTATTGCGTCTTCAACGATCTCGCCGTCGCTTCGAACCGCCTGATTGCCGAGGGCGATGCCAAGCGCATCCTTATCGTCGATCTCGACGTGCACCAAGGCGATGGCACCGCCAGTCTGACCGCAGGCCGCGACGATATCGCCACGCTCTCCATCCATGCCGAGAGGAACTTTCCGGTCCGCAAGGCGCGCTCAACCTACGACATCGGCCTGCCTGACGCGACCGATGACAGCGGCTTTATGGCCGCGCTGAGCGAAGCCCTTCCACCAGCGCTCGACCGGTTTGCACCGGACTTTGTGTTCTATCAGGCTGGCGTTGATCCACATGCCGATGACAAGCTTGGGCGCCTTGCGTTGAGCGATAAGGGGCTCGCCGCGCGCGATCGCTACGTGGTTGAGCAAGTGCGTCAGCGGGGACTCCCGATCGCTTCGGCGCTGGGCGGTGGCTATGGCGACGATCAACGCAAAGTCGCCGCGCGCCACGCCCGGTCGATGCTGACGATGGCGGCCACCAACACCGCCTTCGAAACGGATGCGCTTTAACCCCGCTTAACATCTGGCGCGTAAAGTGGAACGCATGGTTGGCCGTCTCGCCTTGTTCGCAGCCCTTATCCTTGGCTTCACCTATCTCGTCGTGCCGCGCGAGGGATCACCGGGTGACCCATCCGGAAACGATGGGCAAAGCCCTCACATTGCTCACGAAGCCGAGCGTGTGGACAGCGCTGAAAGCGGCGCCAACGCGGCTTGGTTCAGCGGCGACCAAACGCTTGCTCGGCGGGGTGACGGGCACTTTTACGCGACGACCAGCGTGAACGGCGCGTCGACCTATATGCTCGTCGACACCGGCGCGAGTGTCATCGCGCTGACCGGAGATGACGCAAGGGCAGCAGGGCTTTACTGGAACGAGAGCGACGTAAGGCCGATCGGTCGTGGCGCTAGCGGGACGGTCTACGGTGTGCCGACCCGGCTGGATGAAGTCGCGATTGGCGACCTTACGCAGCGCAACGTTGACGCGGTTATTGTCCCAAATGGCCTCGATGTTTCGTTGCTGGGCCAATCCTATCTTGGCCGCCTCAATCGAGTGGAGATCAGCGGCGACACAATGCAATTAAGCTCCAGCTAGCCACGCCCCGCTCAAACCCGGTGCAAGCTTTGGGTATGTTCGCGAGCCGCAGGTGGTGTTAGAGGCTCGCCACAAGCAGGCCCAAGCGCAACCAAGGAACAACGGCATGGCAACCCTCGAAACCGATTACCTCATTGTTGGCGCGGGGGCGGTCGGCCTTGCCTTTGTCGACACGCTGCTGGACGAAGACCCCGATTGCCATATCACCATCGTCGACATACACGCCAAGCCTGGCGGCCACTGGAACGACGCCTATCCCTTCGTCGCGCTGCACCAACCCAGCGCGACCTATGGCGTGAACTCAATGGAACTTTGCCCCGACCGCCGCGACACACGTGGCCACAACGCCGGGATGTTCCCGCTTGCGCCGCACGCCGAGATCCTAGCCTATTACAGCAAGCTCATGAGCGAACGCCTGTTGCCAAGCGGTCGCGTCGAATATCATCCGATGACCGAGTACGTCTCCCGCGAAGGCAAGGCCCACACAGTCAAAGGCATTCTCTCGGGCGAGGATATGACGATCCACACGCGCCGCAAACTGGTCGATGGCACCTGGTTCAAAACCTCGGTCCCTTCGACTCACACACCCGCTTACGAGATCGCCGAGGGCACGCGCTTCACCATTCCAGGCGAGCTGCCTGCGCTTTGGAAAGACACGTCAAACCTGCCCGATCACTATGTAATCATCGGCGGCGGCAAGACCGCAATGGACACCGGTGTTTGGCTGCGTGAGGCAGGCGTTCCGGCGGACAAGATCGGCTGGGTGCGCCCGCGCGACAGCTGGATGTTCAACCGCAAGCTGCTGCAGCCCGCCTATCACGAGATCGAAGGTCTGGTGAAATTCCAGGTCGATCTGGTCGAAGCGGCCAACGCGGCGGAAACGGGCGATGAGATGTTCGAAGAGCTGGGCCGTCGCGGCACCATGCTGCGCCTCGATGAAAACGTGACACCCAGCATGTTCCACTACGCGGTGATTTCCGAAGCCGAAGTCGCGCTTCTTAGCGAGATCAAAGACGTCTACCGTCAGGGTCACGTCACTAGAATCGAACCGGGCAAGATGCACTTTGCCTCAGAGACAGTGGACCTTCCGGAAAACACGCTGTTCATCAATTGCACCGCCACCGCCGTGCCCTTCAGCGTGCGGAACAACGCGCGCCCGTTCTTCGATGGCGACACGATCACTCTGCAACTCGCGCAGGTACCCTTCGTGCCCTACAGCGCCGCGCTCGCCGCCTTCCTCGAAGCCAATTTCGAGACCGACGAAGAGAAGAACAATCTCGCACCGCCGGCCCCGCTCACCGATGGCACCGCGACGTACCCGTATGCTGTCATGGCCAATCTGATGAGCACCGCGATCCTGGCGGGCAACGAAAAGGTCAACGCTTGGAACGCGAAGAGCCGCCTGCACCCCACCGGTCCCGCGGTTGCGCGGATGCTGGCGGAGGGCGACCAACGCCTCGCCAAGCTCGCCACAATAGGCGACACGATCAAAGCCAATATGCCCGGAGTCATCAAACTCGGCATGGCGGCCAAGGAAATTCACGAGAGCACAGAGCCGGGCTGGAAGGCGGCCTAGGACACCAGCCCTCACATAGACCCCTTACACCGGGAACCATTGCGTTCACTTGCGCGCTACCACTTGTGTAGTAGGATGCTCGACATGAACCGTCGCGATCTCTTGAAGGCCTCTGTGGCCGCAGGCGCCGCCTTGACGCTGCCGGCTCGTCTGGCCGCGCAACCGGCCAAGGGATCGGCGCGCGACCGGGTGCTGTTTAAGATCGCGAGCGATGAACTGGCCCGCGCGGGCGAAGCGATCTGGAAACGCGATATCGTTGGCATTGCCGATTACGGCCTGCATTCAGCGCAAAAGCGGTTCCATTTCGTCAATCTTGGTCTTCAGGAGGTGCAGAGCTTCCATGTCAGTCACGGTTCAGGCTCTGACCCGGAGCACGATGGCTGGCTCAACCATTATTCCAACGTTGAAGGTTCAAACGCGAGTTCGCGCGGGGCCTATGTGACGTGGGAATGGTATCAGGGTCGCTACGGCACCTCAGTGCGGCTTGGCGGTCTTGACCCGACCAACGAGGCGGCTTTGCGCCGTTACATCGTTATGCACCGTGCGAAGTACGCCGAACCCCAGCATCTGGCCCGCTGGGGGCGGATGGGGCGTTCGAACGGGTGTTTTGCGATGGGCGAGGCCGATTTTCGCGTAGCCTTGCGCCAGCTTTCAGGCGGGCGTTTGCTGTTCGCCGATTCCATCGGCTTGCAGGAAGATGGCAGCATAGCGATGCGCGGCGACTTGGAAGCGCTGCAACCCGATCGCCCGACGATCACACAGCGCTACGTTCCCGGGGCGTTTTGATACATTGCCGTATCGGCCAACTTACGCGTTCCCGAATGAAACCCGGCCGATTGTTGCAGCGAGCCTCTGGGCCGCTTTGACAGGGGCCTTATTGGTCACCGCTTTTTTGGTTTCACCCTTGATGTTCGCCGATAGCGAAAGCCAGAGCCTTTGGTGGGTGGGATTGCCGGTGCTCGCTTTTGCCTACGCCCTCGCCTTTATCGTGGGCTTCGTAGCCACCGCTTCCGGCGTCAGCGCTTTTGGACCCGTCCTGGCGCGAATTCTGGGCGACACTCTGAACACACGCTTAGGGCTTTTGGTCAGCGCCGCCAGCGCCGCCCTCCTATCGGTCGCCTTCGGACTGTTCGCTTCCTCATCCGACCCGTTTGGATGGAGCGCAATTGCGTTGTTCTACGCTTTGCCCGCCGCTGCCTTTTATCGGCGCGAAGTTTTGACGGAGCGCGAAATCGCCTAGCCCCCGGCGAGCGGGTTGTTCTCGATCACGATCACTTCGTCATCGCTCACCGTCGCCCGGTTTTCCTGACGCGGTTGATCGAGGCTGGCGAGCACTGGCGCGTCGCGGTCATAGATGTCCTTGAACGTCGTCAGCTCGCCATCGGTGTTGGTGCCCATCGTGAAATAGGTGATGTAGGCCGGGATCGTTTTTTCGTCTTCAAGAAACACCTTGGTGTATTTGCCCGAAGTTGCGATTTCGATGACCTCATCTTTTGACGCCGCTTTGCCCAGGATGGCCACCGTCATCGCCAGCTGTAGAGCCTTTTCGGTGCGGATGCATCCGTGGCTGAGCGCACGGCCTTGCTTGTCAAACATCCATCGGGTTGGCGTGTCGTGGAAGAAAATCGCATGGCGGTTTGGCATCTCAAGCTTCATGCGACCCAGCGAATTGCCAGGCCCCGGCTGCTGCACAACGGTGACCCACCCATTGGCACCCTTGGTCGCCTTATAGCCGTTCTTCTTCGCCCAAACGGGATTGTTGAGCACGCGCTCCCCCAGCCCTTCGCCAACAACAATCGATTGCGGCACCGTCCAGGTTGGGTTGAAGACTACGCCTGAGACATTTTCTGCCAGCTGCGGGGTGGCGGTGCGACCGGGCTTTCCAACAATCGTCTTATAGGTGAACGTCTTCGCGCCCGCACGAAGGCGCAGCTGGTACTCGGGGACGTTGGTGATCAGATGGATTGTGCCCAAATCACGCGCCAGCCAGCGCCAACGGTCCATATTGGCGCGAATGAGTCTTCGCCGGTCCAACTCCTCTTCGGGAGTTGCCGCGAGTTCGGCGCGCAAAGCGGCGTAATCAGCGTGAACCGGGTGCAGACCGTTGAGCACACTGGCCACATCACCGGTCTGCGTTGCTTCAGCCAGAAGGTCCAAGGTGCGATAGCGGTCACGATCGGGATCAACGACAAACCACTGCTTGCGCGCTTCCATCGGAGTGCGCCCGTCTCGAATGTCCTCAACCAGCCAAACAAAGTTCTTGGACGCCAACTCGTCCAGTTCAAGACTGGCACCCGTTTGGGCGGACACTTTCAGGGCTTGAAGATCGTAATCCGCCGGATCCAACCCCTCTTCGTCGATGGCCTCTATGTATGCGATCAGCGCTTCGACACCAGCGAGCGTCCAAGGCTGCGGCTGCGATCCAGCGGCTTCCAGGTCGGCTTGATCAACGGGGTTGGAGACCGTCTCTGGAAACGCCTCATCAAAGCTCTCGACCGGGCTCGCGCGCTCTGGCTCTGCAGTTGGCTCATCGGCGGCTTGTGGATCGCTCACCTCGGTCTGCTGAAGCAGATCGACCGGCTCGCCAAAGCCGCGCTCAGCCTCTTGCGCCAGCGCGGCACTGGTGATTGCAGATCCCGCCATAAGCCCGGCTACAAGCCTGGCTGTCCACGCCAATTTGTGCTCTGTTTGCATATTCGCCTCGATCATCCCAAGCGCGTCGCTTCGGGGCAGCGCGTCCTCTTGTGTCTCTAAGCATACCCCTGCTTACACTTTCCTATCAACCAGCCACGCTTACTCTGCGATGAATCCGGCACCAATCAGGCCCAGAGCGCGGCTTTGCGCGCTTGAATGGTGACGGCGCTCGGCTTTGCCCGTAAGGGCCAACTGTACATGACATCTGCAAACCCAGCCTTTTTCAGACTGGCGCCTTTTGCCGCTGCCGCTGCCGGCGTCGGCTTTCTTGCTCTGATGGACGCCTTTATGAAGACCGCCGCACTCGCCGCTGGGGCGTACAGCGCGACGGTTCTGCGATCGTTGATTGGCGTGGCGATAATCGCTCCCTTTTGGTTCGCACGGCGGACAAAATGGCCGGCCCAGGGCACGCTCAAATTGCACGTTGAGCGCGGCGTCATCTCCGCTTTCATGGCGCTGAGTTTCTTTTACGCGATCACCACGATGCCACTGGCCGAAGCCATCGCGATCAGCTTTATTGCGCCCATCGTCGCCTTGTACTTCGCGCGTGTCCTGCTTGGGGAGGAAATTCGGCGTTCCGCTTATCTAGCCAGCCTCTTGGGGTTTTGCGGTACGCTGGTGATTGTCGGCGGACAGATTGGCGTTGGCCGCGAAGGAGCCGAGCCCGTCTCGCCTGAATTCGTGTATGGCTTGGCTGCAATGGGGTTTTCCGCCCTGCTTTACGCCTACAACTTCGTGGTGATCCGCAAGCAAAGCCAGGTCGCAGGCCCGGTGGAAGTTGCCACTTTTCACAGCGGAGTGGGCGGACTTGTTCTGCTGCTGTTCGCCCCCTTCTTTTGGGAGACCCCCGGATCGGGCGCGTTGCTGTCGGTTTCCGCAGCCGGCGCGCTGACCGTGGCGGGAGCGATGTCGATCGCCTGGGCGTACGCGCGCGCAGAGACGCAAGCTTTGGTCTCTATGGAATACACCGGATTCTTGTGGGCGAGCTTGTTTGGCTGGTTCTTCTTCCGCGAGGAAGTGACGATTCCCACACTCATCGGGGCCGCGCTCATCGTTGCGGGATGCTGGATCGCGGCGCGCAAGCCGAGCCAAGCGGCAAGCCAATCCTGAGCCTGTAACCGCAATCGACTCGCAACAAAGCCACCCCCCTTGACCTCAGCGGCCCAGTCTAGCACTTGCGGCGCCGAGAATACTCTCCGGACCTGGATCACCCGGATCCCTCCCTCGCCCAAGAGTAGATCTGGCGAGGGGGTCAGCCACAAGGATGGAACGCCCCGATGACGCAGATCGGCAAGGACACGCTCGCAACCCGCTCAACGCTCAACGTGAACGGCAAGGAATACGCCTATTACTCGCTTGCCAAAGCGGCTGAGCAGCTTGGCGATGTGTCCAAACTGCCGAACTCGATGAAAGTGCTGCTGGAAAACCTGCTGCGCTTTGAAGATGAAGGCTTCACCGTCGGGCGCGAGCACGTTCAGGCGATTGTCGATTGGCAGAAGAACCCCGCCACCGGCAACGAAATCCAGTACCGCCCGGCGCGCGTGCTGCTGCAGGACTTCACCGGCGTGCCGTGCGTCGTTGACTTGGCCGCGATGCGCGATGCGATCAAGAAGCTCGGCGGCGACACCGCCAAGATCAACCCACAGGTGCCCGTCAACCTCGTGATCGACCACTCGGTGATGGTCGACGAGTTTGGCCACCCCAAGGCGATGGAAAACAACATGGCGCTCGAATATGAGCGCAACGCGGAACGCTACGACTTCCTCAAATGGGGTTCGAAGTCTTTCGAGAACTTCTCCGCTGTTCCTCCGGGCACCGGCATCTGCCACCAGGTGAACCTTGAGCACATCGCGCAAGGCATCTGGTCGAGCCAGGATGAAACCGGCGCGATGGTCGCTTACCCCGACACCTGCGTTGGCACGGACAGCCACACCACGATGATCAACGGCCTGGGCGTTCTGGGCTGGGGCGTTGGCGGGATCGAAGCCGAAGCCGCGATGCTCGGCCAGCCGATCTCGATGCTGATCCCCGAAGTCGT
>CALCCG010000097.1 GCA_937899785.1 uncultured Erythrobacter sp. | reverse complement strand
CGAGATCCTAGGCGAGGGGCCCGAACACGGCGCAATTCGCGAGGCGGCGAGCCGCTTTGAGCTGGATCACCGGGTCCATTTGCCCGGCAATATCGCTGATCCGGCCAGCGTTATCGGCCTGTTTGATATCTTCGCCTTGTCGTCGCGCAGTGAGCAGTTTCCGCTGTCTGTGGTTGAGGCGATGGCGGCGGGTCTGCCTGTGGCGGCGCCGGCGGTGGGCGATATCGCGTCCATCGTTGCCGCGCTCAACGGGCCCTTTATCACGCATCCCGGCGACACGCAGGCGCTTGGGCTGGCGCTTGGCGATCTGGCGCGCGACGCCGACTTGCGCGCCGAAGTGGGTAAAGCCAACCGCGACAAAGCCCGCGCCCAATTCGACCAAGCGCGCATGGTCGATCGGTACCGCACGCTTTACGCCAGCGTTATGGACCGGGACTTTTGATCCCCACAGTCTCGGCGCGGGTCCCGCCAGGCTACTTTTGCTCTTCATTTGGGGTTCAACTGGGCATGGCCAAGGCTGATAGCGAACGCCGGAGATCAGGATAACGCACCGCGTGAATCTGTGAACCCATTGCGCGCGTAGCCCCCACGCTTTAAGGCCGCGCGCAGCACCGATACGAACGCAAATGAGGAACACTGGCTGACGTGGCGCCAACACCGACACCTACAAACACGAACGACACCGAAGGGCCCGAGCATTCGCCCGAAGACGAAGTCGTCATGCGCGAGAGTGATGAAGCGGTGCGCAAGGATGACGCGGCGCAATTCGTGCAGAAATATGGGCTGATCATCGGCTCGGTTTTGAGCGTTTTTCTCCTCTCGTTGGGGGGTTATCTCTACTACAACTCGCAGGTGGAAGCGGGTCTTGAAGCGGACTCCGAAGAGCTGGTGAGCGTAATTGATTACGCCGAGGCGCAGGATTTCCCATCGGTCAAGGACCGCACATCGTCACTGTTGGACAACGAAACATCGGGCGTGCGCACCTCGGCGCGTTTTCTGCAGGCCGCGGCGGCGCTTGAGACCGGTGAGACGGACCGCGCTATTGAGCTTTACGCGCAGATTGCGGCGGATGAAGGCGCGCCCAAGGGCCTGCGCGACATGGCTCGGCTGCGCGAAGTGGCGACCAATTTCGATGACCGTGATCCTGCGGACATCATCGCGAAACTGGCCGATCTGGCGCATCCGGAAAGCCCCTTTTTCGGCAGCGCGGCGGAGTTGACCGCGATCGCGCATCTTGAAGCGGGCAATCGCGAAGAAGCGGGCGCTTTGTTTGCCGCTATCGCGAAGGACGAGGATTTGCCCCAGGGCTTGCGGGATCGGGCTTTGCAGATGACCGGGCAATTGGGAGTGGACGCTGTCGAAGATGTTGAGGCGTTGCTGGAGCAGCAGGGGGCCGCTTCACAAGGCCCAGCCGCTCCATGAGGGATGCACCGGTTCGACAGGATTGATGGACGGAATAAGAGTATGACTAAGAGTAGATTTGCCTTCAATCGCGCGGGTCGCGGCGCGCTGGCGCTGGGCTTTGCCGCCGCGCTGCTGACCGGTTGCGGCGGTGGCTTGTTTGGCAAGAAAGAACGAACAACGCCAACCGTTGGCAACCGCACGCCGATCCTTTCGGTGATTGAACGAGGAACCGTAGTCGACCCGGCTTTGGCGGGGGTGACGGTGGTTCTTCCGCCGCCTGTTGCAAACACCGAATGGAGCCAGGTTGGCGGCGCGGCCAGCAAGTCTTACGGCCATCTCGCGCTGGCTGAATCGCCTAGCAAAGTTTGGCAGGCCAAGATCGCCGGTTCCAGCAACCGCGAACGCCTCGCCGCCTCGCCTGTGATTGGCAGCAACCAGCTCTATGTCGAAGACACAGAAGGCGTGATCTACGCCTTCAACAAGAAAACAGTCTCGGTCGAGAGGAAAAAAACTGAAGACGATTTGGAAGAAGAC
>CALCCG010000096.1 GCA_937899785.1 uncultured Erythrobacter sp. | reverse complement strand
ACCGCCCTACCCCCGCCGCCTTATTCCCGAACAGGTAAAGTTAATCTGACAACACCGTGGCAAACGTAGCTTTCGCTGGCCAAATAGAACATTTCCAATTCATAGCAAATGGTTTCGCTGCTTTTAAGGTGTCCATCCCTCAGTTCTCCATCACGCGGCCTCAGTGATCGCCGCTTGCCATGGATTATAAACCAAAACGGACCAATCTTGTCTCAGGGAATCGCCTCACGAGATTGCGTTAGCCTGACTCTCAGATACTATTAACGGCAAGGTGCGAAACAGGGTCAAGTAGTCAGCCCTTGGCTCACTGGGATCAGCACTCGCATGACTTCGCCATAAAGGGGTTTTTATGTCAAGTGAGAGTGGCGGGAAAGGTGGAATGAGCGTATTGAATATAAGACGCTCTCATCAAGAACAGGCTATGCAGTCGAGGCAATCCAACTCGGTGAACACAGGAGGAATCGTCGTGACTTATGGGGAATGGCCGCGTCCTCACACAATAAATCAACCCGAATCATCTCCGGCTTATTGGACTGCAAAGAGGATTCTGAAGCATCGCAGGTCTGTGGATCAGGCTTTTCATTTTACTGGGCTTTCCACTTCACCGGCATGGGAAATTTTACTCGATCTTTACGTAGCGGAGGAGAACTGCACTAGAGTCTCAATAAAGAGCGCCTGCATAGCTTCGTGTGCCCCGGCGACTACGGCGCTTCGATGGCTAAAGGTGCTCGAAGTTAAATCACTGATTGTCCGCCGATCGGATCCACTGGACCGTCGGCGATCCTATGTGTCGTTAAGTGATGAAGCGCGTCAAAAGCTTAAAGGTGTACTCGCATCCCTTTAGTTTTTGGGTAGCCGACTGATCAAACAAGCCGGTGGTCACGCTTAGTTCAACCCCGCTTGATATTTGTCGAATTTGCTGCGATCTCCTGTCGGCGGCGTTTAACACGGTTGTTGCCCCGCCCTATACACTTAACGTTGGTGGTCCCCTGATATGCAGCCCCAAGAGACTAAGAGCGCGCAAGAAGAAGTGGCATCCGTTCGATCTAAGCTCCAAGCAGCTTTGGAGGTTCTTGACAATCGCGAGTATCATATGGCGGCCGCGTTTTTATCACAGGCCATTGATGCTCTTGACGATCATCAATCCAACGAATCAGGGGTTTGCGAGGGTCAACACACTTGATCTCGATCGCGTCTTGAGAGCGGCTTAGGCAATGTGCTTTTGATCAGGTTGATCATCTCGAGCAGCAATTCCAGCTCATCATGGAGGGGCTCGTGACAGTATTCCCTTCTTTGCCGTGTGGAGTTTCACGCGGAAGCTTTAGTCCAGGGCACATACCTTACTTTTGTCCGTCTAATTAAGCACTACGCCAACTTCTTTTCTGGCGTGCGTTTTCTTTAGCTAAGTTTCAAAGACGATGAACATCTGCGAGTAACTCTGATATTTTTTGGTAACCCTTGCTCGATAACATATGCAGCTTACCACGCTTATCGGTCGGATGATTCTTTGATCGAACCAAACCATGGGCTCGTAGAAGCTTGATGTACCGCAGAGCAGTTGTGCTAGGTGCTCCTGACGCAATACACAAGCTCTTGGTGGAGATCCAGTTCCTACCCTCATATTGAATTGCTAGATCGAGTAGCATTTCCCACCCGGGTTCGCCAAAGAGTTCGCCTGGCAGATAGATCTCCCGTTTCGACCTGTTGTTGAGCGTCTCTTGCGCAACAAGAGCGAGTAACTCTGCTCTTTTGGCGTCCGCCTTTATATGCTCCGTATGCCCATGTTCAAGTTGCGCGCCATCTGAGCCTTTGGTCCGTTCAATGGACTGAGTTACAAGAGTGATCGCCGAGAGGAGCGCTGCTTCGTCATGCGAAATAACGTCGACTTCAGAACATTCGGCAGTGTCGGGGGCACTCGTTCTTCGACCGCCTATATCGGCGAATAGGCTCCCTGGATTCCTTGCCTCCCAATCTTCAAGAAATTGCGAAAGGTCTTCAGAGACTCCGTCGTTGGCCGCGAACAGACTTCGAAGCGTTCCTCGAATAGAATGAAAAAAGCCCTTTGGAACGAGAACCTGAATTGATGACTTTTCGACGCAAGAGCCCTTGACCTTGCGTCGAACGGCTCGGTGTTCGGACTTCAGACCCGTCTTTCTTT
Organism: uncultured Erythrobacter sp.; assembly: GCA_937899785.1. Lineage (GTDB taxonomy): Bacteria > Pseudomonadota > Alphaproteobacteria > Sphingomonadales > Sphingomonadaceae > Erythrobacter. The sequence goes on along the minus strand of CALCCG010000096.1, from coordinate 21,141 downwards.
TGAAATCTGTCAAGGTGCCGCCCCCGTTTTGATAGCAACAAAGGCTATCTAGCCCCAGCAAGCCGGGAACATCTCCTTTAGTTTTTCTCAAGTGCCTAGAAGGCTTGCCCTGAGAATCATCCAAAACGGATCGATTTCATAAAAAATGTATTGAATTCAGGGGCTAGGTAGAAGTACTTAAGGATCCGTACGGATCAATCCGCTTACTGGCAAGCCTAGATCACTGTCCACCCAAGCTCTAAGCAAACTGAGAGACTGATGGACACTGATGATCCTGGCGATCTGAGCGACACTTCCGAATCAAACGCTGGCGCCGTTAGCACTTTGACGATTGCAAGCCTAGGTTTCACTGCATGTGGCGGCGGCGACTCTTCCGCGCCCGGCCCAACCGGTCAATCTACTTCAACGCCCTCACCGGCGCCGTCGCCGGGGTCGGCGGCTAGCCTCAACGTTCAGGAGAAGGCAGCTGCCCGCGCCGTACTTCATTCAGCCTTCTCGGTGAGCGATGATGATATCGTCACAATAGTCGCGAACGGATTCGAAGCGTGGCTCGATGGTGAGCTTAGGCGCCCCAACGATGGGAACGCCAAGCAATTTTTCGAGGCACATGGCTTCGACGAGATCGACACAAACGCTTTCTGGAGTCGTGATTACCCCCTAGACTACATGATTTGGTCGCAGTTACTTCAGCGTGGCAGCGGGCTCCGTATGCGAATGGCACTGGCACTATCCGAGATCTTCGTAGTCTCCATCAATGAGTTGGACATCCCTTGGCGTTCTCAGGCGGTAGGCGAGTATTGGGACTTGCTCAACAAGCATGCTTTTGGGAATTTTCGCGAGCTGCTTGAGGAAGTGACTCTCAGTCCGGTGGTTGGAGTTTTTCTCGACCATGCCGGCAATACAAAAGCTGACCCGTCGACTGGCAGAATGCCAGACGAAAACTATGCCAGGGAAGTCCTGCAGCTTTTCACAATAGGCTTGTTCGAACTCAATCTGGATGGAAGCTTAAAGACCAACGCGAACACGCCGATTGAGACTTACACAAATGCCGATGTCGAAGGACTTGCAAAGGTTTTTACGGGATTCGATCTAGACTATTCGGATGCTGAGTTCCTCCCAGATCCGCGCGGCCGTACTAATCCTATCCCAGAGGTGAAGGTCATAAGGCGGCCCATGACTGCGGACCCTAAGAGATGGCGAATCCCACAATCGACTTCGACACACTCTAGCGATGAAAAGCGCTTCCTCGGTACCTTCATTCCCCCAGACACAGGCCCCGAGCAGAGTCTAGAGCGAGCTCTAGACCATATTTTCAAACACCCTAATGTGGCACCCTTTTTTTCACGACAACTTATCCTACGCCTCGTTACTAGCAATCCATCGAGAGGGTATGTTGAGCGAGTTGCAAGGGTATTTGAAGATAACGGGTCTGGCGTGCGAGGAGACCTAGAAGCGACCTTCAAAGCAGCTGTTACAGACCCCGAGGCTACCGGTGAACATGGACTGAGCGACCCCACGTTTGGAAAGCTGCGTGAGCCGATGATTAGGTTTGCACAGTGGGGACAAACCTTTGGAGCACGGTCCCCATCAGAAACATGGCAGATCCGAAACATCGCTGGCCCAAGTTTACTTAGCCAAGCCCCATTTAGGGCTGCCTCGGTTTTCAATTTTTTCCGTCCGAACTTCAGCCCGCCCCGTTCGCAGGCCTCAGCGAATAACCTGCTCGCACCTGAGTTTCAGATCGTTGATGAAAGCTCAGTCCCCGGATATGTGAATTTCATGCGCCGAACTATCGAGGGCACCGGGTTTTGGACCGATGATATTGCCGCCGATTACGAGTACGAAGTCAGCATCGCTAATGACGTAGACGCCCTCCTAAATCATTTAGACCTAGTCTTGAGTGGCGGTCAGCTGCGCGACGCTTCGCGCGAACTTATCAGGTCAGCGATTGAGGAGGTTTCTATCAGTGCCGACAGCGAGGACGATGACCGTCTGCGGCGAGTACAGATCGGCGTGATGCTCATAATGTGCTCAAACGATTACCTCATCCAAAAATAGGATTCAGTCGATGCACATCGCGAGATCTGATGAATTATGTCGGCGCATGTTTCTGCGGCGCACCGCAGCGCTGTCCGCAGTCGGCGCTGGAAGCTCATACGCACTCGGGCTCGCTGGGCTTGGAGAGCTTGCCGCTCAGACAGGAGGTAGTGGCTACCAAGCGTTGGTCTGTGTTTTTCTTGCTGGCGGAAATGACCATTCGAACACCCTTATTCCATACGATCCGACGAATTACAGCCGCTACTCGAATCTGCGAGGTGGCTCGCAAGGAGTGGCAATTCCACAGTCGGACTTGCGCTCGACTGTCCTTCAACCCAAAAAAGAACAAACACTTACAGACGAGCAGGTGCTCGCGCTAGCTCCGTCGCTCCCGAAGCTCAAAGCGAGGTTCGACGAAGGCTTCATGGCGCCTATCCTCAATGTTGGGCCGTTGCTCGCTCCTCTAACAAGGGCGCAGTATGACAGCTCCAACACTCGAACCTATCCGAGACCGTCAAAACTCTTCTCACACAATGACCAGCAATCAACGTGGCTTTCGTTTCAGCCAGAAGGGGCTCGCACGGGTTGGGGAGGGCTTCTTGGTGATATCGCACTTTCGTCCAATCGAAATGCCATGTTTACTGCAGTGAATGCCGGTGGCGACGCCGTGTTCTTGAGCGGCCAGGAGGTGGGACCCTATCGCATTCGCGCCGGAGGTGCACCAAGAATCTATGGCATACCCCGCCTCTACAACAGCGATTTGGCAGGTAGTGCGCTAAACACCCTGCTTCGCCAGCAAAGCGCTCACGTTCTCGAGAATGATCACGCTTTCGTCACCGCGAGGTCGATTGATTATTCCGCCTTTGTCGATGACGCTCTGCAAAGCGCTCCTAGCTTTACAAATTTCTCGGGCAATTCGGCCTTGAGCGAACAGTTATCGCTCGTGTCACAATTGATTGCAGCGCGAGGCGATCTTGGTGTGACACGCCAGATATTCTTAGTATCGATGGGGAGCTTCGATAATCACAGCGACCTCAAATCGAGTCACCAAGGCCTTCTAGCCGAAGTTGATGAGGCGCTTGAGCATTTCTACACCGTGCTTGTTCGGCTGGGACTACAGAATAACGTGACTACATTTACAGCTTCGGATTTTGGACGAACTCTGACATCCAATGGCCGCGGTAGTGACCACGGATGGGGTGGTCACCATTTCGTTCTTGGGGGAGCCGTGAAGGGAGGCCAATTTTACGGCATCGCCCCGCACATCTCTACACAAACTGATGACCAAGTTGGAAGAGGCCGTCTTCTACCGACAATCGCCGTCGATCAGTATGCCACTACGTTGGCTAGATGGCTCGGTGTCCGCGCTGCCGACTTAGGATATGTAGCCCCGAATATAGGGCGCTTCGAAACCGCAGATCTTGGCTTCATGCAGGTTTAAGCGAAACAGGGTCCAGCGGGTGCTGTCAGTCTAACGCGAACTCGTCTCCGATAGATATGGAGCGCCCTATACCACCTCAGTTCAGGCCATGAGTGATTGCCACTCCGCTAGAGCGGCGGAGCGGCTAGTCTTGTAGGTCTGTCTATCGGTGAGATGGCGGTCGGAGCTGATCCGAAGGGCCGCGCAGCGAACTGGTTGTGAACGTTGGCGTGAACGGAAGCGAACTTCTGAAGAGACTTCATCCTCCTGAAGCGCTGCATTACGCGCTCTCGCCTTCGAAACGACAGATGGGAGTTCTCTACCGTGTTGTTAGCACAGCGGCCGATCTCCTGCTTCTTGCGATTGCCTAGCTCATCCATCGCCGCTTTGTACGACGGTAAGCCGTCGATTATGATGGTCTCTACCGTTCCGTGAGGCTTGAGTGCATTCCTCATGAATCTAAGCGCAGCTTTCTTATCGCACTTCTTGGTTGCGTAGCTCTCAAGTACTTCACCTTCATGATCGGCGGCTCGCCAGAGGTGGTGGGTATCCCCATTGATCTTTACGAACATCTCGTCGAGGTGCCAATGCCACTGGCAGAAGCCGCGCATGCCATTGATCCGCTGCTTCTTGATGTCGGTTGCGAACATCGGCCCAAACCGACAGAAATGCTTAGGATATTCAGAAACCTGCGGCCAGCCAGCGCGTTGAGCGTTTGTGCGCTTCAGAAAACTATGTGCGGACACATCGGAAAAGAGAGCCGCTCGACCATGCTTAGACGAAACTTCATTCTGATATTGCTGGCGAACGTGGTTCTAGGGGCTGCGCTTCCAATGCTGATCATCATGGGTGGCCTGGTGGGCGCTTGGATGGCACCTCAGGATTGGCTCGCTACGGCTTTGCCGTCGGTGCAAATGGTAGCCGGGATTGCGGTTGCGGGTCCCATTTCTATTTTCATGGGACGTTTTGGTCGGCGCGCCGGCTTTCTCCTTGGGGCGATCGCGTTGGTCCTGGGAGGCGGCCTCGCTATCTTCGCGATCCAGATAAAGAGCTTCGCGTTCCTGTGCGCGGCGCACGCGGCGCTGGGCGGAGCGCTCATCTGCTTCAACTTCTTCCGCTTCGCGGCGTCAGAAGCGGTCGCGCCAGAGTACCGGGCACAGGCGATTTCTCTGACGCTTGCATCAGGCCTAGTGGCGGCGTTGATCGGACCGGAAGTTTTTGCGCTGTCCAAGGATACCTTGGCCCCTCTGCCGCTTGCTGGGGCCTATATTGGGATCGTTGGGCTTGGCCTTGCCGGAGCGATCCCGGTTCTGGGGCTATCTATGCCACCCACCAGCCTGGAGACCTCTCGCGGACCCTCCGTCAACGTCAAACAGATCCTGGCCAGCAAACCGCGCGTGACGCTTGCCATTCTCGTCGCCGCTTTGTCACAAGGCGTTATGGTGCTCCTTATGACTCCGACCCCGCTGGCCATGGTGGGATGCGGATTTGCGGATACACAGGCAGCCGATGTCATCCGATGGCATATCGTGGCAATGTTCGGCCCAGGGTTCGTAACCGGATCGATCATCGCACGATTTGGCGCGGGACGCGTAGCAGCGATGGGTGTATCGCTTTTGCTGGTCTCCGCGATTATCGCCTGGACGGGCATGGAACTAGGCAATTTCTACATTGCACTGATTGTCCTTGGTGTGGGCTGGAATTTTGCCTTCGTTAGCTCGACGCAAATGCTTCAGTCGGAACTGACCGAGGAAGAGGCCCCCGCCTTGCAAGGTGTCAATGACACCATCCTGGCGATAGCGGCTGCCTTGGCCTCCTTGTTGTCCGGAGCCCTCTTTATGAGCGTCGGATGGATAGGCCTCGCCACCTTTGCGATCCCGATGCCGCTGGTAATCGCCGGGCTGCTCTATCAAGCTCGTCGCCGCACTTCTCTGGGCGCAACTGCGGCTGGTTAAGACCAGAACCAAGGCAAGCAACACCAATCGCGCGAAAAGTTTTGCATTCGAATGCAAGGGTGCGCTACGAGCGCTTCCAAGCGCGCCATTTCTGCGGATGAATCTATCGCATCAGACACGGCCGTTCATGCAAGGAGAGATTGGAATGGCCGTCTGGCTCAAGAAAGCAGTGGATGTTGAAGTTCGCCTCGAAGCCGCACGACAAGTGCGCGAAACGGTCGAAGGCATTCTTGCTGACATCGAAACGCGCGGCGATGACGCAGTGCGCGAACTCTCTATCAAGTTTGATGGCTGGGACCGCGAGGATTATCGCCTCACCGATGGCGAGATCAATCAATGCATCGACAGCCTTGACAAGCAGGCCATTCACGACATCGAATTCGCTCAGAAACAGGTGCGCAACTTCGCGCAGGAACAGCGCAAATCGATGACCGATATCGAAGTCGAAACACATCCCGGCGTTATCCTTGGGCACAAGAACATCCCGGTGAACGCGGCTGGTTGCTATGTGCCCGGCGGTAAGTACCCGCTCCTCGCCTCCGCGCACATGTCGGTTATCACGGCGAAGGTTGCGGGCGTGCCGCGAGTGGTGACTTGCGCTCCGCCTTTCGAAGGCAAAGCCGCGCCAGCTATTGTGGCTGCCCAGGCCATGGCCGGCGCGGACGCGATCTATGCGCTCGGTGGTGTGCAGGCGGTTGGCGCCATGGCCATCGGCACGCAATCGATTGGCCCGGTCGATATGCTGGTTGGCCCCGGCAACGCTTATGTCGCGGAAGCTAAGCGTCAGCTGTTTGGTCGCGTCGGCATTGATTTGTTCGCAGGCCCGACGGAAACGATGGTCATTGCCGACCAAACTGTCGATGGAGAAATCTGCGCCACTGATCTTTTGGGTCAGGCAGAGCACGGACCGGACAGCCCCGCCATCCTAATCACCAATAGCGAAAAGCTCGCGCGCGAAACCATGGCTGAGGTAGAACGACTGCTTGAAATCCTCCCGACCCGCGAAATCGCGCGCAGGGCGTGGGATTCCTATGGTGAGGTGATCGTGTGTGAGGATCACGCGGAAATGCTCAAGGTCGCGGATGACTACGCCAATGAGCACGTCCAGGTCATGACAAGCGACGACCAGTATTTCCTCGATAACATGACCAATTACGGCGCTCTGTTTATCGGTCCTCGCACAAACGTTGCCTACGGGGATAAGGTGATCGGAACCAATCACACGCTGCCGACCAAGAAAGCTGGCCGCTACACTGGCGGCCTGTGGGTTGGAAAGTTCCTGAAGACGCACACCTATCAAAAGGTTCTGACCGATGAGGCAACGACCCTGATGGGCGAATACTGCAGCCGGCTTTGTGCGCTTGAGGGCTTTGCGGGACACGGCGAACAAGCCAATGTCCGCGTGCGCCGCTATGGTGGTCGCAATGTTCCCTATGCGGGCGCTGCCACACCGCGCAATCCGGTCGAGTAGGAGCCAAAGAAAGCCATGACGCCTGAGGCGATCAAAGCGATATTTGCCGCCTATCAGAAGGCTGCAGCCACTTTCACGCTTGATAGCATAAATGCTGCAACTTCGAACCTGTTTGCGTCTGATGCGGCGCTCAAGATGTGCCATCCCTTTGGCACACTTCATGGACCCGAGGCGCTGGTTGAAACATGCTACGCGCCTTTGGTGGACGCCGTGCCCGATTTGGAGCGGCGCGACATGATTGTGCTCGCTGGCACCACGCCCGAAGGGGAGGATTGGCTGGGCTGTATGGGCAACTACATGGGCACGATGACTGGCCCGTGGCTCGGCATTCGTCCTACCGGCCATCTCGTCCACATGCGCTACCACGAGTTCTACCACTTCGATGGAGAGCGCATCACCGAGATGCAGGCGATCTGGGATATCCCGGAAGTGATGATGCAAGCGGGCGTGTGGCCAATGGCGCCGCAAACCGGCGCCTTTCTCGCGACGCCTGCACCCATGACGCAGGACGGCTTGCAGACCAGTGGGGACGGCAGCGCGACTATGTCGCATGTCATCGCTATGCTGGAGGATCTTTGCCGCCATCCGGCGGATCCCGATCCCAAGGTCATGCAACTCGAAAAGTACTGGCACCCGCGCTTCAATTGGTACGGCCCTTGCGGGATCGGTACCGCAAGGGGGGCATCAGGCTTTCGCAACTGGCACCAGGTTCCGTTCCTTCAAGCCATGCCGGATCGCAAACTCGATTCTATGGGCGACCTCAATTCCGCCTGGTTGGCGCAGGGCGACTATGTTTGTGAGACCGGCTGGCCCAATATGCGCCTGACGCTCACACATGACGGCTGGATGGGGATTGCTCCCTCGGACAAGGAGGTCTTTTTGCGCAGCCTTGATTTCTGGCGGATGGAAGACGGGCTTATCCGCGAAAACTGGGTTTTGGTCGATATTCTCGACTTGTACGCGCAAGTTGGTGTCGATGTGCTGGCGCGCCTTGATCATTTCAATGGAGCGCGCAATCTTGGCCGGATCACCGTTCCGCCACGGATGGACCGATTGACTTAATCCGCCATATCGATCCGAGCCGAATTGCCCCTCATAAAGATACCAGAGAAGACGCGTTTCTCGTTTGCCAACTCCGGTGTCTCGACGCGTTCCAAGATCATATCAACAGCAGCCCTTGTCATCCGACGCACGGGTTGGCGGATTGTGGTGAGGTCAAAGCTGGACCAGCCTGACGGACCTACGCCGTCAAAGCCGACCACGGAAACTTGCTCTGGGATCGCGACACCAAACTCGTTTCGCAACGTGTCCATCGCGCCAATCGCAGAGACATCGTTGACGCATATGATCGCGTCGGGAAGACTGGCATCGCTTTCCATGAAGCGACGAATGGCATCGCGCGCGCCCTCATAGGAAAAGTCGCCCTTTAGCTCGGTTATTGTTTCAATGCCGGCCCGCTCAAGCGCTGCACGCGCGCTATCTTCGCGCTCAGTGCCAACGACGCTATCCGCTGGCCCCTTAAGCAATGCAAAGGATGTATGCCCGGCCCGCAGCAAGCCTTCGCACAAGACGTGTGAACCGTCAGCCTGGTCGCAGCAAACAGCGCTCGCAGCGTGGCTTCCCGCTTGGCGATTATAGAACAGCAACGGGATCGCCCGATCGGAGAACTCGGTTATCTGATCCTTGGTCAGCTTCGCCGCACACACGACGCCGTCAACCTGATACTGCCAGATCTGCGACAGCGCGCTATCCACCTCGCTCTCGCTCTCCAGGGCAAATAGCAGGACGCGAATGCCCCGCTGCGAAAAGTTCTGGCTCAGCTGTGCGAGTACCTCGGGGTAATACAGGTTGGTCAAGTTGGAGATAATCACCGCAACCGAGTTGGAGCGCGATGTGATCAGGCTACGAGCGAGCGCGTTCGGCTGATATCCCAGCGCCTTGGCCGCCCTTTCGACCTTAGCTCTTGTCTTTTGTGAGACAGAGGCGCCGGGCTTGTAGCAACGTGACACAGCCGACTGCGATACACCCGCCAATCTCGCCACATCGTACGATGTGACGGATCGCTTGCGATCAGACCCTGGCGGCTTTGGTTCACTCATCCCACGCCACGCTAGCCTCAATGGGGCGCATATGTCGAGACCACCCCCACACCGCCCCAAAACACGGATTGTATCCGCAATCAAATTTGGCCTTTGAGGATCCAGAATTTTTATTTCGTAATATCAAGATGCTATTCTCAGGAGTTTCACAGACTCCGCCCAAAAGCATGCATTTTTGCCACAATTTGATCCAGATTATGCATTCGAAGTCAAAACGTCCTTGAATTGTCACAGTGCGCTTCGTAGCCATCAAATGTCAGAGTTTCCGGCCAAAAGGCCGCGCGAACAAACCTAGGGGAACGTAATGCGCAAGATCTCATCTAAATTGCTGGTCAGTGCTTCGCTGGGCGCGGTTGCGCTCTCCATCCCTTCCGTAGCCTTGGCACAGGATGCCGAGACTGCTGAAGAAGAGGCGGGCGGCAACATCATCATCGTCACAGCGAACAAGCGCGAGCAGAGCATTCAGGATGTCAGTTCCTCGATCCAGGCGTTCGACGCCGAAGCTCTCGACAAGGCGGGTATCACAGACGTCTCGCGTCTTGAGCTTGTGACCTCGGGCGTGAACTTCTCGTTCACCGGTAACGACGCCAAATTCAACGTACGCGGCGCTAACTCCTCGAACACGTTCGGCGACAACAGTTCGATTGTCGGCGCCTTTGTCGATGGCGTTTACAAGGCTCGCGCGTCACAGCAAACGCGGGCATTCTTCGACATTGAGCGAGTTGAGTTTCTCAAGGGGCCGCAGGGCACGCTCTACGGCCGCAACACCTTTGCTGGTGCTCTCAACCTCACGACCAACAAGCCCGAGCTCGGCGATTATTCAGCGGGGATCGAGGTCGGCTATGAGCGCTTCGACACATTCCGCGGCGAAGGCTTCATCAACATTCCGCTTGGCGACACGGTGGCGATCCGTGGGGCTGGTTATGTGACGAAAGGCGATGGCTACATCGAGAACCTCGCCGGGCCTGACATTGGTCAGCAAGACGATAAGGGCTTGCGCGTCAGCCTACTTTGGGAGCCAACTGACAACTTTGACCTAATCGCCCGCATTCAGCACACTGAAGAGGACGGCCGCGAGGCGGGCCTGTTTGGCTACACTTTTCTGTGCCGTGGCGTAACGCCTTCGGGCCACACCGATGCATTCGGTTCAGAGCAAGACTGCGCCAACCCGAACCGGGGGGCAGCCCCATCGAATTTCGCGGCTAATAGTGGCCAGCCAAACACGGGCCCTTACACGATCGAACAGGACTATGTGCCTGATGTGGATCTGAAGGAGACGGTTCTCAGCCTGGAGATGAACCTTGATCTGGGCTCTGTTTCGGTCAAGTCGATCACATCCTACACCGATTTTCAGAACCTGTTCGGATTCGATTTCGACTTCAGCGCGAACCCGCACGCCATCGGTGGTTTTGATGAGACGCTGGAAAGTTTCACACAAGAGCTGAACTTCAACACCGATTTCGACGGGCCGTTCAACCTGACGGCTGGCGCCTATTATTCGAAGGATGAGAGCTTCTTCAGTTTCTCGATCTATAACCAAACGTTGCGCGATGATAGCGCGCGCGGGGTAGCCGTGCCGGTGCTTAACAACGCCGGTCAGCCGGTGCTGGATGGCGATGGAAATCCGCTGTCTCTGCCAGTTCTGACTTCGACACCGCTCACGGGCCTTGATCGAAGCTTCAACGGGTTCTTTGCCGACAGCGCGTTCATCGACATCGAGACCGTCGGTCTGTTCGCGCAGGGTACTTTTGAAGTTACCGACTCCCTGCGGCTTGTTGGCGGCCTTCGCTATTCCTCGGAAGAGAAGACACTCGAAGGCGGCGGTAGCAACTTCACCGCCAACGGGCCGGTTACGGTCGCTCCGGAATTCGCGGCGGGTGCGGCCCCAGTCATTCTACCGGACAGCCGCGACGTGTTCATAATTGATCGCAACGCGCCGGGTGCGAACACCGGCAATGAGACGTTCGACAACGTCGATTACCGCGCCACCATTGAGTATGATCTGAATCCCGATGTCTTGCTTTACGCGACAACGGCAACAGGGTTCCTATCCGGCGTCATCAATAACAACGGGACCACAACAGACCAGCAGGAATCGACGGTCTACGAGCTTGGTCTGAAGAGCGTTATTGCAGACGGCACGCTCGTCTTTAACCTCGCGGGTTATTACACCGAATACGCCAATCTGCTGGCGCAGTTCCAGGTTATCGATCCGAACACCGGTATCGGCGTCACCTTCTCGGAGAACAGCGGCACGATCGACGTTTACGGTGTGGATCTTGAAGCCATCTGGAGCCCGACACCGGACCTTACACTGACCGCGATCGCCGCCTATGTGAATTCGGAGTATGGGGAATTTGGACAGACCACCCCTTATCAGCTCAACAATGGGACCACGGACCTGTTTGTCGATCTGGAAGGCGAACAGACCACCTTCTCGCCTGAGTTCACTCTTACACTTGCAGCCTCTTACGTGATCGATCTGGGAGACTTCGGCACCATCACACCGATCGGCCAGTTCTACTATAGCGACGGGTTCAACACCTCGAACCTCTTCGCGCTTGATCCCGGGGCGCAACAGGACAGCTTCACCAAGAGTGACCTGCGTCTCGTCTGGGATTCTGCGGAAGGCAGCTATTCGATCGAGGCCTTCGTTGAGAACATTGAGGATGAGGCCGTGCTCAGCCGTTCGAACAATAATGGCGGCGATGATCTGCTTCAGTCGTCCTACCTGTTCCCGCGCAATTACGGCGTGCGTTTCCGCGCCAGGTTCTAAAAGACCAGACCTAAGCGCGCTTGTGGACGCGCCTGACGGCGAAAGGGGAGCTCTCGAGGGAGCTCCCATTTTGTCATGCGCATCGCGCTACGGGGCGGCATCCCGGTCAGTCTCTGTTCTGCGCAGCCCTTGCCTGCTCAAGCAGGTCGATCCCAAAGCTCGCAAAGTAATGGGGTAGATCGATGATCACCCAGTTTTCGGCGAGTTTGTCACGATCGCGCCGGTAGACATCGACGATCCGCATTTCGCCGCGAATGTCGCTGGCTGGAAGGCCAAGATATCCCTCGCGCGGACTGTTGGAGAGGTTGGGCCAACCAAAGAACGCCGCGTAATCGCCGTCGGCAATGCGCGCGACGTGGCCGTGATATTGCTTGTTGGAAAGGCCTTGCCGAAAGGGGTATTGATGCTGCGCCTGATAGAGCGGAATAGTCATCATCGCGCCGATGCCAGCCGGCCCATACCACGCCATATCGTCATGCCAGCTCCTCGCGAGATATTCGGGCGGGCAAGTGTCGTTGCCGGTCTTGTTGAGTAGATCGAGATCTTCAATCATGCGGTTGACCAGATCAGCAGTCTCTTGGGCGACCTCCAAGCCGCAATCGCGCCGACCCGCCTTCCATGGTGGCGGAAACACATGGCGAGCACCAAGTTGGTGCGGGAAGGGATCGAGCCCGATCTGGCGTAGAAAGTCCCCCTGATCGAAAAGCAGCGCCGTCTCGGCCACTTGATCACCTTCGATCTTCTGAAACTCGGCGTAGCGCAGTTGAACAAGTTGCTGGGTAGGAAGAAAGCCCAGCCACTCGCTGACGAACGGTCCACTCAGATGCCCAAGCGAACACGTCCAAACGCTCTTTCCGCCATCTGCATCGTTAAGGCCGCTGATCGAGATATATTCGCGCCGCTTGAGAGGGTGGAATGCGTGCCGAAGAGGCTCCAAGGCCTCCCGACATGCTGCACTCAGGTTGTCTTTCTCATACAGCGGGCGTGATCCACGCCAGTGATAGTCAGGCGCAGTATGATCCCGCAGCGCGCTCTCAAGGTCGCCGATTGGCGCCTCCAGCCATGCGTGCTGAAAGACCTCGGCGATCCGACGCGCCGCACTTAAGTCTGGTATCGCGCTCAATTCAACTCCCCGCTATGGGCGTTTCCTCTTTGCGGCGCCCATGCCATATTGGATAATGCCATAACCATATTGACTTCGAATGCAAAAATATCTCTAGATTGATTCATGGGACGGGAAACGAAGCCGGAAGCGGGCCAACTCTGCGTCGAGACGATTGAGGTCGTTCGCTACAGCGAACTCAGGCCCTGTTTCGACGCATTTATTGATACGCGCACACCGGGTTCAGACAAGAAGGAAAACTTCACAATCATAGGCCCGGGGGTGTCGGAAAATCCGAATCAGCATGTTCATATCGCTCGCCCGCATGGATTCAACATTGGCGGCGCACGCCAACCGCCGGGATGTGTAAACTCACAACACAGCCACGAAACATCTGAGTTCTTCTACGTCCACACCGGCACCTGGTCTTTCGACTTGGGTGAGCGCGGCGAAGACGCCAAAATCACGCTGCGACCGGGCGATGCGATCTCAATTCCTACACGGGTTTTCAGAGGTTTCGAAAACATAGGAGAGGACACAGGGTTTCTCTTCGCCGTGCTTGGCGGGGATGATCCCGGACGAGTTCTTTGGGCTCCCCACGTCTTTGACATGGCCGAGGAATACGGGCTGATCCTGCTTGAGAACGGGTCCCTCATTGACACCACCAAAGGGGAAAGCGTGCCAGAGGGTATCAGCTCCATGCCCCGCACGTCGACCGCTCAAGTCGCGGCGCTGCAGCGCTTTGACGCTGATCGCTTGCGCATGTGTTGTGTGATCGCAGACCAAGCCACGCCGGGCGATACCACTCCAGAGGTGAGCCGTCGCCGGATTGTGCATCCCGATGGTGCGCTTTCCTGGCCACATGACTTCGCCGTTGAAGAGCTGACGCTTCAGTCTGGTGCCGTGGTTGACCTGGGCGCGGTTGACGCGCCACAAGTCCTGTTCGCGCAGTCTGGCAAGCTTGCGATTACCGCCGATGGCTCGAGCGAAGACTTGGCAGATGGTGACACCGCGACCATCGTCGCCGGAGCTGTACGCGCCATCGCGAACAGCACCGACGAACCGGCTACCGCGCTCTTGGTGACCGGACTGCCAAACGCTATCGCGGCCTGATGCAGAGCCAACTGCAAGGACGCCTTGCGCTTGTTACAGGCGCGAGCAAAGGCATCGGACGCGGAGTAACGATTTCTCTGGCCAAAGAGGGTGCACACGTCATTGGCGTGGCTCGGCCATCGAACGATCTCGAAGCGCTCGCAAGAGAGCTTGGCGACCGAGGGGAAATCTGGGCACTGGATGCGAGTTCTGACGCCTTTCTGGATCGTATTGCGACGTTGGAAAGCCTTGACATCCTGGTCAATAATCTTGGCACCAATCGACCCAAGCCGATCTCCGAGGTCACCGATAAAGACCTGGATGTAATGCTCGATCTCAATTTGCGTTCACTTTACCGGATCACGCGGGCGGCTCTGGCCAAGATGGATCGCGGCGCGGCCATCGTAAACATGAGCTCGCAGATGGGCCATGTCGGATCGCCCGGTCGCACGGCCTACTGCATGACCAAGCACGGCGTGGAGGGCTTTACAAAGGCGCTTGCGGTGGAACTCGCGCCGCGTGGTATTCGCGTGAATTCAGTTGCGCCGACCTTTATTGAGACACCCATGACCAAGCCTATGCTTGCTAAGCCTGAGTTCGCTCAATTCGTGCAAGACAGTATCCCTCTTGGCCAAGTTGGATCCATTGAGGATGTCGCGGCAGCGACATTGTATCTGGCGTCACCCGCCGCGCGCATGGTGACGGGGCACAGTCTTTTGGTCGACGGGGGCTGGACCGCACAATGAGCCAGTATCTAGGCGCGCTGCCTATCACCGAAGTCGCGACCACCAGTGAAGCAGACCTCCTTAATCCGGTGCCCGGTCGGCGAATGGACATGCCGGGGTTTGACGAAGAGTTTGTCGATTTTCCCGACTATATCGTGCGCATTACGGATCGAATCTGGCACCAGCGCCAGGTCGAAAAATGCCGCGACTATTACACGGCTGACTGCGCCATCCACACACTCGCGGGTGAGATCGTCGGGGTTGAGACGGTCGTTACCAACACACACGCAACGCTGGCGGCCTTTCCGGACCGCCGCCTAGAGCCGGACAATGTTGTGTGGTCCAATGACGGCGAGGCGGGTTTTTATTCTTCGCATCTGATCACCAGCCCGATGACCAATCTTGGTCCAAGTGACTTTGGCCCGGCGACCGGCAAACGGGTCAAGGTTATCACGATTGCCGACTGCGCTTGCCGCGACAACCGGATCTATGAGGAATGGCTCGCGCGCGACTATTCCGGGATGGCGATCCAGTTGGGCTACGATCCTGTGGCTATTGCCCAGCGCCAGGCTGGAGAGGACGCTGCACGCGGTTTCTCGCTGCTCGAACACCACGCAGACCGCTATCAGGCCACGCTTGCGAACACAGTGCCGAAAGTTGCTATGCTATCTGATCCTTCAGCAGATCCCTTGGCTTTCGCGCAGTTCGTTCTGGCTCAGGTTTGGCTTAGTGGCGATGAAGAGGCGACACGGCAAGCCTATGACTTTCGCGTCAAAACGACCTATCCCTCGCTCGACTTCCTCTATGGCAGCGGTGAGCTTCTTGCCCACACGCGCGCGCTGTTCGGCTGCTTTGGCCAAGCGGCATTTGCGATCGAGCATATCGCCGACATTCCCTATCTGAGCGGCGCCGGACGTGACATTGCTGTTCGCTGGAGTTTTGCCGGCAACCACACCAATGCGGGCGCTTATGGCAATCCTGGGGGGAAGCCGATCGTCATCATGGGCATCACCCATTGGCGCATCCTGAACGGCCAGATCACGCAGGAGGTCACGATCTGGGATGATGTGGCGGTCCATCGTCAGATCGCGACGGCGGTCTAGGGATGCGCTCGCCAGCGCGCATCATCGACGCACACCACCACCTTTGGGACCTTTCGCATTGCGACTATCCCTGGCTGATGGAGCAAGGCGTCGTGCGCTTCTTCGGTGACCCTGCGCCGATCCAGCGCGACTATCTGGTAGAGGATTTCCGCAAGGATTTCGCCCATCTTCCGGTTGTGAAGTCGGTCCATGTTCAAGTCGGTGTAGCTCAGCAAGACAGCCTCAAAGAGACAAGCTGGCTGCAGTCTTGCGCAGATGCGATGGGACTGCCGAGCGCAATCATCGCGTTCGCCGATCTGACTAGCCCAGACATTTGCGATGTCCTCGACCAACACGCGGAGCATCCAGCGATACGAGGGATACGCCAGATCGTTGGCCGCAGCGCGGAAGAGGACGCCAAGACCGGCACCAACACACTCTTGAGCGACCCTGACTTTCATAAAGGCTTGGACGAACTCGCTCGGCGCGATCTTTCTTTCGACCTGCAGCTAACTCCGCCCCTAATGCGCGAGGCCGCCCGGGTGCTCGGCGCCGTGGACGGGTTGAAGGTCGCGCTATGTCATGCGGGCAGTCCCAGCGACTTTTCCGATCAAGGACTGGCCTATTGGAGAGAGGGACTCACCGCAATCGCGCAAGTGCCCGGCGCGCTCTGCAAGCTATCAGGGTTTGGCATGTTCAACCACGACTGGGACGCAGATCACGTGCGCCCCTTGATCCTGACTGCAATCGACCTGTTTGGCCCGGAACGCATCGCCTTCGGCTCCAATTTCCCTGTTGACAACCTCTATGCCTCATATGAGCACACGATGCAGACCTATCTTGAGGTGGTTCAGGATTTCACCGACGCTGAGATCGCCGCAATGTTCGCAGCCAACGCGGAACGCTTCTATCAGATCTAGAAATGCGCGCGTACGCGGCTCGTTAGCCCGCTGGCGCCTTCGAGCATCATGGAATGGTCGGAGCCGAGCAGAAACAGGCTGGCTCCCAGAGCGCGCCACTTGGGCAACTCGTCGATATTGGCAGTGAACATACCGACGCGGCGTCCCGCAGCTTGCGCGGTACGGCAAACATGCTCCACCGCTGTGATCACCGCCTGCTCGTTGGGATTGTCGAACCCCAGCGAAACGGTGAGATCGGCGCGGCCAATGAAGAAGCAATCGATCCCGTCGACCGCCAAGATGGCGTCGAGATTATCAAGCGCGGCCTTGTCTTCGATCTGCGCGATCACACTAACACGCGCATTGCTGGTGGCGATGTGATCGGCCATGCCGCGCGCCATATAGCCCGCAGCCCGAGAGGATCCGGCAAAGCCCCGCCCTTCGCCGTAAGTGGCCTGCGCAACAAGGAACTGCGCGTCCTCAACGCTGGCTATATGGGGCGCAAGTATGGCGTCCGCGCCGCAATCGAGCGCGTTGAGAATGTACTCTGAACGCAGCGCAGGGATGCGCACAATGGCCGGCATTCCCGCATGTGTGAGCGCGTGTACACACGCATCGATATCGCGGCGATCAAAGGGCGCGTGTTCAGCGTCGATGCACACAGCATCGAGGTCCGCCCGGCTCAGCACTTCGCACACCATTGCGCTCGGCGTCTTCAGAAACGTGCCGATCAGCGGCTCCTCACTTGCGAGCCGTTCTTTGAAAGTAGCGTCTAGGCCCATAGCCTCTCGCTCGCGATCCTTGCTCCTTCGGACATCGAACCAAGTTTAGCGTAGACGATCTCCTCGTCGAGGCCGTTATAGCCAGCAAACGTCGAAAAGCCGCAATCTGACCCTGCGATCACACGCTCGCGCCCGACTAGATTGGTGAAGGTTTCAATCCGCTGCGCGACCAGTTCGGGGTGTTCGATAAAATGCGTGGTGGAATCAATCACGCCCGGGATCAGCGTCAGATCTTCAGGAATATCCATCGCCTTAAACACTTTCCACTCGTGCGCGTGACGCGGATTGGCGTGCTCGAAAGACAGGCCGCCGATCTTGGCTCTCAGCGCCACCGGCAAGACCATATCCATCGGCGCGTCATGATGGTGGGGGCCTTCATAATTGCCCCAGCACATGTGCATCTTCACTTTATCCTTGGGGACGTTGCGAAGCGCGTGGTTAAGCGCATCGACATGCTTGTTGGCGCTTTTCACGAATTCCTCGTCCGAGCGATCCTTGAACATCATGTGCCGCCCCAGCGCGAGATCGGGACAATCCAGCTGGATCTGCAAACCTGCCTCGACAATCGCCTCGTATTCAGGGCGCATCGCTTCCGCGAGCGCTTCGAGATAATCGTCGTGTGTGTCGTAGTATTCGTTCGGTTGGAAGAGCGCGATTGTGCCGGGCGACACTGCGTTCATGAAGCCGCTCACCCCGCCGGTTTCATCAAGCGCAGCTGAGAAGTTGGCAAGGTCATCTTCAAGCGGTTTCATCGACTTCACTTCGATGGCACCTACGCAAGTTGGGCGTTTATAAGTGGGGGTGCCTCCGGATTTGGCTTGGCGTTCGAGGAAAGCTGGAAACTCTTCAAGATCGGACGGCGCGCGGCGCGGGCTGTCGCCTTCAAAGCCCGTGATGCGGTCCTTGATGTAGGTCGCGTAGGATATCTTGCTCATCTCGCCGTCTGAAACGACTGTAATGCCAGCATCCTTTTGGCGCCCCACCGCAGTCTTCACTGCATCCTTGATAGTAGCGTTGAATTCGTCCGGGTCTATCGCTTCTCCCGCCTCCTGAGCAAAGACAAGGTCGGTGACCGCTTTCGACCGCGGCAAGCTGCCGACATGGGTGGTCTGGATGAAATCGGTGTTACGCATAACGTGATTGCTCCGGTGTACGATAAGGCGTCCTAAGGCTGGCGCGGCTTAAGCAAGCGATCCGAACCACGCCAGGAAGAGGAGGATGGCGACAAAGACAAGGAGAAGACCCCACACGGGCGCTTCCGCCAGACCAGGCACTATATACCAGCCGCCCTGCTCACGAGGCTTTCCGGTCGCTTCGAAATGAGCCAGCTGACCGGGGACGGAATGTTCATGCCATTCCTTTTGGAAGCCTCCCAGAGCAACGCTGGCGACCCATGCGACAACCAGATTCACGCCCCCGCCCAGCACCACGTACCAAGGCCAGGCCAATTGGGGATACAGGCCCTCAAATCCAGCAAAACCAGTCACCAGAGCCAAACTCACAAAGCCCGCCACCACGCCGATCAAAAGGCCGCGTTCGTTGGCATGCTTGGAAAAGAAGCCCAGGCCAAACATCGTCAGCTTTGCGCCGACGAGATAGGATCCGACCTTGGACAACGTCTCCAGAATTGCTCCGCCGCTCTCGATAAACACGAACGCCAACGGGATCACGATCACCGCCCACACCAATGTGAACACGCGCGAGGCGTTGAGATAATGGCTTTCCTTGCCGCTGGACTTCACAAACGGCTTGTAGAAATCCACCACGCTTACGGTCGAAAGCGAGTTGAAGGCGGAGGACAGGCTGGACATCGACGCGGACAGCACCGCCGCCACCAAGATGCCCATCAGCCCGGGGATCGCCAGCGCGTTGGCAAAGGTGAGAATAATCTCGTTGCTTTGTTCGAACGGGCGACCCTCATAATGGACGAAGAGCAGCGCGCCGATGAAAAAGAACAGGAAATAGATGAAAAAGGCACCATACCCCATCATCAGATAGGACTTCTTGGCATCGCCAATGTTTCGTGCGGCCATGGCGCGCTGAACCATCATCTGATTGGCCCCGTAAACGGTGATGTGAAACAACGTCATTGCAATGACGCCTGACCAGACCGTGGGTGCGATTGTGATATCGAGGCTTGTATCGAGTGGATTGAGCTTTCCTTCACGAGCCAGAAAATCCAATGCGCCAGACATGGGTGCGACGTCTGTCAGCACGAAATAGAGCACAATCCCGGCCCCGATAAACAGGATCACGCCCTGCAGTACGTCGGTCCAAATCACCGCGTTCATGCCGCCCATCAGAGTGTAGAGCACCACGATTGCGCTCATTGCGATGATCGCAGTGCGCGGTTCGATTCCGGTAACAAAGGTCACAACGATGGCCGTTGCTGTCAGTATGGTCGCGGTCGTGATGCTCTGCGACATCATGAAAAGGAGGCTCATCACGGTGCGAGAGGAACTGCCAAAGCGCCGCTCGAGATACTCATAGATTGAGCTCAGCCCGCTGTTGAAGAAGAAGGGCAGGAAGAACACCACCACCACGAAAATGACGAGCGGGTAATTGATATGGATGGCGAGCGCCGCCATCCCGTCGCCATAGGCCCAGGCGGGCCCGCCCAGAAAGGACAACGCGCTGACATAAGTGGCCATCACCGATATGCCGATCGCCCACCACGGCGTAGACTGATCGCCGAAATTGTAGTCCTCAGCGGTCGATATCCGACGGCTCATCGCCCAGCCGAGCGCGAGATTGCCGATCAGGTAGGTAATTACGATCGCCCAATTGAGCGCTCCAAAGGACTGTCCCAGTTCGTGCATGCAGCGTGTTGTCCTTCAGTGTATTGCGAGTGGAAGAGTAGGCTTTCAAAGTTGCCGGGCGAGAAGGTCCAACAACGCCTCACTCACCATTTCGGGTTGCTCCAGCGTCGATAAGTGCCCGCATTGCGGTATCAGCGTTAGTCGAGCCTCGGGGATAGCTTTAGCAATTTCGTGATGCAGATCGGGAGGGCAAACTGTATCGTCCTCACCCGTCAACACCAGGCTCGGGCAGGCTATTTCAGCGAGCGTCTCAGTGTAGGCGGAGCGCTGCATTAGCGCCTTGGTTTGCTGTTCGAAGACTCTTTCACCCAGAGCTTCCGCCATGCCCGACAACAGTTCGAGCCGGTCCGGGAGGCGGTTAGACGGGTGCATGTACATCGGCTTGAGCTCGTCGCGCAGAACAAGGCTCAGCTCTCCCCTGTTCACGCGTTCTAGCTGCGCCATACGCTTTGCCCCTGCACGGTCGGCGCGGTGCGTGGTGTTAAGCAGCGCAATATGGCTGATACGCTGCGGCGCCTGCCGGACGAGTTCGAGCGCGACAATTCCGCCCATCGACAACCCGATCACAGCGAAGGTCTCAGGAGCGGTATGCAAGACCGCCGCTGCCAACCCCTCAATGGTCTCCGCGCTCGTCAAGACGCCGTCCATACAAGCATGCCCATGCACCTCAAGCGCGCGTTTCTGGGCGTCGAACAAGCGTCCGTCGCACATAAACCCGGGTAAGAAGATGCAGCTCGAACGGCTCATGAAACGTGGCGGTACCCCTTTGCCCGGACAGGGTTACGCAGCCTTGACTGCGAATGCAAATGCGGGCCGCCCTACTAACCCATTGCTGCAAAACGCTGGCGCATAACGCCAACGCTATACCCAGCCCAGTTCTCC